>NZ_JBTRDW010000005.1:0-501552 GCF_054823405.1 Kluyvera sp. 1366
TTCGACTTGCATGTGTTAGGCCTGCCGCCAGCGTTCAATCTGAGCCATGATCAAACTCTTCAATTTAAGTTTGATTTGCTGAAACCAGTTCAGCGATGCTCATCTGTAAAACGTCATAATGAATTTCATTATGTGTTCACTCGTGAGGCTTTGATATTTTTTTGCGTCCGGAGACGCGGATATCAATCCTGCGAGTGCCCACACAGATTGTCTGATAAATTGTTAAAGAGCGTTGCGAACAGCGGCTGAACCGTCTGTCGCGAGGTGGCGTATACTACGCTACTCTCCTTCGGAGTCAAACACTTTTTTCAGCGTTTTCATCCGGCGGGATGAATTTCTTCACTCCCTGCCAAGCCGTCTGCGTTGCCGCTTTGCCGTCTCAGTGGTGGCGCATTATAGGGAGTTATTCGGAGCTGACAAGTGCAAATTTCAAGTTTTTTGCTGTTCGCTTGAAATTTGCGCAAAAGACCCGTTTTCAGGCCTTTTTGATGCGTGCTGGCAGCTCTGCCAGGCTGTTAATCACCCAATCCGCCACTGCTTCCCCTTCTGCCGTTACCGGCTTGCCACTACGCACCAGCACTTTGGTACCCACACCCGCTGCTAACGCCGCCTGCATATCTTCTATTTTGTCGCCTACCATATAAGAAGAAGCCATATCGATATCCAGATGCTGCTGCGCGGAGAGCAACATGCCCGGCTGCGGCTTACGGCAATCACACTGCTGGCGATACGCTTCTACCGTTGCATCTGGCAAATGCGGACAGAAATAGATGCCATCCAAATCAACATCACGATCGGCCAGCGACCAATCCATCCATTCTGTGAGTTGCATAAATTGGTCTTCGGTAAACATGCCACGCGCAATGCCCGACTGGTTAGTCACCAGTACCAGCGCATAGCCCATCTTTTTTAACGCCTGTAGCGCTTCGATGGTGCCATCAATGAATTCGAAATTATCGATTTCATGAACATAGCCGTGATCAACATTCAATGTGCCATCACGATCAAGAAAAATAGCCGGGACTTTGTTCGCCACGTAGAAACTCCTGCTGAAAATGTGTCGCTAAGTATCGCATGATTGCGTATAGCGAGAGAATGGCAGTTTGAATGACTTCCATTGATTTAGCCGTCTGGATGCCTTAACATCCATCCAAATTTCGCACAGCCCTGCTGAGTGAAGCCCGATACACCACGGACTATGCAACACGATAATAAATAAACTAATGATTAAACTCGAAAATATCACCAAAGTGTTCCAGCAAGGCTCACGCACCATTCAGGCGCTATCCAACGTCAGCCTGCACGTGCCTGCTGGACAGATCTATGGCGTCATCGGTTCCTCCGGTGCCGGTAAAAGTACCCTGATTCGCTGCGTCAATCTGCTGGAGCGCCCAACCTCCGGACGCGTGCTGGTTGATGGCCAGGAATTAACCACCCTTTCTTCTGGCCAATTGACACTGGCGCGCCGCCAGATTGGCATGATTTTCCAGCACTTTAATCTGATGAACTCCCGCACCGTCTCCGGTAACGTGGCGCTGCCATTAGAGTTAGGCAATCTTTCGCGCGAACAGATAAAGAAGCGCGTTAGCGAATTGCTGGATCTGGTCGGATTATCAGACAAGCATGATAGCTGGCCAGCAAATCTCTCTGGCGGACAAAAGCAGCGTGTTGCGATTGCCCGCGCACTGGCGAGCAATCCTAAGGTGCTGCTGTGTGATGAAGCCACCAGCGCACTGGATCCTGCAACCACGCGTTCGATTCTTGAGCTGCTTAAGGACATTAACCGTCGTCTGGGCATTACCATTCTATTGATCACCCATGAAATGGATGTGGTGAAACGCATCTGCGATCAGGTTGCGGTGATCAGCAATGGTGAGTTAATTGAAAAAGACAGCGTAAGCGAAGTGTTTTCGCATCCGAAAACGCCGCTGGCGCAACAATTCATTCAATCTACGCTGCATCTGGATATCCCCGACGACTACCAGCAACGCATGGCGCCACAGCCAACAGCTGATAGCGTGCCGCTGCTGCGTCTCGAGTTCACCGGCAAATCGGTGGATGCTCCGCTACTGTCAGAATCGGCTCGCCGCTTTAACGTTAATAACAACATCATCAGTGCGCAGATGGATTACGCCGGCGGCGTGAAGTTCGGCATCATGCTGGCTGAGATGGATGGCAGTGAAACAGATACACAAGCCGCGATTGCCTGGCTGAAAGAAAATCATGTGAAAGTAGAGGTGTTGGGTTATGTCTGAAGCGATGATGTGGTTACTGACGCGTGGCGTCTGGGAAACGCTGATGATGACCTTCGTCTCTGGTTTCTTTGGTTTTGTCCTCGGTCTTCCGATTGGCGTGCTGCTGTATGTGACGCGTCCCGGCCAGATTCTGGCCAACAACGCGCTTTATCGCGTGCTGTCGGCGCTGGTGAATATCTTCCGTTCGATTCCGTTCATTATCCTGCTGGTATGGATGATTCCGTTCACCCGCGCCATAGTCGGCACCTCGATTGGCTTGCAAGCCGCGATTGTGCCGCTAACCGTCGGCGCCGCGCCGTTTATTGCACGTATGGTGGAAAACGCCCTGCTGGAACTGCCAACCGGATTGATCGAAGCATCTCGCGCCATGGGCGCCACCCCGCTGCAGATCGTGCGTAAAGTCCTGCTGCCGGAAGCGCTGCCAGGTCTGGTGAATGCCGCTACAATTACCCTGATTACGCTGGTTGGCTACTCCGCAATGGGCGGAGCGGTTGGCGCAGGCGGTTTGGGCCAGATTGGCTATCAATACGGTTACATTGGCTATAACGCCACCGTAATGAACACCGTGCTGGTTTTGCTGGTTGTGCTGGTCTATTTAATCCAATTCTGTGGCGACCGCATTGTACGTGCTGTGTCCCATAAGTAAGCAAGCAACATCAATAGTCCTCTATTAAGGAAAGGATATGTCTTTTACATTTAAAAAGATTGCCGCTGTGGGTGCTCTGATTGGCGCAATTGCGCTGGCAGGATGCGATCAGAAAGCAAAAGATCCAAACCACATTAAAGTGGGTGTGATTGTCGGCGCTGAACAGCAGGTTGCTGAAACTGCAGTTAAAGTGGCGAAAGAGAAATATGGCCTCGATGTTGAGCTGGTGACCTTTAACGATTACGTGCTGCCAAACGAAGCGCTGAGCAAAGGTGATATTGACGTTAACGCCTTCCAGCATAAGCCGTATCTGGATCAGCAGATCAAAGATCGCGGTTACAAGCTGGCCATCGTAGCGAACACCTTCGTTTACCCAATCGCCGGCTACTCGAAGAAAATCAAATCACTGGATGAACTGCAGGACGGTTCACAGGTTGCTATCCCGAACGACCCAACCAACCTGGGACGTTCACTGTTGCTGCTGCAGAAGGTCGGCCTGATCAAACTGAAAGATGGCGTTGGCCTGCTGCCAACCTCACTGGATATCATTGAGAACCCGAAAAAGCTGAAGATTGTTGAGCTGGAAGCGCCGCAGCTGCCACGTTCACTTGACGATCAGCAGATCGCACTGGCGGTGATCAACACCACGTACGCCAGCCAGATTGGTCTGACACCAGCGAAAGATGGCATCTTCGTGGAAGACAAAGATTCACCTTACGTGAACCTGATTGTTAGCCGTGAAGATAATAAAGACGCGGAGAACGTGAAGAAGTTTGTGCAGGCTTACCAATCAGACGAAGTGTCTGAAGCGGCCAACAAGATCTTCAACGGTGGCGCAGTGAAAGGCTGGTAATGTTCACCTTTCATGCCTTGCAGGGCGGCTTCGGCCGCCCTTTCTTTTGCCATAAATTGCACCTGACTTGTTATTTATTGTCGTCCTTGTTTCAATAACGCCACTTTTTTATTACTTGAGGATGTTGCCATGCGTTTTTTACCGCTCTGCTTGTTAGCATTGATGCTAACCGGGTGTGTGCGTGAATATCACCCGATAAGCAGTGCTCCTTCTCGTCCGCAACAGGCATCCAGCGAGCCACAACGTAAACCGACTTCACGTCCCGCGCCGGTGAAGATCTACACCGATGCGGCCGATCTGGTCAGCAACCCGTTCCGCGATTTGGGCGAAGTCTCTGCTGAAGATTGCCAGAGCAGCAGCCAGGATTCGCCTCCTAACATCAACACCGCGCGCAAACGCCTGCAGATTCGCGCAGCCGGCATGAAAGCCAACGCCGTCCTGCTGCATGGGTGCGAAATTGTCACCAGCACGCCGGGATGCTATCGCCAGGCCATTTGCCAGGGCTCCGCACTGAAAGTATCAAATCAATGAGTGAGTTTGCCTTTGCGCAAATCGGCGTAATTCGTTCGCCGTGGAAAGAGAAGTTTGCCGTTCCGCGCCAGCCCGGTCTGGTGCAGGATGGCGGCGGCGAGCTGCATCTGCTACCACCTTACAATCAGCCGGAAGCGGTACGCGGGCTGGAAGCGTTTAGTCATTTGTGGGTGCTGTTTGTGTTCCACCAAACCATGGAAGGTGGCTGGCGTCCGACCGTGCGTCCACCGCGCCTCGGTGGCAATGCGCGTATGGGCGTGTTCGCCACCCGTTCAACCTTCCGCCCCAATCCTATCGGTATGTCGCTGGTTGAGTTAAAAGGCATTCGCTGCGAGAAGCAGCAGGTGATCTTGCAGCTCGGCAGCCTCGATTTAGTCGATGGCACGCCGGTGGTGGATATCAAACCTTATCTGCCGTTCGCTGAAGCGCTGCCTGATGCGCGCGCCGGGTTTGCACAGGCAGCGCCTGATGCCACCATGCCGGTGCGCTTTTCGCCGCTGGCGCAGAGCCAGCTTCAGCTGCAGCAGAAAACCCATCCGCAGCTAGCGCGTTTCATTAGCGAAGTGCTGGCGCAGGATCCGCGCCCGGCTTACCGTAAAGGTGAGACGGAAGATCGTGAATATGCCGCCTGGCTACTCGACTTTAACGTGCGCTGGCGCATTGATGAGGCAGGAACCGAGGTGATCGCCCTCGATCCCCGTTAAAACCCGCTTTTGAGTGATTGATCTCGCTGGTACACTAGCCGCCAGAAAAATTTTGTCAGTTTCCTTCCGTATAACTGGAATCGTAATCAATGCGTACTACTCAATATCTGCTCTCCACTCTGAAGGAGACACCTTCCGATGCAGAAGTGATCAGCCACCAGCTGATGCTGCGCGCCGGCATGATCCGCAAACTGGCTTCCGGTCTCTACACCTGGTTGCCGACCGGGATTCGCGTGCTGCGAAAAGTTGAAAACATCGTGCGTGAAGAGATGAACAACGCCGGTGCGATTGAGATCTCCATGCCGGTGGTTCAGCCTGCCGATCTGTGGGAAGAGAGCGGCCGTTGGGAGCAATACGGCCCGGAACTGCTGCGCATTAAAGATCGTCACGAACGTCCCTTCGTGCTGGGTCCAACCCACGAAGAAGTGGTCACCGATTTGATCCGCAACGAGCTGAGCTCTTATAAGCAGCTGCCGCTCAATCTGTATCAGATCCAGACCAAATTCCGCGATGAAGTGCGCCCGCGTTTTGGTGTGATGCGTTCACGCGAGTTCATCATGAAAGATGCTTACTCGTTCCACACCACGCAGGAATCGCTGCAGGATACCTACGACGCGATGTACCGCGCCTACAGCCAGAGCTTCAGCCGTATGGGCCTGGATTTCCGCGCCGTACAAGCTGACACCGGTTCTATCGGCGGCAGCGCATCACATGAATTCCAGGTGCTGGCACTGAGCGGTGAAGATGACGTGATCTTCTCCAGCGAATCCGATTACGCGGCCAACATTGAGAAAGCCGAAGCCTTAGCGCCGGCTGGCGAGCGTCCGCACGCCACAGAAGCCATGACGCAGTTCGATACGCCAAACGCCAAGACTATCGCCGAGCTGGTTGAGCAACATCAGTTGCCGATTGAGAAAACCGTTAAGACGCTGTTCGTCAAAGCCACCGAAGAGAGCGGCCACACGCTGGTTGCCCTGCTGCTGCGCGGCGATCATCAGCTGAACGAAATTAAAGCGGAGAAGCTGGATATCGTCGCTGAACCGCTGGAGATGGCGAGCGAAGAACAGATTCGCGCGCTGCTGGGTGCCGGTCCAGGCTCGCTCGGCCCGGTCGGTTTGACCATGCCAGTGATCGCCGATCGTACCGTGGCAAAAACAGCTGACTTCTGCGCGGGTGCCAACATTGATGGCAAACACCTGAGCGGCATCAACTGGGGCCGCGATCTGCCAGAACCGCGCGTGGAAGATATCCGTAACGTGGTGGAAGGCGATCCAAGCCCAGACGGCAAAGGTACGCTGCTGATTAAACGCGGTATCGAAGTGGGCCACATCTTCCAGCTGGGTACCAAGTACTCCGAAGCGATGAAAGCAGCGGTTCAGGGCGAAGATGGTCGTAACCAGGTAATGACCATGGGCTGCTACGGCATCGGTATCACGCGCGTTGTGGCGGCGGCAATTGAGCAGAACAACGACGAGCGCGGCATCATCTGGCCTGCGGCATTGGCACCGTTTGAAGTGGCCATTCTGCCAATGAATATGCACAAATCTTTCCGTGTGCAGCAGTTGGCTGAAGAGCTGTACAACACGCTGCGTGCCAAAGGCATTGACGTGATTCTGGATGACCGTAAAGAGCGTCCAGGTGTGATGTTCGCGGATATGGAGCTGATTGGCGTGCCGCACACCATCGTAATTGGCGATCGTAATCTCGATAACGAAGAGATTGAGTATAAGGCGCGTACCGCCAGCGAGAAGCAGATGATTAAGCAACATGACATCGTCGACTTCCTGGTGAAAGCCCTCAACAAGTAACGCTAAAACGCCTCCAGCCGGAGGCGTTTTTTATTGCACCTTTCCGCGCATCGCCTTCACGTTACTGCGTCGCGTTTTACCTTCCAGCCGCCTCACTTTAGAGCCGTGCGTCGGTTTGGTCGCACGCCGCACTTTTTCCACCGTGGTTAACTCCTGAATCAGATTTATCAGCCGCTGCACGGCCGCTTCCCGATTCATTTCCTGGCTGCGATGTTCCTGTGCTTTGATGATCACCACGCCTTCTGCGGTAATCAAATGATGGCTCGCCGCCAGCAGTCGCTCTTTATAAAACGGCGGCAGCGATGAGGCATGAATATCAAATCGCAGGTGAATCGCCGTCGACGTTTTATTCACATGTTGGCCACCGGCACCTTGCGCACGGATGGCACTGAGTTCCACTTCATTATCTGCAAGTGAAAGCGATCGAGACAGCACAATCATCTGTCACCTACCGTTTGGCTCGACGTTGCGTCGCGTAATAACCTGTTCATCAACTTAACCTTTTGTGCGCACGCTGAATGCATAAGACCAGCGCGAAATGTCACTTTTGCCCATTTGCTTGCATCATTCCCGTGACGACCGGGCTGATTTCGATGAAATTCCTGTGATATAGTCGCCTATCATCCAGAGTATCAACTCTGCTGAGGAGGTGTATGTGCAAAAGTATTGTGAGTTAGTTCGCCAGAAGTATGCCGAAATTGGTAGCGGCGACCTTGGGTATGTGCCAGACGCCATAGGTTGTGCGTTGAAGGCTCTCAACGATATTGCCGCTGATTCTGCGCTAAACTCTTCTCTCAGGGAACAAGCAGCGTATGCCGCTGCAAACTTATTGGTGAGCGACTATGTTGACGAATGAAGCCTACAAACCCATCAACTGCGATGATTACGACAACCTTGAACTCGCCTGCCAAAAACACTGGACGCTGTCGTTAGAGTTAAAAAACGGCGATCAGCTCAAGGCCAAAGCCGTGGACATGGTCTCACGTAAAAACGTCGAGTACCTTGCCGTCGATCTCTCAGGCGAGACCCGCGAAGTGCGGCTCGACCACATCGCCAGCTTCACACATCCGGAGCTGGGCACCGTCGTCGTCAGCGAAGACGAGTAAAACCTCTCTCGGGCGGGAATCACATCCCGCCCACCTCGCTTAAGGTTTTAACGAACTGTAATACGCCGATAAATCTGCCATATCCTGATCGCTCAATCCCGCTACAAACGCTTTCATCACTTCCGCCTGGCCGCCGCTCCGCTCGCCTTTTTTATAGGCTTGCAGTGAATGCAGCAGATAAGGCGCATGTTGCCCGGCCAGATTGGGATAGAGCGGCACCGCGCTTTTGCCCTCCGCACCGTGACACGCCATACAGCTTGCCGCTTTTTGCGCGCCCGCATTCACATCGCCGTCGGCCAACGCCGGCAGCGCCGCAGCGAATAACGCCGCGGCCATCCAAAGTTTCATCATTGCTCTCCATTTTATTGTTGTGGTGACCAGATCGCCTGCCAGCCTTGCTCGTTGCTGGCTGCGCCTTCGCGGGTAATAAACAGCCCCGGCGCGCTAATTAACGTCTGGTTAAAATAAATCAACGGAATACGTTCGCGCTGCCAGGGCGCAACGCACAGCTCTTGCCACAGCTTCTTCATCTCGCGGCCACCTGCGCGCCCCTGTATATGATAATAACCCTGTGCCTGGAAGCGGATCGTGATCGCTTCATCCGCTGCAGGCTGGCGCAGTTCGGCAATCCACGCATTCGCGTGCAGCGAACCTAAACCAGCGGGTAAATTAAGCGGCTGCGTGCGGTCTTGCCAGGTTAGCAAGTGCTGACTAAGTGAAGGCTGCGGCGTTAACCAATAGAGTTGCTGGCGATAGCGGCGCAGCTCAAAAGCGCCGAAACGCAAACAAGGTTTGGCATCTTCACGGCTGTTGATGACTTCATCGGTGATGCGTTTCAACGCCTCGCGCGAAGGCATCGCGCCGCCCTGTTGAGCAATCCAGCGGCGTAACAGCGCATGACGCCGCGCTTCACTCATGTTCATTAACGGCGGGAAGTGCAGCGCGCCCTGCGCATCGCTAAGCTGCGCCAGCTGCTCAGCCAGCAACTCGTCGAGCAGTTGCTCCTGCTCGCCACAGAGCGCGGCGCTGCGTGCACTGGCGGCACTGAAGTGCGGCCAGCGCGCCTGCAGCTGCGGCAGAATCTGCTGACGCAGGAAGTTGCGGTCATAGCGGCTATCGGCGTTGCTTTCATCTTCAATCCAGCGCAGTTGATGCTCGGCAGCATAGTTTTCCAGCTGCTGACGGCTAACGTCGAGCAACGGACGCAGATGCCGATGTTCACCCACCCTGCGCTGCAGCGGCATCGCGGCCAAACCCGCCGGTCCGCTGCCGCGTTTTAACGCCAGCAGCAGCGTTTCCGCCTGATCGTCGAGGTGCTGAGCGGTAAGTAAGTGTTCACCGGGTTGCAGATGCTGAAACAGCGCCTGATAGCGTGCTTCGCGGGCAGCCGCTTCAATGCCGTTGGCGCGGCCATCAACCTGCACATGCAGCACTTCACAGGGAATCTGCCACTGCTGGCAAACTTGCTGGCAATGCAGCGCCCAGCTATCGGCATTCGGGCTAAGACCATGATGGACGTGTAACGCGCGCACGCGTAGCGCTGGCTGCTGACGTTGCCAGCAGACCAATTGATGCAGTAGCACGGTGGAATCAAGTCCGCCGCTGAACGCCAGCACATAGCCAGCGTCGGGTGTCAGCAGCGAAGCAAGATGAGATAAAGACATGAGCGCGTTCCGTCCGGGCGAGCCACCGAATTGCGGCTCGCGGCGGACGCTAGTTTACGCCTGATACAGCTCCAGCGGCAAACCATCCGGATCGGGGAAGAAGGTGCAGGCTTTACCGGTTAACGCATCGATACGAATCGGCTCGCACGTCACGCCCTTCTCCGCCAGCGCCGCTATGGACTGCTCAACATCCTCAACGCAAAACGCCAGATGACGCAGGCCGCAGGCTTCCGGTCCACTAACGCGTGGCGGCGGCGAGGGGAAAGAGAACAGTTCGATGGTATAAACCCCATTCAGGCCAAGATCGCCTTTCCACGAGTCACGCTCGGCGCGGTAATATTCACCCAACAATTCAAAGCCCAGCACATCACAATAAAACGCCTTACTGCGCTGATAATCGGTGGCAATAATGGCGATGTGATGGATCTGTTTAATCTGCAGCATAGCGACTCCGGTTTTCACATAAGCCGCTTACCCTACGTGGCAAATGCGGCGATGAAAAGAGGTGATTGTCCTAAGTTAGCCTTCGCCATCTTCACGCAATACGCGCACCAGATAACGCCCATCCTCCGTCAACGTCGCACCGTGAATGTCGGTCTCGAAGCCGGGATAGTGCCGGCCGATGGTGCAAAGCATCAGCAGAAAATCGAGTACGGAACGGCTCTCTTCGGTGATCATCTCGCCCGGCATCACCACCGGCACGCCAGGCGGATACGGCAGAATCATGTTGGCGGAAATGCGCCCCACCAGCTCGCGAATATCCACCGTTTCCACCTGACCTTTTACCTGGCGCTGAAATGCCTGATGCGGCGTCATCTTCATCTCCGGCAGCACGTCGAACGCTTTCAACATCAGGCGCGGCAGATCATGTTGCAGGATCAATTGATGAATGCCCTGCGCCAGCGTTTGAATGCGCATGTTGCGGTAGAAGTCGGGATCTTCAGCGTAAAGATCCGGCAGCATATTTTTCACCCGCAGGTTGAGATCGTATGCGCGCTTAAACTCCGTCAGCCCACGCAGCACGCTCATCGCTTTGGTTTTATCGATGCCGATGCTGAACAGGAACAGCAGATTGTACGGCCCGGTTTTCTCCACCACGATGCCGCGCTGATCGAGGAACTTCGCCACCAGCGCGGCTGGAATGCCCTCTTCCGCCATGTTACCGAGCTCGCTCATGCCCGGCGTCAGAATGGTGACTTTGATCGGATCGAGATACATATGATCGCGATCGGCATGGGTGAAACCGTGCCAATCCTCCTCGCCCGGCTGGATCGGCCAGCATTCAGCTTGATCGACCTGCTCCGGCTGCCAGATATCAAAGAACCAGCCGTCAGACTCTTCCCGCAAGCGTTGAATCTCACGACGGAAATGGAGCGCACGTTCAACCGAGCGGTTGATCAGTCGCTTACCCGGATTGCCGCGCAGCATCGCCGCCGCGGTTTCAATCGACGAGACAATCGCGTAGCTCGGCGAGGTGGTGGTGTGCATCATGTAGGCTTCGTTGAAGGTGTGCTCGTCGTAATCGCCTTTGATGTGAATCAGCGAAGCCTGCGAGAACGCCGCTAACAGTTTGTGCGTCGATTGCGTTTCATAAATCACTTTGCCGGGAATACGATCGCCGCTCATGCCGCTTTTACCGGCATAGATCGGATGGAAATTGGTGTACGGCACCCACGCAGAATCAAAGTGGATCGATGGCACATCCAGCGTCTGTTTGATGAACTGCGTGTTGTACAGCAGGCCATCGTAGGTTGAGTTGGTGATTACCGCATGCACCGGCCAGCTGGCACGCGGCGTGGCGTTGACCTTTTGCTGGATGCTGTCACGCGTAAACTCGCGCTGTGGAATGCCGCCCAGAATGCCCAGTGCGTTGCGCGTCGGTTTCAGCCAGATTGGGATGATGTCGCTCATCATCAGCAAATGGGTCAGCGATTTATGGCAGTTGCGGTCAATCAGCACCGTGCTGCCCGATGGAGCCGCATACATGCCGACGATTTTGTTCGAGGTCGAGGTGCCGTTAGTCACCATGTAGCTTTGCTCAGCGCCAAAGGTGCGCGCAACGTACTCCTCCGCTTCCAGATGCGGGCCGGTGTGATCGAGCAATGAACCCAATTCCGTAACCGAGATCGAGACATCCGCTTTTAAGGTGTTCGAGCCAAAGAAGTCATAAAACAGGCTGCCCACCGGGCTTTTCTGGAAGGCGCTGCCGCCCATGTGACCCGGCGTGCAGAAGGTGTATTTGCCCTCTTTGACGTAGGTGAACAACGCTTTAGTTAGCGGCGGCGTGATGTTATCGATGTACTCATCGGTGTACTGACGAATATGCAGCGCGATGTCATCGGCAGCGCTCAGGGCATACTCGAAGAAGTGCAGCGCCATGCGCATCTCATTGATGCTGACATCCATCTGCGAATGGGTGTTGATGAAGGCATAGAGCGGCAGATATTCATTAAGCTGATTGATGTCGCTACACAGCGCCAGACTGTAATCGTCCCAGTCAAAAATCACACCGCAGATACGCGGATTGTGTTCAATCAACTTCAGCAGGTCGCTGGCATTATTGGGGTAAACGGTTTGGAAGCCTTGCAGCTTGAGGGCAGCATCCAGTTCGCGAATAGGCTCATCTTTGTAGAAAGCGCCGTGCGGTCCCATGATCGCAATAATATTCAATGCTCACCTCCTGTGGTGTTGTGGCACTGAATAAGGATAGCGAAAACCGCGCGCGGATAAACCTGGAATGCTCTGCTGTTGAGTGATTGTAACCGAATGCTAATGCACCAGAAAAACCACGATCAAGCCAAAGGGGACAGGAAAGACCAGCCCGAAGAGCAAAGCGTCCGAGCCATGGAAGGCGAGGCCGATCTGCATGGATGCAGTTATTCTTTGCGATCGGGCTGGTCTTTTCTGGACCTTGCACCGAAGTCACAGCGAAATCGTCGAACCAGGTAGCCATGAATGGCTACCCTACGGATGGCTGATCAGAATGGTGTTCGTTCGACATAAAAAAAGCGGACCGGGGTCCGCTTCTTGCTTAGATCTGATGTATCAAGCGTAGCCGTAGTTCATCAGGCGCTGATAGCGACGGTTGAGCAACTCTTCGGTGCTCAGCACATCGAGATCGGCCAGATCCGCCAGCAGTTGCTGCTTAAGCGAAGCCGCCATATCTACCGGTTGACGATGCGCGCCGCCCAGCGGTTCAGGAATGATGGAATCGATCAGCTTCAGCTCTTTCAGACGCTCAGCTGTGATACCCATCGCTTCAGCAGCCAGCGGAGCTTTGTCGGCGCTTTTCCACAGGATCGACGCACAACCTTCCGGTGAAATCACCGAATAGGTGCTGTACTGCAGCATGTTGACTTTGTCGCCCACGCCGATTGCCAGCGCACCACCGGAACCGCCTTCGCCGATTACGGTACAAATTACCGGAATTTTCAGGCCAGACATTTCACGCAGGTTGCGTGCGATCGCTTCTGACTGACCGCGCTCTTCTGCACCCACGCCCGGATAAGCTCCCGGCGTATCGATGAAGGTGATCAGCGGCATCTTAAAGCGTTCAGCCATTTCCATCAGACGCAGCGCTTTGCGATAGCCTTCTGGTGCCGGCATACCGAAGTTACGACGAATTTTCTCTTTGGTTTCGCGACCTTTCTGATGACCAATGATCATCACTGGACGACCGTCAAGACGGGCAATACCGCCGACAATCGCTTTATCATCGGCATAAGCACGATCGCCAGCCAGTTCGTCGAAATCATCAAACGCGTTGCGGATATAGTCCAGTGTGTAAGGACGCAGCGGATGACGCGCGAGTTGCGCCACTTGCCATGCGCCTAAATCGGAGAAGATTTTACGGGTCAGCTCAACGCTTTTTTCGCGTAAACGCTGCACTTCCTCATCCAAATTAATATCGTGTTTCTCATCCGAACGGCCAATCGATTTTAACGAGTCGATTTTCGCTTCAAGCTCTGCGATTGGCTGTTCAAAATCCAGGTAATTAAGACTCATAATGTTCCTGTTTTAGTCAAACTCCAGTTCCACCTGCTCCGATCCTACTAACGACCGCAAATCGTTGAGTAAACGATCGCTGGGCGAAATACGCCACGCTGCACCAAAGCGTAGCTTCGCTCGCGCATCGGCTCTCTGATAGTAGAGATGCACCGGAATGGTCCCGGAACGATGAGGCTCCAGAGACTGGCGGAGACGGTTTAAAAGCTGGTCATCAATTTGCCTGTCCGTCAGCGAGATAGCAAGTCCGCGCGCGTATTTTTCCCGCGCTTCGTCGATGTCCATCACTTCTCGAGCGGTCATTTTAAGGCCACCGCTAAAGTCATCAAAGCTGACCTGTCCACTGACGATCAGGATACGGTCCTTCTCCAGCAACTGCTGGTATTTATCTAACGCATCGGTAAATAACATCACTTCAAGACGACCAGAACGATCGTCAATGGTACAAATACCAATTCGGTTACCGCGTTTAGTGACCATCACGCGGGCGGCAATCACCAGCCCCGCCGCGACGGTTACTTTACCACGATCTGTCGGATGCATGTCTTTCAGCCGCATGCCGCCGACGTAACGCTCAATTTCTTTCAAATACTGGTTAATCGGATGTCCGGTAAGATAGAGACCCAAAGTCTCTCGTTCGCCATCCAGTTGAATTTGTTCCGGCCACGGCGTGATGCTGGCGTAGGATTTCTCTACCTGCTCTGGCTCTTCGGCCAGCACGCCAAACATATCGGCCTGGCCGATGGCTTCGGCTTTAGCATGCTGATCGGCCGCTTTTAATGCATCGCCGAGTGCACTCATCAAAGCCGCGCGATGCGGGCCGAGACGATCGAATGCGCCCGACATGATCAGTTTTTCCATTACGCGACGGTTGATCTTTTTGGTGTCGGTGCGCGCACAGAGATCAAACAACTCTTTGAAGTAGCCGCCTTCATTACGCGCATCAATGATCGCTTCGATCGGGCCCTCACCCACGCCTTTGATCGCGCCGATGCCGTAAACGATCTCGCCTTCGTCATTGACGTGGAACGGATACAAACCGGAGTTGATGTCTGGCGGCAACACTTTGAGGCCCATGCGCCAGCATTCGTCGACCAGGCCAACCACTTTCTCGGTGTTATCCATATCAGCGGTCATTACGGCCGCCATAAACTCTGCCGGATAGTGCGCTTTCAGCCACAGGGTTTGATAGGAAACCAGCGCGTAAGCGGCGGAGTGCGACTTGTTAAAGCCATAACCGGCAAATTTTTCTACCAGATCGAAGATTTTCATCGACAGCTCACCGTCGACGCCCATCTTCTCCGCGCCGTCCCGGAACACCGAACGCTGCTTCGCCATCTCTTCGGGTTTCTTTTTACCCATCGCACGACGCAGCATGTCCGCACCGCCCAGTGTGTAGCCAGACAGCACCTGCGCAATCTGCATCACCTGTTCCTGATACAGAATGATGCCGTAGGTCGGCTCCAGCACCGGCTTCAGGGTTTCGTGCTGCCACTGAATATCCGGATAAGAGATCTCTTCGCGACCGTGCTTACGGTCAATGAAGTTATCTACCATGCCCGATTGCAGCGGTCCCGGACGGAACAGCGCCACCAGTGCGATCATATCTTCGAAGCAGTCAGGCTTCAGACGTTTGATCAGATCTTTCATGCCGCGCGATTCAAGCTGGAACACCGCCGTGGTTTCCGAGCGCTGCAGCATATCAAAGCTTTTCTTGTCATCCAGCGGAATGGCGGCGATATCAATCGGTGGCAAACCCTGCTTTTCACGGCGCGGGTTAATCATCTTCAGCGCCCAGTCGATGATGGTAAGCGTACGCAGGCCAAGGAAGTCAAACTTCACCAGCCCGGCATATTCCACGTCATTCTTATCAAACTGGGTAACCGGGAATTGCCCGTTTTCATCGCAGTAGAGCGGCGCAAAATCGGTGATTTTGGTCGGCGAGATCACCACACCACCGGCATGTTTACCGGCGTTACGCGTGACACCTTCCAGTTTGCGCGCCATGTCGATCAGCGCTTTCACCTCTTCATCAGCCTCGTAGATCTCCGGCAGCTGCGGTTCAGCCAGGAAAGCTTTCTCCAGCGTCATGCCCGGATCCGGCGGGATCAGTTTCGAGATACGATCAACAAAACCGTACGGATGACCGAGTACGCGTCCCACATCGCGGATGACCGCTTTCGCCGCCATGGTACCGAAGGTGATGATCTGCGATACCGCATCGCGTCCATACATATCGGCCACGTGATCGATCACCTGATCGCGCTTCTCCATGCAGAAGTCAACGTCAAAGTCAGGCATCGACACACGTTCCGGGTTCAGGAAACGTTCGAACAGCAGGTCAAACTCCAGCGGATCGATATCGGTGATTTTCAGCGCATACGCCACCAATGAACCGGCACCCGAACCGCGGCCTGGGCCGACGGGAATGCCGTTGTCCTTCGACCACTGAATAAACTCCATCACGATCAGGAAGTAGCCCGGGAAGCCCATCTGGTTGATAACAGTGAGTTCAATCTCCAGACGTTCATCATATTCCACGCGTTTTTCTGCGCGCACCGCCGGATCCGGGAAGAGGAATTCCATACGCTCTTCCAGGCCTTCACGTGACTTCGCCACGAGGAAGTCTTCAGTGCTCATGTCACCGGTGGGGAACTGCGGCAGGAAATATTCGCCGAGGCGCACCGTTACGTTACAGCGCTTAGCAATCTCTACGCTATTTTCCAGCGCTTCCGGAATGTCCGAGAACAGCTCGCACATCTCCTCTTCACTGCGCATATATTGCTGAGGACTGTAGTTACGTGGACGCTTGGGATCGTCCAGCGTATAGCCGTCATGAATCGCGACGCGGATTTCATGCGCATCAAAATCTTCTTCATTCAGGAAGCACACTTCGTTGGTGGCAACGACGGGAACGCCTTCGGCCACCGCCAGCTCGACGGCGGCATGCAGATACGCTTCTTCATCGGCGCGACCGGTGCGCATCAATTCCAGGTAATAACGATTCGGGAAGTGTTCCTGATAAAAGCTCAAACACTGCGCTACCATCGCGCTATTGCCGCGCAGCAGACTGCGGCCCACGTCGCCGCGACGTCCGCCAGACAGCAGAATCAGGCCTTCGCCCAGCTCCAGCAGCCAGTCGCGATCGATGATTGGGCCCGCAATGCCGTAACCGCGCTGATATGCACGTGAAATCAGCAAGGTCAGGTTTTGATAACCGGTGTTATTGGCCGCCAGCAGCGTTAACTGTGTCAGCTCATCGCCCATCAATTCGCTGGCAACCTGGAAGTCAGCACCAATAATCGGCTTGATCCCCGCGCCGTGTGCGCTACCGTAAAAACGCACCAGCCCGCACAGGTTGATGTAATCGGTAATGGCAATCGCCGGCATGCCCAGCGCAGCCGCCTTCTTGACTAAGGGTCCGGTTTTCGCCAGACCATCAACCATGGAGTAATCACTGTGGACGCGCAGATGTATAAAACGAGGTTCAGCCATATCAGTTTCCGGTTAAAACAGCGTCAGGCTATTAAAGCGTAGTTGGCTGGCGGGCTGCCAGCACATCGGCATCAATCAAGGCGTTACGCACCGGCGCAAAGCTGCGACGATGATGAGGTGTGGCGCCGTGCTGCGTCAGCTTTTCCATGTGCAGCGCGGTTGGATAGCCTTTGTGTTGCGCAAAGCCATATTGCGGGAACAGCAAATCCAGCTCGGTCATTTCACGATCGCGCGTGACTTTTGCGATGATCGAGGCGGCACTGATCGCTTGCACCAGGCTATCACCCTTCACCACCGCCTGCGAGGGCATCGGCAGCGCCGGGCAACGGTTGCCATCGATCAGTACGAAGTCCGGTGCAATGTGCAAACCCGCGACCGCGCGCTGCATCGCCAGCATGGTGGCGTGCAGAATATTGAGCTGATCGATCTCCTCTGGCTCGGCACGACCAAGGCTCCAGGCCAGCGCCTTCTCTGTGATCTCGTCATACAGCGCCAGACGACGCTTCTCGGAGAGCTTTTTCGAGTCGGCCAGTCCGGCAATCGGGTTGGCGGGATCGAGGATCACCGCCGCCGTGACCACGGCGCCAACCAGCGGGCCGCGCCCTACTTCATCAACGCCAGCAATCCGCTGCGCGTTGGGATAGATAAATTCAGCCATTGATAATCTCCAGTACCGCATCCGCCGCCTGCTCATCGGCATTCCAGCGAATCTGTTGATGCAGTTCGGTGAAGGTTTTCAGTAGCGCTTCGCGCTCCGGGCCAGCGTGCAGTAACGGCTCCAGCGCCGCGGCGAGCGCGTCGGGCTGGCATTCGTCCTGCAGCAACTCTTTCACCAGCTCGCGACCGGCCAGCAGATTTGGCAGGGAAACGTACGGCGTTTTTACCAGACGTTTTGCCAGCCAAAAAGTAGACGGCTTCATGCGATAACCGACCACCATCGGGCATTTCGCCAGCATGCACTCCAGCGCGGCGGTGCCAGACGCAAGAATAGCGGCATCGCTGGCCAGCATCGCCTGACGGCCTTTGCCATCCAGCAAATGCATCGGCAGTTCTGGCGCAACTTGCGCTTTGATCTGCTCAAACTGCGCGCGGCGTTTGGCGTTCACCAGCGGCACCACGATTTCCAGCGTGGGATAGCGCTGACGCAGCAGCTGCGCGGCGCGCAGGAAATCGGCGCTGAGCATTTCCACTTCGGCACCGCGACTGCCCGGCAACAAGCCAAGGCAAATCGCCTCGTCAGCAATGCCTAACTCGCGGCGCGCCGCCAGCTTATCGGGCTGCAGCGGCATCGCATCAGCCATGGTGTGGCCGATAAAGCGGCACGGCACGTTAAAGCGATCGTAAAACGCTTTTTCAAACGGCAGGAATGCCAGCACCAGATTGGTGTTGCGGCCGATTTTGAAAACGCGCTTTTGACGCCATGCCCAAACGGAAGGGCTGACGTAATGAATAGTGCGAATACCCGCGCGCTTGAGACGGCCTTCCAACGTGATGTTGAAATCCGGCGCATCAATGCCCACGAACACATCCGGCTTGAGTTCGGTGAAGCGCTGCGTCAGGTCACGACGAATTTTCAGCAGACGCCGCAGGCGTCCCAGCACTTCGACGATGCCCATCACCGCCAGCTCTTCCATCTCATACCAGGCTTCGCAGCCTTCGGCCTGCATCAGCGGACCGGCCACGCCAACAAAGCGCGCATCAGGATGGCGCGCTTTTAACGCACGGATGAGACCTGCACCAAGAATATCGCCGGAGGTTTCTCCGGCGACCAGGGCAATCGTTAGGGGACGCGCTGACATGGATTAACGAATCAATCCACGCGTTGAACGGGCAAAGAAGTCATAGAAAGGCTGCACTTCACTGTGTTGTTTCGCCAGCTCTTCAATCTCTGGTTTCACTTCATCCAGCGTTTTGCCGCTGCGGTACAGCAGTTTGTACGCGTTGCGAATGGCATGCAGCGCTTCTTTGCTAAAGCCGCGACGCTTCAGACCTTCGATGTTGATACCGTATGGCGTTGCGTGGTTGCCCTGCGCAATAACATATGGCGGCACATCCTGCGCGACGCCTGAACAACCGCCAACCATCACGTGAGCACCAATGGTGCACCACTGATGTACCGCCGTCATGCCGCCGATAATCGCAAAATCATCAACGGTGACGTGACCGCCCAGCGTGGCATTGTTAGCAAAGATGCAGCGATTGCCGATCACGCAGTCATGCGCAATGTGAGCATTCACCATCAGCAGGTTATCGCTGCCGACCTTGGTCACATTGCCGCCCTGCGTGGTGCCACGATGAATGGTGACGCTCTCGCGGATGCGGTTGCGATCGCCAATTTCAACGCGCGTCGGTTCGCCCGCATATTTCAGGTCCTGATTCACTTCACCGATGGAAGCGAACTGGTAGATCTGATTGTCTTTGCCTATACGCGTGTGGCCGTTCACCACCACGTGCGATTTGAGTACGGTTCCTTCACCAATTTCCACATTAGCGCCGATAAAGCAAAACGGGCCGATGTGAACATTGGCGCCGATGACGGCACCCTCTTCAATGACAGAACTGGGATGGATATTGGCGGTTGAATCAATCACTTATTATGCCTCCCGGCTACGGGCACACATCATGGTCGCTTCACAGACAATTTTGCCGTCCACGGTCGCCACGCCTTTAAAGCGCGTCAGACCACGACGGGTTTTCTCGAAGGTCACTTCCATGATCATCTGATCGCCCGGCACAACCGGACGTTTGAAACGGGCTTCATCGATACCAGCGAAGTAATAGAGTTCGCCTGGTTCCAGTTTCCCAACGCTTTTGAACGCCAGAATACCGGTCGCTTGCGCCATCGCTTCCAGGATCAGAACGCCTGGGAAAATCGGCTTACCAGGGAAATGTCCCTGGAAAAACGGTTCGTTAACAGAAACGTTCTTCACCGCGCGCAGATATTTATGCTCTTCAAAATCCAGCACGCGATCAACCAGCAAGAAAGGATAGCGGTGTGGCAGCAGTTCTAAAATCTCTTCAATTTTCAGAGTATGCGTTTCAGTAGTCAAAATACTCTTCCTGTCCTAAAAATCTGATGGCATCAATAACACGGCCTGCACCGATCAAAATGATCTTCCGCAGGCCGCAAATTAGTTCGGGGCGTTTCGCTTTCTTACGATACCTGCTGCCATTCTCGGGTTACCGAAGGTGGAAGAAAGTACACTTCTTGTTATGAAAGCAAGTAGCGTGGGATGCGTTTAGTCGTCTTTACCGACCTTACGTTCGATGGCTTTTAAGCGTTTGCTTATTTCATCGATGTTCATCACCAGCGCTGCTGTTTTACGCCAGGTTTTGTTGGGTTGCAGTGGAATACCCGACGAATATACGCCTGGCTCTGTGATCGGGCGCATTACCATGCCCATGCCCGTTACGGTCACTTTGTCACAGATTTCCATATGGCCGTTAATGACGCTGGCGCCGCCAATCATACAGTAACGTCCAATCTTCAGACTACCCGCCATGATCACACCACCCGCAACAGCGGTGTTATCACCAATCACGACGTTGTGCGCAATCTGACACTGGTTATCTATGATAACACCATTGCCGATCAGAGTGTTATCCAGCGCGCCGCGATCGATGGTAGTACAGGCACCAATTTCAACCCGATCACCAATCACGACGGTACCCAGCTGCGGGATTTTCACCCAATTGCCGCGATCGTTAGCATACCCGAAACCATCAGCACCAATGACGGTGCCGGACTGAATCAGACAATCCTGACCAATCTGAATTTCGTGATAAATCGTGACATTAGCCCACAAACGTGAGCCGCGACCGATACGCGTCTGCTTACCAACAAAACATCCTGCGCCAATAACGACGTCGTCACCCAGCTCTACGCCAGACTCGATCACCGCATTTGCGCCTACCGAAACGTTGTTACCCAGCTTAGCCGTTACATCGATCACCGCGCTGGGCGCGATATTCTGCGCGGGCTGCGGCGTGGTGTCCAGCAGTTGTGCCATGCGGGCATAAGTCAGGTAAGGATTTTTCACCACCAGGGCGGCCGTTTTACACCACTCCAGATCCGCTTCCGTCAGCACCACGGCTGAAGCCTGGATAGTAGCGAGCTGCTCGCGGTAGCGGCTGTTTGCAAGAAAAGTGATTTGGCCAGTTGTGGCGGATTGCATAGAAGCAATGCCGGAGATGACGATATCGCCATCTCCGTGCAATTCTGCATCCAACTGCTGGGCTAAATCAGCCAGTCGAATTGATGACATCAATTATTTAACCTGTTTTACAACGTCAGCAGTGATGTCTTTAGCATCAGAAGAAGAGTACAGCACGGCCTGAGAGTCCAGAACCAGATCGTAACCTTCGCTTTTCGCTACAGACTGAACAGCGGTCTGGATTTTAGCCAGCAGCTTGTTACGCTCCTGCATCTGACGAGTTTGGTTGTCTTTGTCAAAAGCCTGTGCTTTTTGTTCAAAGGCAGCACGCTCAGAAGAGATTTGCTTCTCTTTCTTGGTGCGGTCGCTCGCTTTCATGGTCGATGCATTACGCTGCAGATCCTGAATTTCTTGCTGGATCTTCTGCTGCTGAGACTGGAGGTCAGAGGCGCGGCTCTGGAATTCACCTTCAAGCTGTTTAGCAACAGCGGCACGCTGCGGAGACTGCTGGAAAACCTGGCTCAGGTTTACGACGGCAACTTTATCAGCCGCTTGGGCACCCGCAGAAGCAGCTAATGCAACACCCAGAGCAGCAGCACAGAACAACTTTTTCACTATAAACTCCTTACCTCAACGTGTGTTTTTGCAGCGTGCCGCATTATCAGGCAGCACGCGTGCAAGACGGTATTTTCACTTCCCTGCTCAGAGCCTTACCAGGTTTTACCAATGTTAAACTGGAATTGCTCTGACTTGTCTCCCTCGACTTTCTTCATCGGCTGGGCGTATGAGAAGACCAGCGGTCCTAACGGTGACATCCACTGCAGTGCCACACCGGCAGAGACGCGAATGTTATTAGGATCGCTGTAATCTGGCACACCCGCCGCGCGTGTTTCTGCAGTGTTCTGCCATTTGGTATCCCAAACGGTACCGGCATCCATAAACACCGAGGTACGCACGGAATTCGCATACTTCTCGCTCAGGAACGGCGTTGGTGTAATCAGCTCCAGGCTGGCAATCGCCATGGCGTTACCACCAACCGCATCGTCCGACTTACAGACGCCGTTTGGATCAGAGATCTTACAGTTTGACGAGCCATCGTTCAGGTACGCAGCTTTAGGACCAATGGTGTTGGACTGGAAGCCACGAACCGTGCTCGAGCCACCGCCGTAGAAGTTCTCATAGAACGGCATCTCTTTTCCATTAAGTCCGTCACCATATCCTACACGGCCACGGCCTAACACCACCCACGTACCATCGCGGTTCAGCGGCACATATTGCTGGCTATCCAATGTCGCTTTATAGAACGCATTATCAGAGCCTGGAATCGTCACTTTACCGTTCAGGTTGGTACGGTTACCGCGCGTAGGGAAGAAGCCGCGGTCTAAAGTGTTATAGGTCCAACCGTAGTTGAAGGTGAAATCATCTGCAGAGAAATCACCATCATCGTTCAAGCCCTGATGGCGACCGACCGAATCCAGATAACGCCACATCGCAACCTGAGGACGCATGTTGGACAGGTCGTTATGCACATAACCTAAACCAACACGCAGCGTATTATTTTCATTGACCGGGAAGCCCAGCGTACCGTCGAGACCATAACTTTTGTTGGTATAGTCAGACAGATCGGCGTTATCAGCTTTAAAGTCGTTATAGAACAAACGACCGCCAAGGCTCACGCCGTCGACCGTGAAGTATGGGTCGGTCAGTGAGAACTCAGCATAGGTCTGGTAATCGTTTTTGGTACCGCTGATGCCAACAGTGTTACCGGTGCCGAGCCAGTTTTCCTGGGTCACGCCCACCTGGAAGCTGACGCCACTTTCAGTACCGTAACCGACACCAAAGTTGAAAGTACCGGTGTTACGCTCTTTCACCTTGTAGACCACATCAACCTGATCCGGCGCACCCGGAACACGTTGCGTATCCACATCCACGGTTTCGAAGTAACCGGTACGATTCAGACGCTCTTTACCCTGATCGACGAGGTCGCTGCCCAACCAGGCACCCTCCATCTGACGCATTTCACGGCGCAGTACGGAATCTTTTGAGGTGTCGTTACCTTCAAAGCGCACTTTACGCACGTAGTAACGGTTGCCCGCATCCACGTTGATGTGCAGCTTGACGGTTTTGTCAGCATCGTTGATTTCTGGCTGCGTCATTACGCGCGGATAGGCGTAACCGTAGCGACCCAGCAATTTCTTGATGTCATCTTCCATCTGGGTGACTTTAGTGCCGTTATACAGCTCACCCGCTGGAATCCTGGTCATCTTTTCGATTTCAGCAGAATGGCCCGCCATGCTGCCGTTCACGATCACGCCGGCAATCTTGTACTGATCGCCTTCGTTGATGTTCACGGTGATGTAGATGCCTTTCTTATCTGGCGTCAGGCTCACCTGCGTGGAATCGATGTTGAAACGCGCATAACCGCGATCCAGATAGAAGCTGCGCAGGGTTTCGAGATCGCCCGCTAACTTCTGTTTCTGGTATTTACGATCGCCCACCACGTTCCACCATGGCACTTCGTCACGCAGTGAGAAGCGCGAGATCAGTTCATCAGAGGTAAATGCTTTATTACCGACGATGTTGATCTGCTGGATCTGCGCTGAAACGCCTTCCTGGAAGACGAATTTCAGATCCACACGGTTGCGCGGCAGCGGCGTAGCAATCGCTTTGACGCTGGCGGTGTATTTACCGACGCTGTAGTAGAAGTCTTCCAGACCCTTCTCGATTGAAGAGAGCGTGGTGCGGTCCAGCGCTTCGCCAACGCGCACGCCAGAGGCTTCGAGGTTCTGTTTCAGCTGATCTTCTTTCACCGCTTTGTTGCCGGAGAAAGTGATGTTGGCAATGGTTGGACGCTCTTTCACCTGAACAATCAGGGTTGTACCGTCACGCAGAACCTGCACATCTTCAAAGTTACCGGTGGCGAACAGTGAGCGAATGGTGTTTCTGACATCATCGTCATTCACCGTATCACCGACACGTACCGGCATGCTGAGCAGAGCCGCGCCGACGGCGACTCGCTGGAGACCTTCGAAATGAATGTCCTTCACTACGAAATCGTCTGCACCGTAAACGGTGGCGCTGCTAAACAGCAGCGACGCTATGAGCAACTTTTTCATCGCCATCGTTGTTATGCGTTTTCCTAACACATCCCGCGCCTGTATGCGTTCCAGCTATTACAGACGTGAGAAATCATTGAAAAGTGCAAGCCCCATTAACAGCACTAGCAATATTGAGCCAATGCGATAACTAAAGTCCTGAACTCGCTCGGACACCGGTCCACCTTTGATCTTTTCGATCGCCAGAAAGAGCAGATGACCACCATCTAAAACCGGCAGAGGGAACAGGTTAATGATGCCCAGGTTGACGCTGATCAGCGCCAGGAACATCAGGTAATAAATCACCCCGTACTCTGCTGATAACCCGGCACCCTGCGCGATCGAAATCGGCCCGCTCAGGTTATTCAGCTTCACATCCCCGATTATCAACTTGCCCAGCATGGAGACTGTTAGCTTCATCAACTGCCAGGTTTTTACACTGGCTTCGCCGATCGCCGCAAAAGGTCCATACTGCCTTACCGTTTTGTACTCATCAGGCAGCGGAATCACACGCGGGATGACACCCGCGAAGCCTTCCGCTTCATTGCCCGGTTTCGCTTCCGGCGTTAACGTCAACGCCACAGGTTCGCCGTTGCGCTCGATATCTAGCGCCATGTTTTTGCCCGGATTATCCCGCACCTGTGCCGCAAAAGCCTGCCACTGTGATAATGGCTGACCATCGACTTTAACGATCCTATCGCCCGCTTGCAAACCAGCATTGCTTGCCGGTGAGTTTGCCTGAACTTCGGCTAAGGTCGTTTCAATCTGCGGCCCACGTGGACGAATACCTAAAGCGACCACCGGATCCTGTTTATCAGGCTCAAATTGCCAATCGCGCAAATTTAATTGCTTTTGCTGCGTGGCTTCTTCGCCAAATTGCGAGACGGTAAGCGTGGCATCGCTGTCGCCGATTTTACCGATCAGCGCCATACGCACAGCATCCCAATCAGGCGTTTCGATACCATCTACCGCTTTAAGTTCCATGCCGGAGGTAATTTGCGCTTCGGCAGCGACGGAACCGTTCAGAATTTCACCAACTACAGGACGCACACCCGGCACGCCGTGAATAAACACGACCCAGTAAGCAAAGATGGCGAAGATGAAGTTGGCGATAGGACCGGCTGCGATAATCGAAGCACGTTGCAGCACGGTTTTATTGTTGAAGGCTTGATGACGTAGTTCGGCGGGAACGCTTTCAACGCGTTCGTCGAGCATTTTGACGTAGCCGCCAAGAGGGATCAGCGCGATGACATATTCGGTGCCCTGACGATCGCTGCGACGCCACAGCGCTTTACCAAAGCCAATCGAGAAACGTTCAACTTTAACACCGCAGCGGCGCGCCACCCAGAAATGGCCAAACTCGTGCACGGTAATTAGCACGCCAAG
Source organism: Kluyvera sp. 1366 (assembly GCF_054823405.1). Taxonomy (NCBI): domain Bacteria; kingdom Pseudomonadati; phylum Pseudomonadota; class Gammaproteobacteria; order Enterobacterales; family Enterobacteriaceae; genus Kluyvera; species Kluyvera sp. 1366. The sequence goes on from NZ_JBTRDW010000005.1 coordinate 25,703, forward strand.
CGCCACGATAAAGGCGGCAAAACTCCAGAGTATACTCAACATCGCCAGCTATCCTCAGAGGGTGCGAAACACCAACAGCAGCAGGCAGGCAAACACCGGCACCGCAGCAGTCAGGCTATCAATACGATCGAGAATACCACCGTGCCCCGGAATCAAGTTACCGCTGTCTTTAATGCCCGCTTCACGCTTGAACATACTTTCTGTCAGGTCGCCCAATACCGATGCCAGCGTCGCAATCACCGCACAGATAATGAGCGTGCCCGGCGCCACCGAAAGCGGTGCCAGCAGAGCAAACAGCCAGGCGATGATGGCAGATGACAATAGCCCACCGAAGAAACCTTCCCAGGTTTTACCCGGAGAGACTTTCGGTGCCAGCTTGTGTTTGCCAAACAGGCGACCAAACATGTAAGCACCGGAATCTGCGCCCCAGACAAGGAACATTACGAACAGCAGCCACCATGCGCCGGCGAAATGGTCAGTATCATAATGATACTGACGCAGCGCCATCATGCCCCAGAAGAACGGAATCAAGGTGAGCACGCCAAACAGCAGGCGCAGCGTACGTGAGTGACGCCACAACGCGGCAGAAGCGGGATAGAACAGTACTAAGATGAGCGCGACAATCCACCACAACAGCGATGCCCAGAGCGAGCCTTCCATCTGGAATTGGTGCAGATTGCGTTGATAGGGTTCAAGGGTAAAGAGCATCGCGGACAGCAAAAGGCCGCAAAGCACGGCCAGCCAGATACGTTGCTGACGCGTTTTCATGCCGGCAAACTGCCCCCATTCCCAGGCGGCAAGCATGCAAATGATGATAGTGATAATCGCAAAACCGGACAGGGGTAACCAGAACAGTGCAGCGATCACCAGCGGAATCAAAATTAACGCGGTAATCAGACGAGACTTCAGCAAAGGTTACCCCCAAATTGCTTAGGCGCCGCCTGGTGCAGTACCGCCATAGCGTCGCTCCCGCGTAGAGAATGCATTCAGTGCACCTTCAAAAACGTTTTCATCAAAATCAGGCCAAAGAACATCGGTAAACCAAAACTCAGCATAGGCGATTTGCCACAGCAGGAAGTTGCTAATCCGATGCTCTCCCCCGGTCCTTATCACTAAATCCACTGGCGCCAGCTCCTGCATACACAGATACGGAGCCAGGCTTTCTTCGGTAATCTGGTCAGGACGCAGTAAACCTTCCTGAACCTGTTCGGCCAATTTTCTGGCACCCTGGATAATATCCCAACGACCGCCATAGTTGGCAGCAATGTTTAGGGTCAGTCCATTATTTTGCTGAGTCAGTTCCTCGGCGCGGCGAATGCGTTCCTGAATTCGGTTATTGAAACGACTGATATCGCCAATAATGCGCAGACGCACATTGTGTTTGTGCAGGCTTTTAACTTCACTGTCGAGCGCCCAGACAAACAACTCCATTAACGCTGTCACTTCCTGAATCGGACGGCTCCAGTTTTCACTGCTGAACGCATAAAGCGTGAGCGCTTCCAGTTTATGGCTAACCGCAAAGCTGACAGCCCGGCGTACTGATTTTACCCCGGCTTTGTGGCCTGAAATACGCAGTTTGCCCTGATTTTTTGCCCAGCGACCATTACCATCCATAATGATGGCCACGTGACGTGGCGTGCAGTACGACTCGTCATCGATTGTGTTGTGATTGTTGGACGACATAACGCGTAATAATTCCTTTCATCAGAAATGCTGTGGTTTCTGAATACATTGCGCCTGCAGCAAACTCCGGCAAACACGCCAGATGACATCGAAACAATGTCGGCTGTGAAACGCGAGCGAGCGACTATACCATTTTCACCCAGAGCGAACAAATAGCGGGAACTATCAACCTGCTAAACGAAAGCGCGGTAACAATTCATTGGCACGCACGCGCGCTAACCGATCGATCTCCATCACCTCGTCAATGCTGCCCGGCTCCTGACAACTCAGGGACGCCAGCACTTCGCTGTTGATGGCGGCGATATCGGTAAAGCGAATCTGGTGCTGCAGAAAAGCTGCCACCGCCACTTCATTCGCTGCATTCAGCGATGTCGTCGCGGCCTGACCTGTGGCACAGGCATCAATCGCAAGCTTCAGGCAAGGATAGCGCTCGTAGTCCGGCTCGGAAAACGTCAACGACTTCATGCGCGTGAAGTCGAGCGGCGTTACGCCCGCAGAAATACGTGCTGGCCATGCCATGCTGTGCGCAATAGGCGTCCGCATATCCGGAGAGCCCAGTTGCGCCAGCACGCTGCCGTCGCAATAACGCACCATCGAATGGATAACCGACTGCGGATGCAGGATCACCTCCATCTGCGCGTCAGTCGCATTAAACAGCCAGCGGGCTTCAATGTATTCAAGACCTTTATTCATCATGGTGGCCGAGTCAACGGAGATTTTACGCCCCATTGACCAGTTCGGATGCGCACAAGCCTGATCCGGCGACATACCGGCTAAATCCGCTAATGGCGTGTCACGAAAAGGACCACCCGATCCCGTAAGGAGAATCGACTCGATGCCGTTTCCCCGCAGATCAGCGTACCCCAACTGATGCTGTATGGAAGCGGGTAAACTCTGAAAAATGGCGTTGTGCTCGCTATCGACCGGCAGCAATTGCACCTGATGTTGGCGTACCGCCTCCATAAACAGACGGCCGCATGTGACAAGCGACTCTTTGTTGGCCAGCAGCACGGTTTTACCGGCGCGAATCGCCGCCATGGTGGGCTGTAAACCTGAGGCGCCAACAATCGCCGCCATCACCTGATCCACGTCATCCAGCGCGGCCAATTCGCAGGCTGCCTGAACGCCGGAGAGCACTTCGGTATTAACGTTGAGTGCTTTCAGTCGCTCACGCAACGCTTGTGCGGAAGTCTCGTCGGACATCGCGGCATAGCGCGGTTGGAATTGCAGGCATTGTTCAGCCATCAACGCCACATTCTGGCCAGCCACCAGCGCGGTCACCTGATAAAGTTCAGGATTTGCGGCAATCACCGCCAGCGTGCTGGTGCCAATGGAGCCGGTCGATCCCAGCAGAGTTAATCGCTTCATCATGCTATCCCTGTGAAGTCGTGGAGAGTGTCCGCAACAGCGCCAGACACAATGTAAAACGCCGCCAGAGTCGAACACGTCTCGTCTCTGAACGGCGTTTTGAAAAGCAGTTGATGGAATTAGAAGTCCATCAGTTCCTTTTCTTTATCGGCCAATGCGGCATCAACACTCTTGATGTGCGCATCGGTCATTTTCTGGATCTCGTCCTGCGTACGACGTTCGTCGTCTTCGCTGATCTCTTTGTCTTTCAGCAGCGCTTTGATCTTATCGTTGGCGTCACGGCGGACGTTACGCACGGAAACACGGCCCTGCTCTGCTTCGCCACGTACGATCTTGATCAGGTCTTTACGACGCTCTTCGGTCAGCGCTGGCAGCGGCACACGAATATCGCTACCGGCTGAGCTTGGGTTCAGACCCAAATCAGACGTCATAATCGCTTTCTCAACCGCAGCGCTCAGCGAGCGATCAAATACGTTGATTTTCAACGTACGTGAATCCTCAACCGTCACGCTAGCCAGCTGGCGCAGCGGCGTTGGCGTACCGTAATAAGGAACCACAATGCCGTCGAGCAGTGAAGGCGAAGCTCGGCCGGTGCGGATTTTGCTGATGTTGTTTTTAAATGCATCCACACATTTTTCCATGCGCGTGTCTGCATCTTTTTTAATGTCGTTAATCACGTTGAAACCCTTGAATTCGGTTGACCTGGCCATTTCCGGGCTAACCGGAAGCGGTATCGATAAACATCGATCATCCTAATTGCTGCGCGATGTCAGAGCATCGCGGCAAAAGAATATACCTTATTTTAACGCGCGTCGGGTATTAATGCGTAATCAGGGTGCCTTCTTTTTCACCCATCACGACGCGACGCAATGCGCCAGGCTTGTTCATGTTGAAGACGCGGATAGGCAGTTTGTGGTCACGCGCCAACGTAAAGGCGGCGAGATCCATCACTTTAAGCTCTTTATCCAACACTTCTGCATAGCTCAGTTGGTCATACAGCGTGGCATCCGGGTTTTTCACCGGATCTTCAGAGTAGACGCCGTCTACTTTGGTGGCTTTCAGTACCACGTCGGCTTCGATTTCGATGCCGCGCAGGCAGGCTGCAGAGTCAGTGGTAAAGAACGGGTTGCCGGTACCGGCCGCAAAGATCACGACGCGGTTATTACGCAGCAGGCTGATCGCTTCTGCCCAGCTGTAGTTATCACACACGCCGTTCAGCGGAATCGCTGACATCAAGCGCGCATTGACATACGCACGGTGCAGCGCGTCACGCATTGCCAGGCCATTCATCACTGTTGCCAGCATGCCCATATGGTCGCCGACCACACGGTTCATGCCCGCCTGGGCCAGACCTGCGCCGCGGAACAGGTTACCGCCACCAATAACCACACCCACCTGAATGCCCAGCTCAACCAGCTCTTTCACCTCTTGCGCCATGCGGTCAAGCACGCTCGCGTCGATGCCAAAACCTTCGGCACCTTGCAGTGCTTCGCCACTCAGTTTTAGCAGGATACGTTGATATACAGGTTTTGCGTTGGTCGCCATGGTCAGTTCTTCCTGGAAGATATGATGAAAAGGAGAAGTAAAATCTGGTCGATCATCCGCAAAGCCCGCGAGAAAAGCTATTGGGATGAGACTGAAAGTGCTGCACTAAATCGCAGACAAAAAAGAACCGCCTTGTGGCGGTTCTTTCGGACCATTAAGACTGTTTGGACATTGCAGCAACTTCTGCTGCGAAGTCAGCTTCAACTTTCTCAATGCCTTCGCCCACTTCGAAGCGGATGAAGTTGATGACGTCAGCGTTTTTCTCTTTCAACGCCTGGCCAACGGTTTTGCTTGGGTCGATAACGAAAGCCTGACCGGTCAGAGAAACTTCGCCGGTGAATTTCTTCATGCGGCCTTCAACCATTTTCTCTGCGATTTCTTTTGGCTTGCCAGACTGCATGGCGATATCCAGCTGAACCTGGTACTCTTTCTCAACCACGTCTGCAGACACGTCTTCTGGCTTAACGAATTCTGGCTTGCTCGCAGCGATGTGCATAGCAACTTGCTTGCTCAGTTCTTCGTCAGCACCGGTGGTAGAAACAACCACACCGATACGTGCGCCATGCTGATAGCTGTTCAGCTCAGCGCCTTCCAGGATAGCAATACGACGGATGTTGATGTTCTCACCGATTTTCGTAACCAGCGCTACGCGTTCTTCTTCGAACTGCGCTTTCAGAACTTCCACATCGGTAACTTTGCCAGCGACAGCTGCATCCAGAACCTTGTCAGCAAACGCCTGGAAACCGCCATCTTTTGCAACGAAGTCGGTCTGGCAGTTTACTTCCAGGATCGCCGCGAAGCCGTCAGCGATTTTGGTTTTGATCACGCCATCAGCAGCAACGTTGCCTGCTTTCTTAGCCGCTTTGATTGCGCCAGATTTGCGCATGTTCTCAATCGCCAGCTCGATGTCGCCGTTCGCTTCGGTCAGCGCTTTTTTGCAGTCCATCATGCCTGCGCCAGTACGCTCACGCAGTTCTTTTACCAATGCAGCGGTAATATCAGCCATTCCAGAATCCTCGATTCGTCTCTGTGTGCTCACACACTGTCAGAAACTTGTTGCGGAAAATTTACTCTGCCCCGCTCGCTCTGTAGTGAGCGTGACAGACTTAGATAAAATAAAGGGGCCTGAACGGCCCCCTTAACAGATAACATCTGATGTCTAAGGGCTCTTAGAAAGAGCGAACCTTATTAAGCTTCAGCAGCTTCTTCAGCCTGCTCAGCCAGATCCTGTGAACGGCCTTCGCGCACGGTAGTGGCAACGGCAGTCAGGTACAGGCTTACAGCACGGATCGCATCGTCGTTACCTGGGATAACGAAGTCAACGCCGTCTGGATCAGAGTTGGTATCAACGATAGCAAATACTGGGATACCCAGGTTGTTTGCTTCTTTGATAGCGATGTGCTCGTGATCAGCGTCAACAACGAACAGTGCATCCGGCAGACCGCCCATATCTTTGATACCGCCCAGGCTGTTTTCCAGCTTGGCCAGTTCGCGAGTGCGCATCAGCGCTTCTTTCTTGGTCAGTTTGTCGAAAGTACCGTCCTGAGACTGAGACTCAAGATCTTTCAGGCGTTTGATTGACTGACGAACGGTTTTCCAGTTAGTCAGCATGCCACCCAACCAGCGGTGGTTTACGAAGAACTGGTCGCAGCTCAGAGCTGACTCTTTTACCGCTTCGGCAGCAGCGCGCTTAGTACCAACGATCAGGATCTTACCTTTACGGGAAGAGATCTTTTTCAACTCAGCCAGAGCGTCGTTGAACATTGGCACAGTCTGCTCGAGGTTGATGATGTGAACCTTGTTACGTGCGCCGAAGATGAATGGCTTCATTTTCGGGTTCCAGTAACGGGTCTGGTGACCAAAGTGAACACCAGCCTTGAGCATGTCGCGCATTGAAACAGTTGCCATGATTACCTCTAAAGTTTGATTTGGGGTTGGGCCTCCATGTATCCCATACGACCGACCTCTTTCAAGGCACCCCGGCGTATGTGTCGATACATGTGTGTTTTAGTACACATAATGAGTTTTATGCGTTTCCTGCCAGCCAAACGTCGGTGACAGAGAATCGTCGGCGCGCTTTATACCACAATGCGCAGGAATACGCCAATAGTAGTTGAGCGCCGCAGGCGCAGACAATCGCCATTTGGCAGCCCTTTTGCTGGCTGCTAACATGACTGCCACAGAACTCATTATTGTCGAAAAATTCGACGATTGCGGATTAATTTAATGGCTATTTCAATTAAAACCCCTGAAGAAATCGAAAAAATGCGCGTGGCGGGCCGCCTTGCCGCTGAAGTGCTGGAGATGATTGCCCCGCACGTGGTGCCTGGCGTCACCACCGGTGAACTGGATCGTCTCTGCCACGAACACATCACGCAGAAGCAGCAGGCGATTTCCGCCTGCCTCGGCTATCACGGCTTCCCGAAATCGGTGTGTATTTCGGTGAATGAAGTGGTATGTCACGGTATTCCGAGCGACGATCGCGTGCTGAAGGATGGCGACGTGGTTAACGTCGATGTCACGGTGATCAAAGATGAGTATCACGGCGATACCTCAAAAATGTTCATCGTCGGTAAAGCCACCATTCAGGGCGAGCGCCTGTGTCGCGTTACTCAGGAAAGTCTCTATATCGCGCTGCGTCTGGTGAAACCGGGTATTCGTCTGCGTGAACTGGGCCGCGCGATTCAGCAGTATGTCGAAGCACAGGATTTTTCGGTGGTGCGCGAGTATTGCGGTCACGGCATCGGCAAAGGCTTCCATGAAGAGCCGCAGGTACTGCATTACGACGCGGATGATAGCGGCGTGGTGTTGCAAGCAGGCATGACCTTCACCATCGAACCGATGGTCAATGCCGGTGATTACCGCATCCGCACCATGAAGGATGGCTGGACCGTGAAAACCAAAGATCGCAGCTTGTCCGCGCAGTATGAGCATACTATTGTGGTGACAGAAAACGGCTGTGAGATTCTGACGCTGCGTGAAGACGACACCCTTCCAGCGGTGCTCGAAAACGTCGCGTAATCATCTCGCTAACAGTACCAGGCCGGCTTATCGCTGGCCTTTTTTATGTGCGTAATGAAGAGGCATGTTGATGAGTGGTAGCGTGACCGAAGCAGTACACAAAGGCCTGACCGATTCCCCCGCCAGCTGGCCGGATGACGCCCTGACGCGCGACAAGCTCAAACACTATCTTGAGCAATTCCAGCAGCACCTGGGCATTGCATTTGATGCGGGCACCGATATTGAATCTCTGATTGATGCCCGCACGCTGTTTATCGACCGCTTATTGCGTCGTCTGTGGCGCTTCTTTGGTTTCGACCAGATGAAGGAGATCGCACTGGTTGCCGTTGGCGGTTATGGTCGCGGCGAACTGCATCCGCTCTCCGATATTGATGTGCTGATCCTCAGCCGCCAGCCGCTGGACGACACAGCCGCGCAGCGCGCCAGCGAGCTGCTAACGCTGATGTGGGATTTGAAGCTGGAAGTTGGTCACAGCGTACGTACGCTGGAAGAGTGCCTGCTGGAAGGCTTATCCGATCTTACGGTCGCCACCAACCTGATCGAATCGCGCATGCTCACTGGCGATGTGGCGCTGTTTCTCGAACTGCAAAAGAACATCTTCAGCGATGGTTTCTGGCCGTCGTCGCGCTTCTTCGCCGCCAAAATTGAAGAGCAGCAGGAGCGCCATCAGCGCTATCACGGCACCAGCTATAACCTCGAACCGGATATCAAAAGCAGCCCCGGCGGCCTGCGCGACATACACACGCTGCAATGGGTGGCGCGTCGTCACTTTGGCGCCACCACCATGGATGAGATGGTTGGTTTCGGCTTTATCACCGAAGCGGAACGCAATGAAATCAACGAGTGTCAGGAATTTTTGTGGCGCATTCGCTTTGCGCTGCACTTAACGCTGCCACGCTATGACAATCGTCTGCTGTTCGATCGCCAACTCACCGTCGCTCAACGCCTCAACTATCTTGGCGAAGTCAACGAGCCGGTTGAGCGCATGATGAAGGACTTCTATCGCGTCACGCGTCGCATCGGCGAACTCAATCAAATGCTGCTGCAGCTGTTCGATGAAGCGATTCTGGCGCTGTCGACCACTGAAAAACCGCGCAACATTGATGACGATTTCCAGATTCGCGGTGATCTCATCGACCTGCGCGATCTCACGCTGTTTGAGCGTGAGCCGCAAGCCATCCTGCGTATGTTCTACGTGATGGTGCGTAACGAAAACATCAAAGGTATTTATTCCACCACGCTGCGGCAGCTGCGCTATGCGCGCCGCCATTTGAAGCAGCCGCTGTGTCAGATTCCTGAAGCGCGTGAAACCTTTATGGCGATTCTGCGTCATCCTGGCGCGGTTAAGCGCGCGCTGGTGCCGATGCATCGTCACAGCGTGTTATGGGCCTATACGCCGCTGTGGGGCAACATCGTTGGCCAGATGCAGTTCGATCTGTTCCACGCTTACACGGTGGATGAGCACACCATCCGCGTGCTGCAGAAGCTGGAGAGTTTTGCCGACGAAGCCACGCGCCCGATGCATCCGCTGTGCGTTGAACTCTGGCCGCGCCTGCCACAGCCGGAACTGTTGCTGATGGCTGCGCTGCTGCACGATATCGCCAAAGGCCGCAACGGCGATCACTCCATTCTCGGCGCGCAGGATGCACTCGACTTTGCCGAATTACACGGACTGAACTCCCGCGAAACGCAGCTGGTTGCCTGGCTGGTACGCCATCATTTATTGATGTCAGTCACCGCGCAGCGCCGCGATATTCAGGATCCCACCGTGATTCAGCAATTCGCCGAAGTGATGCAGAACGAAAACCGCTTGCGCTATCTGGCGTGCCTGACGGTTTCCGATATCTGCGCCACCAATGAAAGCTTGTGGAACAGCTGGAAGCAGAGTTTGTTGCGCGAGCTGTTCTTCGCGACCGAAAAACAGCTGCGCCGCGGCATGGAAAACAGCCCGGATCTGCGCGAGCGCGTGCGCCATCATCGTCTGCAAGCGCTGGCGCTGCTGCGGATGGAAAACCTCGATGAAGAGCGTTTGCACCATATCTGGAGCCGCTGCCGCGCCGACTATTTCCTGCGCCACACACCGAATCAGCTCGCCTGGCATGCGCGTCATTTAATTCATCACGATCTCAACAAACCGCTGGTGCTGGTCAGCCCGCAGGCCACGCGCGGCGGTACCGAGATCTTTATCTGGAGCCCGGATCGTCCGCACCTGTTTGCGGCGGTGGCCGGCGAGTTGGATCGCCGCAATCTCAGCGTGCATGATGCGCAGATCTTTACCAGTCGCGATGGCATGGCGATGGACACTTTTATTGTGCTGGAGCCGGATGGCAGCCCGCTGGCCGCCGATCGCCATCCGCTGATCATTCAGGCGCTGGAACAAGCCATCACGCAAAACGAATGGGTTCCGCCGCGTACGCGTCGCCAGTCTGCGCGCCTCAAGCATTTCAGTGTCGATACCGAAGTCAATTTCCTGCCGACGCACACCGACCGCCGCAGTTATCTGGAATTGGTCGCGCTCGATCAGCCCGGCTTACTGGCGCGCGTGGGTGAAGTATTCGCCGATTTGGGCGTGTCGCTGCACGGCGCACGCATCAGTACGATTGGTGAACGGGTTGAGGATCTTTTCATCCTCGCCGATAGCGAGCGGCGTGCGCTTGGGGTGGAAATGCGCAATGTGTTGCAACAGAGGTTGACAGAGGCCCTTAATCCAAACGATAAAGTGTGACCGCAATCGATTAATCAAATTTATTTACCGTGCCAGTGCGATGCTGGCACCCGTATTACAGACTTAGGAAATCATTATGCAACAGTTACAGAGCGTTATCGAATCTGCCTTTGAGCGCCGCGCCGACATCACGCCATCTAGCGTAGACAGCGCGACCCGCGATGCTATCACCCAGGTTATTGGCCTGCTGGATAGCGGTGAACTGCGCGTGTCTGAAAAGATCAACGGTGAGTGGGTAACGCATCAGTGGCTGAAGAAAGCAGTGCTGTTGTCGTTCCGCATCAACGACAATCAGGTCATGGAAGGGTCGGAAACCCGCTTCTACGACAAAGTGCCAATGAAGTTTGCTGGCTGGGATGAAGCGCGTTTTAAAAACGCCGGTTTCCGCGTTGTGCCACCTGCTGCCGTGCGTCAGGGCGCATTCATCGCACGTAATACCGTGCTGATGCCTTCCTACGTCAACATCGGCGCTTACGTTGATGAAGGCACCATGGTTGATACCTGGGCGACCGTGGGTTCTTGCGCGCAGATCGGTAAAAACGTCCACCTGTCAGGCGGCGTGGGCATCGGTGGCGTGCTGGAGCCGCTGCAGGCTAACCCAACCATCATCGAAGATAACTGCTTCATTGGCGCACGTTCAGAAATCGTGGAAGGCGTGATCGTCGAAGAAGGTTCCGTGATCTCCATGGGCGTTTACATCGGCCAGAGCACCAAAATCTTTGACCGCGAAACTGGCGAAGTGCATTACGGTCGCGTTCCAGCGGGTTCCGTGGTGGTTTCCGGTAACCTACCGTCTAAAGATGGTAGCTACAGCCTGTACTGCGCGGTAATTGTGAAGAAAGTTGACGCTAAAACTCTCAGCAAAACAGGTATTAACGAACTGCTGCGCAGCATCGACTGAGCTTCTCCTGCCTGAAGATCTTCCCGACGGGCCTGCCTACAGGCCCGTAATTATTTGTTTACACTCCCGCCAGAATTACCTGTTTCGCGCCGCGAATTAACACGTGCGTTTATTTTTCAAACAGTTCATAATCCGCGCCAAGTTAACTCCGGTCGCGCACTGTTCATCCCGGTTTTTGTGTCTACAGTTGATTAAGTATGCCGTAAGCGTTCCGGTTGCCGCGTTTCTGCTGCATCCCGAATGATGATGATAGTCCTGCGCGCTCACCCACTCTTAGATGGAATATAAACGCTATGTACGACAACCTGAAAAGCTTAGGTATCAGCAACCCTGACGACATCGACCGTTACAGCCTGCGTCAGGAAGCTAACAACGACATTCTTAAAATCTACTTCCGCAAAGACAAAGGTGAATTCTTTGCTAAAAGCGTGAAATTCAAATATCCACGTCAGCGCAAAACCGTTGTCGCCGATCACACCAGCCAGGGTTACAAAGAAGTGCAGGAAATCAGCCCGAACCTGCGTTATGTGATCGATGAGCTGGACCAGATTTGCCAGCGCGACCAGGTTGAAGTGGATCTGAAGCGCAAAATTCTGGCGGATCTGCGCCATCTGGAAAGCGTGGTTTCGAACAAGATCGCTGAAATCGAATCAGACCTTGATCAGCTGACCCGCAACAACCGTTAATTTCGCGCTTTAAATAACAGGCCAGCCGATGCTGGCCTTTTTTTATGGCTGCTGATAAGGCAGCGAAAGCAGCCAGGTATCACGCTGTGCCTGCCTCACCGCCCCACTCTTTTGATCTTTCCAATGCGTCTGCATGATCCACTGTTGATAACGCGGCTGCTGCAGGCTGTTATCGGCCATTGAAAGCAGCGGAATGATGCGCTGGCTCACGCGATCGCGGTTTTTCCACGGCCAGACTTTAGCGGCATCGCTGTACGGCGCCATCATGTCGAGCGCTGCCAGCAACGATCCGCCTGGCTGCTGGCTATGCCATAAATCGCCTAACCCTGCTTTACCGGCTAGCTGCGCCAATGCGCTAAGCGCCTGCAGATTGAAGTAGCTGTAATGGAAGGATCGCGTGCGCGCTAACTCTGCGGGCTGGCTGCCATCGGCACGAATTTGCAGCGCAATTTTATTGCGCGCCAACTCTACCATCGCTGTGACTGTCTCACGATCGCCCAGATACCACGCGATTCCCGCCACCTGCGTGCAATACCAACTGCCATGATTATTCACCGCCGCCGCTTCTTGCAGTGCTAGCGGATTGTGCCGCAGCCAGTGCAGATACTCGCTAAACCACTGCTGCATCGCTTGCTGATCGGCAGGCTGCCAACCGGGCGCATTGCGTAGCAAAGTCAGCGCATCCACCACGCGCGTGGCAAAGTAGCGCCCATCGAGCACGCCATCATGGCGGCCCGCGGATCGGCCCGGAATGCCTTGAGCAAAGTTAAGATTAGGGTGCATACGGCTGGTGGGATTGATAAACCAGTGACGCATCATCGCCAGCGCTTTGTCGGCATAACGTTGATTGCCAGATAAATACCAGGCCAGCGTCAGCGCCTGAAAATCGGCGGTAAAGCGCGCCAGCCGCACGCCATCACTTTGATCATTCTTACTGGCAGGATTCACTTCGCCATCACGACGCTGCCACGGCAGGCCGTCGGCGCTGCTGGCGTCCGGCCACCAATAGGCGCTCAGGCTTAAATAATCCTGCTTCGAGCCGCTCAGCGGCATCATACCTTTATCGGTGACGCTGGGATTGGGGTGTTGTAGCGCGTTATCCGCTTGCTGTTTAAGCTGATGCCAGGCGTCGAGCGTTGGCGGCGCGGCCTGATGATGTGCCAGCTGCTGCTTAACTTTCTGCAGATCGTTTAATGAGAGAAAGGCCGGATCGTTAGCCAAACTTAGCGCGCTATACAGCCACAGCAACGCAATCCACAGGTTTCTCATTAACTTTGCTCATCCAGTTGAAGCGCCACGTACAGCAGCAAGCGATCGTCAAAATTGCCCAGATCGAGCCCGGTAAGCTCGGAAATACGGTTGAGGCGATACTCCAGCGTGTTGCGATGAATGAACAGCGCGCGTGCCGTAGCGCTGGGTTGCACGTTGTGGCTGAACCACGCCACCAGCGTGCGTCGCAGCAAGCCATTGTTATCCATGCTTTTCAGCTTTGCCAGCGGGCGTGCCAGTTCGTTGGCCTGCCAGCCGCCGCGTAAACTGTCGAGCAGCACCGGCAGCACCAGATCCTGATAAAAATAGCTGCGCTGTTCCGGCATGCGCTGTTTGCCCACCATCATGGTGGTACGCGCGGTGCGGTACGAACGTGCGATGCTGCCGGGACCGGTAAAGTAGTTGCCGAGCGCGATGCGCATTCGCACCTGGCCGCTCTCCTTCATGCGTTGCAGCAGTTGATCCACGCGGCGGCGATGATCGTCCTGATCGTAGCGGCCATGCGCATTCAGTGCCGGTTTCAGCACCACCATTTCGGTGAGTGAAACAATCGCAATCAGGTTGTCGCGTTCCGGCGTGGTCAGCAGCGTTTGCAGCTGTTGCAGCTCAGACATGGCGCTATCAACGCCTAGCTGGCCGCTGTCCACTTCCACCACCGCCACCACGCGCGGTTGATTGAGATCGATGCCGAGCCGCTGCGCCCATTCGCTGAGCGCTGGCGATAAGGTTTCGCTGCGCACCAGATTCAGCACCAGCTCTTCTCGCAAGCGGCTATCCTGCGCCAGCATGTGTAACAAACGCGCCTGTTCCAGCATCATTTCGGCGGTCATACACACCAATTCGCCGTAGTGACGCAGCGTTGCCGGTTGGCCGGTCAAACCGATCACGCCGACGATATCGCCATCAATGCGCAGCGGCAAATTGATGCCAGGACGCACGCCGTGCAGATGTTTTGCCACCGCTTCGTCGATGTCTACCACGCGCCCTTGTGACAACACCAAAAGCGCGCCTTCGTGCAATTCGCCAATGCGCTCACGATCGCCACTGCCGATGATGCGACCACGCGCATCCATCACGTTGACATTGCTGTCAATAATTTGCATGGTGCGGGCAACAATATCCTGAGCCAGTCGCGCATCGAGATGATAGGTGGCCATCAAACACTCCGGAGATAAGGACGAACAGACAGAATACGCATCCGTTACGGCGCTGACATTGTGCAACTGCACATAGCCAGCGGGATTATGCGGGATTTGCGGTAAGCGTCACATTCAGTACCGGACATTTGCACAGACACAAAAAAGGCGAGCCAAAGCTCGCCTGTTATCAACAACCTGAAACTTACTGCATCAGCAGATACAGGCTGCTGTCACCGCGCTGCACGTTCAGTGCCAGCACCGAAGGTTTGGTGTCGAGCACTTTACGCAGCTCGCCAAGATTAGCTACGGCTTGCTGGTTGACACCCAGAATCACGTCACCTTTCTTCAAGCCAATTCGCGCCGCTGCGCTGCCAGGCTTGACGCTATCGACGCGCACGCCTTTCTGGCCGTTGGTATCAATATTGCTGAGATCGGCACCTTCAATACCTGTGTAAATGGTGGCGGACTGCACTTTATCCTGCGAGCTCTGCTGCAGTTCAACGGTGACGTTCACCGGTTTGCCTTCGCGCAGCAGGCCCAGCTGCAGCTTGGTACCGACCGGCAGCGAGCCGACTTCGGCACGCAGCGCTGCAAAGCTGGTCAGCGCTTTACCGTTCATCGACACCACCACGTCACCCGCTTTCACGCCGGCTTTCGCCGCAGCAGAGTTCGGCAATACCTGGCTAACAAAGGCGCCGCGCTGCGCATCGACTTTCATCGCTTTCGCCAGCTCTGAGTTCAGCTCGGTGCCCATAATGCCCAGCTCGCCGCGTTTCACCTGACCGTACTCCACCATCTGCGCGGTAAGGTTTTTCACCATTGAACTTGGAATGGCAAAGCCGATACCGATGTTGCCGCCGTCCGGCGCCAGAATCGCGGTGTTAATCCCGATCAGCTCGCCGTTAAGGTTTACCAATGCGCCACCGGAGTTACCACGGTTAATCGCCGCATCGGTCTGGATGAAGTTTTCGTAATTTTCAACGTTCAGGCCGCTGCGGCCCAGCGCCGAAACAATCCCCGAAGTCACCGTTTCGCCAAGGCCGTACGGGTTACCAATCGCCACGGTGTAATCACCGACGCGCAGGTTGTCGGAGTCGGCAATCTTAATTGCGGTGAGGTTTTTCGCATCCTGCAGCTGAATCAGCGCGATATCTGATTGTGGATCTTTACCGATCACTTTGGCGTCGTAACGACGTCCATCGCTGAGCTGCACCTGGATTTTGGTCGCGTTATCCACCACGTGGTTGTTGGTCACCACATAGCCTTTATCCGCGTTAATTACCACGCCGGAACCCAGCGCACGGAACTGCTGTTTCTGCGCGTTAGCACCGCCATCCGCGCCGCCGTCACCACCGCCGTTTTGACACATGGGTGAGCTTTGGAACGGTGAACCGTCCTGGCAGAACGGAGAATTATCACCAAAGAATTGCTGGAACTGCTGCGGCATACGCGGCGTTTTAACCGTCGTCGAGCCTTCCACACTGATACTCACCACGGAAGGCATGACTTTTTCCAGCATGGGTGCCAGGCTTGGCAACTGCTGGCTGGAAGAAGAAGCGGTCTCTGCGGCAAATACACTCACAGGGCTCAGCGTCGCCGCGCCGAAACTCAGCGCCAACGCCAGCATAATTGTGTTTTTTTTCATTTATCTGTGTCTCTCTAAGAATTACGGCCAGACCATTGCTGTGGTCGTGATGGTGAGATTAAGTTTTTAGCGCGAAGTTCCTAATAAAGTTTTAGGTAAAGGTAAAAAATTGTTCTTCATCTTTACAATTGTGCGCTTATTCAACCGCCATTAAACGACGATATTCGTCCCAGGCATAATTGTCCGTCATCCCACTAATGTAGTCCTGAATCAGACGCGCACGATAATAACGTTCCCACAACAAGCGCTGATATTTATGCTCAACAATTAATGAGCGCATGTGTTGTTGATAGGCCTTTCGATGTTTGCCAGAAAGCTTATGAAACAAGCGGGTTTCAATCGGATGCTTTGCCAGAAAATCCTCGTTCATCAAGGTGGTAAATTGCTCGTAATCCAGCAACAGCAGTGACTGATATATTTCGAGCAAACCTTTAATTACCCGATAACCCTGCAATTCCAGTTGTTCAACTTCCGGATGATTAAACACCTGCTGACGCGCAACCGTTTTAAATAGTTTTAGCAAGCGACCTTCTTCACCATCATCTTCCAGTAAAGCGTGATTAAAATCGCCTTCGAAAATAGCCGGTAAGTTGTCGATGAAACGCTTAACCGCATGGCTAACCAGCACGTTTTGCACGTTAACCCGCAATGACATAAAGAATTGATCGCTGATACTGCGGCGTTTTTTCTGATTAGCCTCTTTCCAGGCATCACCGATAGTACGGCTGAAAACATCGCCGTTTTTTACCGCGCCCCAGGCATCCAATAAATGCTTATACAACGTTTCCACATGGAAGATGTCTTTTTCTACGGCGTCATCCAAATCGGCAATGCAATAAGAGATATCGTCGGCGGCTTCCATTATCCAGGTAAGCGGGAAACGATGGTGCTGTTTAATATTGGTCGCTTCACGCAGCTCAGCCACATATTCTCGCTCAGATAAATAGAAGCCCGGCTTTTTCATTAATACGCTAAATTCAGCCGGTTTATCGCCTTGCCACCATGCGGGCGCGGTATATTTCAAAATACAGGCGACCTGCGCATAGCTGAGATTGAGTTGCAGCAGCGTATGCACCAGGCGAATCGCCTGCGCGTTACCCTCGAAATGGCATAAATCTTGACGAATCATTGCATTCAACTGGTCAAAAGCGGCGCGCTCAGCCTCATCGGCAACGCCCGCCACCAGCGGATCGACCAGCTCGGCAGGCAGATTTTCGTCGAACCAGTCATTGATCGCCGCCTCGCCAAAATGACCAAACGGCGGATTGCCGACATCGTGCAGTAAACAGGCCATCTCAATCAGGCTTTCGAAGGCACCTTCAAACTCATCCAGCCCATAATTCGCCAGCCCGCCGCCCTGGGTTTTCAGCGATTGCAGAATCTCTTTGGTGATATATCGCCCGGTTTGCTGCACTTCCAGCGAGTGCGTTAGACGCGAACGCACCGCCGCATTGCGCTCGAGCGGGAATACCTGGGTTTTCTGTTGCAGACGACGAATGGCGGCGGAGTTAATAATACGTCCGCGATCGCTTTCAAAGTGGCGGGTAATAAAGTATTCCCCTTCGGGATCTTTGCGGCTGGTATAAGGGCGGGTGAAACTGATCTTCTTCCTGAAATTGATCGTCGCCATAATTACCCCTTATTTTTTCGTGAATTCTTCCTCAATCAGCCATGTTAGACTATGCCTCACTTTTGCGGGTTACATCCATTAAATTAGCGAGATTCTTATGAAAGTAGGCATTATTGGCGCGATGGAGCAGGAAGTTACACTGCTGCGTGACAAAATCGAAAACCGCCAGACACTGACGCTGGCCGGCTGCGAAATTTACACCGGTACGCTGAATGGTGTTGAGGTGGCGCTGCTGAAATCAGGCATCGGCAAAGTGGCCGCCGCGCTCGGCACCACCTTGCTGCTTCAGCTGTGCAAGCCGGATGTGGTAATCAACACCGGTTCTGCCGGCGGATTGGCGCCAACGCTGAAAGTGGGCGATATCGTGGTGTCGGATGAAGTGCGCTATCACGATGCCGACGTCACCGCCTTCGGTTACGAGCCAGGCCAGATGGCCAGCTGCCCCGCCGCTTTCGTGGCGGATGACAAACTGATTGCCGCCGCTGAAATGGTTATCAAGCAGCTCGACCTCAACGCGGTACGCGGTTTGGTAGTGAGCGGCGATGCGTTTATCAACGGCGCTGCACCGCTGGAACGCATCCGCACCACCTTCCCGCAGGCGATTGCGGTGGAGATGGAAGCAACCGCTATTGGTCACGTTTGCCATCAGTTCAAGGTGCCATTTGTGGTGGTGCGCGCCATTTCTGACGTTGCCGATCAGGAATCACACCTCAGCTTCGATGAGTTCCTCAGTGTTGCGGCAAAACAATCTTCACTGATGGTTGAAAACCTGCTGGTTCAGCTGGCGCGTGGCTAAAATCCTGCTGCTTGGGCTGTTGCTGCTGTGCAACAGCCTGTTCGCTGCCGCGCCGCGCGTCATCACTCTTTCGCCCCATCTGACGGAACTGGCCTTCGCCGCAGGCATTACGCCGCTCGCCGTCAGCGCCTTCTCCGATTATCCCGCGCAGGCCAACGCGCTGGAACAGGTGGCGAACTGGCAAGGCATTAAAGTGGAACGCATTCTGCAACTGAAGCCGGATGTGGTGCTGGCGTGGCGCGGCGGTAATCCACAGCGGCAAATTGAACAGCTGCAGCGTTTCGGGGTCAAGGTTGAGTGGATCGATCCGCAAACCATTGACCAAATGATCGATGCGCTGGCGGCGTTACAGCGCTGGAGTCCGCAACCGCAGCAAGCCATCGATGCGGCACAGGCATTACGCGCGCAGGAAGCGGCGCTGCGCAAGCAGTATCAGCAAAGTACGCCGCTGCCGCTGTTTTTGCAGTTTGGTCAGCAGCCGCTGTTTACGGCTTCGCGTAACACCATGCAAAACCAGGTCATTGAGCTGTGCGGCGGCAGGAATATTTTTGCCGATAGCAGCGTTAGCTGGCCGCAGGTGAGCCGCGAACAGGTGCTGATGCGCCATCCGCAGGCGATTGTGATCGGGGGTGATGCCGCTCGGGCCGCCAGCATCGCGCAATATTGGCAGCCGCAATTGGATGTGCCGGTGATCGCCATCAATGACGACTGGCTGAGCCGTCCGGGGCCTCGCATGCTGCTGGCAGCGAAACAGCTGTGTGCAGATTTACATCCGACGAAAAAAAGCACTAATTAAGATTAAAGATTCGGCATAAATTGTCGTAAATCATAATACAAGGCACAGCGGCCACGTATGCTCTGTGCCCATTTTTAGCGCTAAGCGCAATTTTGTCTTCACCAGGAACTATTCATGACCAGAGCACTGCTGCTGGCCATAGGGCTCGTGATCGCTGCATCTCTGAGTGCGGCCACGTCGACCGGCTCTATCGCCGCTACCTTTACGTTATTCTCGCGTTGCGATATCTCACGCCAGAGTGAACACTCTCTGCCTAAAGTGGATTGTGGACGTCACTTCAGCGCGCAGCCGCGCATTACTGAACGAGTATTAAAACGCGATGCTAAGCGCCGCGAATCTGCGCGTTTAGTGACTATTGAATGGTAGGAATCTGGCTACCAGAACGGCAGCCAGAAGCAGCATTAGATGCTGAAGGAAGAACCACAACCGCAGGTGGTTTTGGCATTCGGGTTGGTCACGATAAAACGTGAACCTTCCAGGCCTTCGGTGTAATCCACGGAACCGCCCACCAGATATTGCAGGCTCATCGGATCCACCACCAGCGCCACGCCTTGTTTCTCGATGGTCATGTCACCGTCATTCATTTGATCGTCAAACGTGAAGCCGTACTGGAAACCGCTGCAACCGCCGCCGGTAATATAAACGCGCAATTTCAGCTCGGGATTTTCTTCATCAGAAATCAGGTTTTTCACTTTTTTTGCTGCTGCATCAGTAAATTGCAAAGGCAGCGCTGCTAAGTCGTCACTCATCTTTTACTCCGGGTAAACGTCGAGGTCAGAAAACGACCTTAATCTCGCTATTATCTGCCAGCCGTCCAGTGCAATCAAGTCTCACGCTTGACACTGCGTGCCGCCGCATGCGCAGGAAAGTATATACCCTAAACTTTAGCGCAAGCCGTTATTCCCGTAGAATGGCGCCAGATTTTTTCCCGAACAGCAGGAGCAGAACAATGAGTAAGTCAGAAAACCTGTATGCCGCAGCGCAACGCCTGATCCCCGGCGGTGTGAACTCCCCGGTACGTGCATTTACCGGTGTGGGCGGTGTGCCGCTGTTCATCGAACGCGCTGACGGTGCGTATCTGTATGACGCCGACGGCAAAGGCTATATCGATTATGTCGGTTCGTGGGGCCCGATGGTGCTGGGTCATAACAACGCCAACATCCGTAACGCGGTGGTTGAAGCGGCTGCGCGCGGTCTGAGCTTCGGCGCGCCAACCGAGATGGAAGTGAAAATGGCCGAGCTGGTGTGCGAGCTGGTGCCCAGCATGGACATGGTGCGCATGGTTAACTCCGGCACCGAAGCCACCATGAGCGCCATTCGCCTGGCGCGCGGCTTCACCCATCGCGACAAAATCATCAAATTCGAAGGTTGCTATCACGGCCACGCCGACTGCCTCCTGGTGAAAGCCGGCTCCGGCGCGCTGACGCTCGGCCAGCCAAACTCGCCGGGCGTACCGGCCGATTTCGCTAAGCACACGCTGACCTGCACCTATAACGATCTCAGCACCGTGCGTGCGGCTTTCGAACAGTATCCTGAGGATATTGCCTGCATCATCGTTGAGCCGGTAGCGGGCAACATGAACTGCATTCCACCGCAGCCAGACTTCCTGCCAGGCCTGCGTACGCTGTGTGACGAATTCGGTGCGCTGCTGATTATCGACGAAGTGATGACCGGCTTCCGTGTTGCATTAGGCGGTGCTCAGGCCTATTACGACGTGACGCCAGACCTGACCTGTCTCGGTAAAATCATCGGCGGCGGCATGCCGGTCGGTGCCTTTGGTGGTCGTCGTGATGTGATGGATGCGCTGGCACCAACCGGTCCGGTTTATCAGGCCGGTACCTTGTCCGGTAACCCGATTGCCATGGCGGCGGGCTTCGCGTGTCTGTCGCAAATTGCGCAGCCAGGCACCCACAGCACGTTGACCGATCTGACCACGCAGTTAGCACAAGGCCTGCTGGCCGCAGCGAAAGCCGAAAATATTCCGCTGGTGATCAACCACGTGGGCGGTATGTTCGGGATTTTCTTCACTGATGCCGATGAAGTGACCTGCTATCAAGACGTCACTCAGTGTGACGTTGAGCGCTTTAAGCGTTTCTTCCACCTGATGCTGGAAGAAGGCGTTTACCTTGCGCCATCTGCTTTTGAAGCAGGCTTTATGTCGCTGGCGCACAGTAAAGAAGATATTCAACGCACCATCGATGCGGCACGCCGCAGCTTCGCGAAACTTTAAAACCGTCTGAATGGCGCACTCTACCGTCGTTGTGGAGTCGCCATTCAGGGTTTAATGCCGATCACAGTTAAGCACCGTATCAAATCACCGCAACTTTCGTAGCGGCGCGATTTATCGCGCAATGGATTGCGCCGCTACAATGCGTGCTCTCGGTATGAGGGATTTTCATGCCTTAACTGACGAGCATTACGCCATTCCGGGTTACCCTGATTACGCCCGCCGCAACAGCCAGATAAAATACGGCGCACCAAAGAAGGTCGCCATCAACCCGGCTGGAATTTGATCCGGAAACGCCAGCATCCTGCCGCACCAGTCGGCGAAAATCATCAAGCCGCCGCCCAACAAACCGGCCATCAACACCTGTGGTAACGCACGGCGGAACCCGAGCATGCGCACAATATGCGGCGCCATCAGCCCGATAAAGCTCAGCGGCCCGATGGTCAAGGTTGCCGTGGCGGTTAATGCCGCCGCCAGCAGCAGCAGGCTGAGGCGCGAGGTGGTGAGCGCCATGCCCGCCGAACGTGCGGTGGTGCTGCCGAGTGGTAACAACGTTAACCAGCGACTTGCCAGCGGCGCCAGCGCCATCAGCACCAAACCCACCACCGCGCTTTGCACGGCCTGCTGCATATTGATGTTGTAAGTTGAACCGGAGATCCAGCTCAGCAAGCCCGCCATGCGCGGATCGCCGCTGGCCAGCAGCACCATCAAAAGCGTGACAAACGCGCTGTTGAGCGCCATGCCCGCCAGCAACATGCATTCTGGCGAAAAGCCGCCGCGACTCGCCACCAGCATAATAATCATCAGCGTCAACGCCGCACCCAGCGCACCGGCAGGCAACAGCCACGCCACCGCATCGCCCGGCACGAAGAACATCATCACCACCACGCCGCACGCCGCACCCGAGCTAATCCCCAACACTTCCGGGCTCGCCATCGGATTACCGGTAAGCCGCTGGATCAGCGCACCCGCCACGCCGAGCATCATGCCCACCATCAGCGCGGCCAATACGCGCGGCGCGCGCCACGGCAGCAGCTGCTGCAGCATATCGCCGCCCACCCACGCAAAGCCGTGCGCATCGCGGCCAAAGGTGATGCCAACCCAGCTAAACGCGGCCAGAATCAGCAAACCGATTAGACACCAGCGCAAGACGTTCTGCCGCTCAGCCGGCACGCTATCGCCCTGATTAAGCGCTGGCGGTACCGATCCGGTACGCAGGCGCGGCAGCAACCAAAGCAGAATCGGCACGCCGATTAGCGCGGTCGCCGTGCCGGTAGACACTTCACGCCAGTGGTTGGTCAGCCATAGCACGCACTGATCGGCCAACCACAGCAGCAGCGCACCGATCAGCGGCGCCAACATCATGCGGCTCATCAGGCGACGCCCGCCGAGCATCTTCGCCAGCAGCGGCGCAAACAGGCCGATAAAGCCGATGATCCCTGCAACATTGACCAGTTGCGCGCTAAGTAAAATCGCCAGCGCCAGCGCAGCAATACGTGCCGCCGACAGCGCCAGACCGAGGTTTTTTGCTACGCCATCGTCGAGCCCCATCAGCGTCAGCGGACGCAGCAGCGCCAGCGCCACCACAAACGCCAGCAGCAGACGCGGCCACAGCTGCGCCACATTGTGTCCATCCAGCTGGTTGAGCGCGCCGGTGCTCCACAGGAACATGTTCTGCAACTGATCGTGATTGAAGATCGCGAAGATTTGATTCACCGAACCGGCGTACAAACTCAGCACCAGCCCAGCCAGAATCAGTGTCACCGGCGACAGACGTTTGCCCCAGGCCACGCCGAATACCAGAATACCGACAATTACCGCGCCGCCCATCGCCGCAAACTGCTGCGTGAACTCGCCGCCCGGCAAATGCCATAGCGTCGCGACGGTAATCCCCAGCTGAGCGCCCGACGACACGCCAAGCGTGGTGGGTTCCGCCAGCGGATTGCGCAGCACCTGCTGAAACAGCAAACCGGCGAGGCCAAGGCCCGCGCCAACCAGCAGCGACAGCGCCAGTCGCGACAGCAAACTGTGATGAAACACCACTTGCTGGATGTTGTTAATGTCAGGCGCAAAAAACGCCTGCGACCATTGATCGATCGGCAGTGCCTGGCGCAGATTGATCACGGTTAAGGCCAGCGCCAGCAGAAACACCGTACTCAATAGTGCGACGGGAAAAAGACGATTGCGCATCAGTGCGACTCCAGCGCGTGTTCCAGCACGCGGACAAATTTCAGCGCCGAAGAGGTCGCGCCGTAATACCATACCGCCGGCACGCGCTGGAAACGCTGCGCGCGCACAAACGGCAGCGCCTGCCACAGTGCGGTAGCCATCACCTGCTGCATATCGCGATCGTTATCGTGATCGAAGCAGATCACCTGCACATCACCCACTTCCGCCAGCCGCTCCAGCCCAACGACTGCGCTGCCCCAGAAGTTGGTTTCGCCCTGCCAGGCATTGCTCAAGCCAAGGATCTCCATTACCTCAAGGAACAAACTGTTTTTACCGAAGGTAATCGCGTGGCGGCTGTCCATCAGCGACATCAGCAACACCGGACGATCGGCCCACGGCTTGAGGCGTTCACGCGCCGCCGCCAGCTGCTCATCCACATACTGCAGATGCTGCACGGCCTGCGCTTCACGGCCAAGACGTGCGCCGAGCGCCTGCAGCGAGTGACGCGCGGTGCTGAGCGGTTTGCCGTCGCCGCTGTTGAGGTCAAAACCCATGGTTGGCGCGATGCGCTGCAGCTTATCCAGCGCCGGACCATAACCATTGGAGTGCAGGATGAGTGAGGGTTCGAGCTGCGTCATCAGCTCCAGATTGGGTTCGGTGCGTAAGCCAAGATCGATAACGCTGGACGGCAGCTGCGGGTCGCCGACCCAAATGTTGTAGTTGTGCATGTCGGCCACGCCGAGTGGCGTCACGCCGAGCGCCATCAGCAGCTCCACCGGCAGCCACTCCAGCGCCAGAATGCGCTGCGCATCCGGCACGGCGGCACGCAGCGGCAACGTGGACATCAACGGGGAAAGCGCCAGCGCCGTCAGCAGGCGGCGGCGAGAAATGTCGAACATGGCGAGGCCTTAATAAACGAAACTGACGGGCGCGCCGCCCAGCGGATGCGGCAAAATGCCCATCGGAATACCGTAAATGTTGCCCAGCACATCGGCCTGCATGATCACCTCGGGGCCTCCTTCGGCAATCACTTCGCCACCGCGCAATGCCACCAGACGATCGCAATAGCGCGCCGCCATGTTGAGATCGTGCAGCACCGCAATCACCGTTAGCCCACGTTCGCGGCTGAGACGCTGAATCAGCGCCAGCACATCAACCTGATGGGCGATATCCAGCGCCGAGGTCGGTTCATCCAGCAACAGGCAGCGACTGTTCTGCGCCACCAGCATCGCCAGCCAGGCACGCTGGCGCTCGCCGCCAGAAAGGCTATCCACCAGACGCCCGGCAAAAGGCTTTAATCCCACCAGCGTAATCGCCTCTTCCACCCGATCGCGATCTTCCTGACCATAGCGGCCCAGCGCGCCGTGCCACGGATAGCGGCCAATCGCCACCAGCTCGCGCACCGTCATGCCTTCCGCCGCGGGCAGTTGCTGCGGCAGATACGCCACCTGACGCGCAAAATCTTTGCTGCCCCAGTTATCAACCGCGTCCTCATTCAGCAACACGCGCCCTTCACTCGCCGCATGGTGACGACCGAGCATTTTCAGCAGCGTGGATTTGCCGGAACCGTTATGACCAATCAGCGCGGTGACTTTGCCCGGAGCAAAGGTAAGAGACAGCGGATGCAGCAGCGTGCGGCCTGGCACACGAAAACTGACGTTATCCAGCCTGAAGGTGGTTTCTGCGTGGTGCGGATGCTGCATGATAATCCCTGGTTAATCTGTAGGTCGCCATTGATGGCGACCTACGTAACACGATTAGAAACGGAAAGTCGCAGTACCGACAATCTGACGCTCAGCGCCCCAGTAGCAGGCGTAGTCGCGGTAGCAGCTGGCGACATATTCACGATCGAACAGATTATTGACGTTAACGCCGATGGTGGAGCCCGGCATGCCAAAGCGTGCGAGATCGTATTTCAGCGCGGCATCAACGGTGGTGTAACCGGCTACGTCGAAGTTTTGGTTCATATCGTCGCCGCTGGCGTACAACCCTTTGCTCTCGCCCACATAACGCACACCCGCACCCACAGTCACGCCCGACAGCGCCGTTTCATGGAAGGTGTAATCACTCCACAGCGATGCCATATGCTTCGGCACCTGCACCGGCGTTTTGCCTTTCAGGTTAGTGTCTTCGGTGTATTCCGCATCAGTGTAGGTATAAGACGCGGTCATATTGATGTTGGCATTCAGCGCGGCTTTGGCTTCCAGCTCCACGCCACGCGAGCGGATTTCACCACTCTGAATGCTGGCATTTGGGTGGTTAAGGGTATCCGGATCGGCCGTCAGGTTTTTGGTTTTGGTCAGCTGATACACCGCCGCCGTCAACACCACCGGACGATCTTTAGGAACGTATTTCACACCGGCTTCATACTGCTTCGCGCGGGAAGGATCAAAGGCTTGACCATCATAAGTTGAACCTGAGTTCGGAATGAAGGCTTCACTGTAGCTGAAGTAAGGTGCGATACCGTTATCAAACACATAGTTCAGCCCGCCACGCCAGGTGAAAGCCTGATCGTTCTGGCGATCAACGCTATTGGCTACGCGATCATAGACCGAGTTCATCGCGTAATCATAACGACCGCCGAGGGTTAACACCCAGCGGTTCCACTCCATCTGATCCTGCGCGTATAAACCGGTTTGGCGCTGCTTATTGAGGTGCTGATAAGGATTAGGGAACGGCGTCACGCTGTCGTCGCCATATTGTGGATTAAAGGCATTCAGCGGTGATGCGGTACCAAATTGCGCATCAATATCATTACGCGTGCGCTGGAAATCGACACCCAGCAACAGTGTGTGATCAATTTGACTGGTGGTGAATTTGGCCTGCGCCTGGTTATCGACTGCAAACTGGTTGAGCTTTTCATCAGAAACCGCTGAACCGCGGGTGATTTGCTGTGTTGCGGCATTAAAACCATTGCCATAAATGCTGCGATAATCCGTTCTCAGATCCGCATAGCGCAAATTCTGCCGCACCGTCCAGGTGTCGTTGAAACTGTGCTCGAAGTTGTAGCCCACCATCCTCGTGTTGCGCGAAATCTTGTTGCTGTCTTCGCCTTCATCAAAGTTAGTTGGCAGCTTGTAACTGCTGCCGTCAGGACGCGTGATGCCCACCACGGTGCCCTGACGCGGCAACCAGCCGTAATAGCCGGTTTCCGGTTCGTTCTGGAAGTAGGTTAGCAAATCGAAACGCGTATTCTCATCCGGACGCCAGCTGAATGATGGCGCAATGGTGTAGCGCTTCTCTTTGTTCATATCCTGCTGCGCATCGGCGCTACGCGCGAGACCGGTCAGGCGATAGCTGTAAACGCCGTCATCATCCAGCGAGCCGCCGAAATCGAAACCCGTGGAGAACTGATTGTTTGTGCCCATCTGGAACTGCACTTCACGCAGCGTCTCCTGCGTCGGACGCTTACTCACCAGCGACACCACGCCGCCCGGATTGCTCTTGCCGTACAGCACCGAAACCGGACCGCGCAACAGTTCGGCGCGTTCAAGGAAATAGGGATCGATAGCAAACTCAGAGTAGTTATCACCCTGCAGTTTCAGGCCATCAAGATATTGGTTGGTGTTGGTTTCGCTGAAGCCGCGAATAGAGAGCGCATCGATAACATTGGAGCTACCGCGGTTACCGGTCAACACGCCTGGCGTGTAGTTGAAAGCCCCTTTCACGCTGGTGACGTTTTTCATCGCCATCTCTTCCTGCGTGACTACCGAGATTGACTGCGGGTTCTTCTCAATCGGCGTATCGGTTTTGGTGCCGGTGGCGCTGCGTTTGGCCGCAATGGTTGGCGACGGGCCCCACGCTCTCTCTTGCTCGACACCGCTGCCGCCATCGGCGCTAACCACCACGGTATCTTCTGCCAACGCCTGCACGCTGAACGTACCCATAGTCAGTGAAATAAACCAAGCCAGCGAACGCGGGCGTAAGAAACAAGGATTAGTGTTTCGCGTATTCATAAGTGAGGTCTCTCGAAAAAAGTCGATGCAGGCGAATACAAACGAGAATGATTATTATGACGCACGGATTTTAGGCGAAATAGCGTCATATTCGCAACGATTAATGCCTGTAAGCGCGGCGTTTACAGCCAGATCGCGCATATTCATGATCGCAAATAATAAATGAGCAATAAAAGGAGCGGAGGCCGGCAATCGGGAAATTGCATTGCCGCACAGAGGAAGTTTATTTCATCCCGACAGAGCATCAAACCAACGATAACGAGTAAAATCATAAATTTAAAAAAATGGCCCGCTAATTGCTTATGTCCTGCATTCTCCTTCCTGCAGACACAGTCATGACCGCTATAAACTGGAACATTGTTGATCGCGTTATCTTTATCAATTTGAAGAAACGCAAAGACCGATTAACCCGCATCACTAAACAACTTAAAAAGCTGGGTTTAACCGCTGAAAAAGTCATTCGCCTGGACGCGATCAAGCATGAAAAGGGCTACATCGGCTGCACGCAATCGCATATCGCCGCGCTGGAGATGGCACGCGATAACGGCTGGGAGCGCGTGCTGATTCTGGAGGATGATTTTAGCTTCAATGAAAGCCAGAAGAACTTCGACAATCTCAACCGCTACTTTGCCGCCCTGCCGCAAATCAACTGGCAAGTGGCTTTTCTGGCGGCCAATTATCGCCGCGTCACGCCGTTAAAAAGTGTGGACTATATCGTGCGCGCTAACTTCGCGTGGTGTGCATGCGCCTATATCGTGAATCACCGCTATTACACCAGGCTGATTGAAAACTATCGCGAGGCGCTGCAGGCGCAATTGCAAGGTGGTGCGCAGGCACAATATGCCCTTGATGTGCACTGGAATAGCCTGATGCAGCAGGATCTTTGGCTGGGCGTATTCCCCAACGCCGGTGTACAACGGCTCGATAAAAGCGATATCGAAAATAGAACGGTAGATTACCGCGCACTCTTCAGAAAACCGTTGAGTCAAATCGTTGCGCCCGCCAAATTCACACCCTCCACTTCAGGCCCAATTAAAGTCGACTTTTACTTCCAGTGGCCACCGGGTTGGACGAACTTTGAATCGGTGATTGAGGCGATGCAGGCCAATCCCGCGTTCGATTGCCGCATCGTGGTGGTGCCTTACCTGAATTGGAAGGCGAGCGATGTTAATGGCGATATTCAGCGTGAGATTCTGCGTGAAAGAGGGCTGGATTACACAGGATTTGAAGACTATCAGTTGGAGGAGCGTCAGCCCGATGTGGTGTTCTTGCAAAACCCTTACGACGAAGCACGCCCCGAAGCCTTTCGCAGCGACTACCTGCATGAGCGCGGCGTGAAAATCGCTTACATCCCTTATGCGCTCGATAGCGGCATCAGTGAAGAGGTCCAACTCTATCAATTTAATTTGCTGTGCCAAAATCTGGCGACGTGGATTTTTTCTCGCTCGGAGCGACATAAAGCGGAGTTTGGTATTCAGTGCGACGCGGGCAACAACCACGTCTATGTTACGGGTCACCCCAAGTTTGACCACTATCAGCGCCGCTTTCATCTGCCCGACGAAAAGCCACCCACAAAGATCAAAACGTTGCTTTGGACGCCGCATTTTGTGCTGCCTGACGGTCGCAAAATGTCTACCACTTTTACGCTCTACGGCGCCGCTTTTTTAAAGCTGATTGAGCGTGCGGATATCCATTTGATCATTCGCCCTCACCCGCTACTGAGTCAGTGGATAGGGGAAGCCAGCGCAACCGCGCGCAGCCTGTATCAGCAACTGTTTGATGCCGCAAAACATCGTTCAAATGTGGAGTGGGATAGCGGACATGATTACAAACAGACGTTTGCTCGTTCGGATGCGCTGCTCGCTGACGCGGGTTCATTCTTATTCGAATATTTGCCGTCGAAAAAACCGATTCTCTACCTGACTCATGAAAGCTGTTATGGCCTGAATCGCACCGCTGACTTCATCTATAACGCCTACGACGTGGCCTGGCAGGAGGAGGATATTTTCACTTTTGTCGACAATATCGTCGCCGGACGCGATCCGATGAAAGCCACTCGGGAACGGGTTCTGAGGGAAGAACTGCAAATTGAGGAGAGAACAGCAGGCGAAAAAATCGCTGAAATTATTTGTGCCTCGCTAAGATCCCTCAACCGATCCTAAGCATGAAAAAGGGCGCCGCAGCGCCCTGTGTTTTCTCAGCAACTTATTTGCTGCCGAACATATCTTTAATCCAGCCCGCCACGCCGTCAGAATCTTTCTGCTCATTCTGTGGCTGCTGCTGCTGTTGTTGCTGCTGTTGCTGCTGTTGCTGCTCTTGTTGCTGCTGCAACTGCTGCTGTTGTTGCTGAACCTGCTCTTGCTGCTGCTGACACAGCGCGTTCGGATCAAGCGACCACACCGGCAGCGAACGCCATGTGCTGCTGCCCGTACCGCAGATAAAGTTACCGGCAGAATCGATATTCATCTGCGTGATATCTTCCGGCGGCGTCAGCACCAGCGGCATTGGCGCCTGATTGTCGAGATAGCGGCGATAAAGTTGCATTGCACCGCTGGCACCATACAGCTTCGAGGTTTGGTTGTTATCGCGGCCAACCCAGGTAATCGCCACTTCTTTGCCATCAATACCGGCGAACCAGCTATCGATCAGGTCATTGGTGGTACCGGTTTTGCCAGCCAGATGCGCTTTAGGATAACGCGCACCCAGCGCACGCGCAGTACCGTGATCGGCGACCTGCTGCATGGTGTAGAGCGTCAGATACGCCGCCTGCGCCGGTTCAACACGCTGCGCCTGCGGATAGCTCTGATACAGCACCGTGCCATCTTCCGCAATCACCGAACGCACCGCCGACAGCTCAGCGCGGTTACCGCCGCTGGCAATCGACTGGAACGCCTGCGCCACTTCAATCGGCGTCAGGTTCAGTGCACCGAGCAGCATTGACGGCACCGGATGCAGCTGATCTTTCGGCACGCCGAGCTTGTTCCAGGTATCGACCACCGCATCCAGTCCCAGCGTCATACCGAGGTTGACGGTTGGCACGTTCATCGAGTTGGTCAGCGCATCCACCAGCATCACTTTGCCGCTGAAACGACGATCGTCATTCATCGGTTTCCAGATGCTGCCGTTCGGCTGTTTCAGCGCAATCGGTTCATCGGCGATCCAGCTGTTGAGGCGATAGCTGTTCGGCTGGCTCAGCGCGGTGAGATAGGTGGCCGGTTTTGCCAGCGAGCCAATCGAACGACGTGCCTGCAGCGCGCGGTTGTAACCGGCAAACTGTGGATCGGCACCGCCGACCATGGCGCGCACTTCACCGCTGAAGCGATCCACCACCACCATCGCGGTTTCCAGATCTTTCAGGCCACGCTGTTTTTTCAGCGTTGGAATGCCTTCAATCACCGCTTTCTCTGCGGCATCCTGCGAAATCGCATCCAGCGTGGTGAAAATCTTCACGCCGGAGAGATCTTTCATTTTGTCGCCGAGCTTAGCCTGCAGCTCGTTACGCACCATCTGCATAAATGCCGGCTGAGGCGTGATCACGCCGCCTTTTGGCTGCACGCCAAGCGGACGCGCCGACAGCATGTCATACAGTTCCTGATCGATGACGTTCTGCTGCTGCAACAAACGCAGCACCAGATTACGTCGCTCCAGCGCCAGTTTTGGGTTACGCCACGGATTGTACAGCGACGCGCCTTTCACCATGCCGACCAGCATCGCCTGCTGATCGAGGCTCAGCTCATCCACCGGACGACCGAAGTAGTAAAGGCTCGCCAGCGGGAAACCGCGGATCTGGTCATTACCGGTCTGGCCGAGATACACCTCGTTGAGATACAGCTCGAGGATGCGATCTTTGCTGTAGCGCGCATCCATGATCACCGCCATATAGGCTTCACGCGCTTTACGCCACAGCGAACGCTCGTTGGTGAGGAACAGGTTTTTCACCAGCTGCTGCGTCAGCGTACTACCGCCCTGCACCGCTTTACCGGCGGTGATGTTGGCGAGGAACGCACGACCAATCGAATACGGGCTAATGCCGTCGTGCTCGTAGAAGTGGCGGTCTTCGGTGGCGATCAAGGTGCTCACCAGCAGATCCGGGAAACCGGCGCGCGGCACGAACAGACGCTGTTCACCGTTCGGCGACTGCAACATGGTGATCAGGCGCGGATCGAGGCGGAAGAAGCCAAAATCGCGGCCGGTATCGAGGTTTTTAATCTCGCTCAGCTCATTGTTGCTAAAGGTCAGGCGCGCGTTGATCTGCCCCTCTTTGCTGTCCGGGAAATCAAACGGACGGCGCAGCAGATCAATCGTGTTGCCT
Source organism: Kluyvera sp. 1366 (assembly GCF_054823405.1). Taxonomy (NCBI): domain Bacteria; kingdom Pseudomonadati; phylum Pseudomonadota; class Gammaproteobacteria; order Enterobacterales; family Enterobacteriaceae; genus Kluyvera; species Kluyvera sp. 1366. Next base: position 57,571 of record NZ_JBTRDW010000005.1, read on the forward strand.
TTGACGCTAAACTCGCCCGGACGGGTAATGCGCGACACTTCGCGATACTGCGTGCCTTCCAGCAGCGCAATCATCTCTTTTTTGTCGTACGACATGCCCGGTTCGAGGCTGACCATGCGGCCATAAACGGCAGCAGGCAGTTGCCACACTTTACCGTCGATGCGGCTGCGGATTTCCGAGTCGAGATAGACGCCCCAGGCGGCCATCACCACCACAAAGACCAGGAAGAGTTTAATCAACCAGCCTAACCAGCGACGTTTACCGCGTGGCGGACGTTTTTTACTTTTTGGTGGCACCGGTCCACTCTCCTCATCTTCTTCGTCAAAATCGTCCTGATCGATATCATCATCAAGTTCCCTGCGGCGACCCCGCCGCGCACTGCTGCGCGGCGGCTTTGGCGCTTTTCCTTTGCGCCCGATAGGTTCGCGATCGTTCCCAGACATGCTTTTATTCTCCAGGTATTGCTACGGCGGCGGCCGTTACTCTATTTAGTCTACAACTGCTTACTCGTGCTACGCATGGCAGAACCCTCTGAATTCGGTCCACTGCGTTTCACGATGAAAATTTCTTGGTCCGCCTTGTGGGTAAGGCGTTGGCCGGATCGTCCGGCCACGGATGCTTTGGATAGCGCCCTTTCATCTCTTTCTGCACTTCGGGATACGCACCACGCCAGAACGCCGCGAGGTCACGGGTGATCTGCAGCGGACGGTGCGCGGGCGAGAGCAGCTCTAACACCAGCGGTACGCGGCCATCGGCCACCGCAGGGTTCTGTGCTTCGCCAAACATCTCCTGAATCCGCACCGCCAGCGCGGGTGGCTTCTCTGCATCGTAGCGGATCGGCAGGCGGCTTCCGGTCGGCACAGTGTAATGAGTTGGCAGCACAGTATCCAGCCGCTGACGTTGTGACCATGTCAGCAAATGTAATAATGCGCTGACAAGGTTGATGCTCTGCAATCCTTTCAGATCGCGTACCGCGCTCATCTCCGGCAGCAGCCAGCTTTCAAGCGTATCGAGCAGGCTTTCATCGTCCAGCGCCGGCCACGCCTCTTCCGGCAGCCACTGCGCGGCACAGTGCACCCGCAAGCGTAGCTGTTCGGCGTCTTCTTTCCAGCCCAGCACCGACAATCCTTTTTCGCGGATCCAGCGCAGCATCGCCGGATGCAATATTTCCGCCTCCGGGCGTGCCTGCGGCTGCGCTTTTAGGACCAGCGCGCCGATCAGTTCGCGTTTCCACGCGCGCAAAGTGCCTTTATCTTCATCCCACTCCACGTCGGTACGCTGCTCAATTAAGGTGGGGCATTCGCGGCGCAGCGCGTCGATATCCACCGGCAGCGCCAGTAACATGCGCGCTTCGGCGGCGCTGGCGCCCTGCAGCAGCATCGGTGCAATCAGCCACTCGTAGCGGCGCAAACCATCCTGCTCGTTGATCATCGCGCCAATGCCGTTCGCCAGCTGATAGCGCGCGCTGTCGCCACGACGCTGCGCCAGACGATCGGCAAAACCGGCGACCAGCAGCTGCGGGAAAAGATCGGGATTGATGGTGCCGCCGCTGGTGTTGAGCCGCCTCTGCCACTGACGCGCGCGGCGCTGCCAGTGCGGCTGCGGATGATTGAGTGCATCACGCAGATCGACGCTGCCGCTGCGTGGCGGATCTTCCAGAATCGCCACCAGCAGCGCGGCGCTGGCGATGGCATCGTTGTTTTGCCCGGCAGCCACCAGAATCGCGCTCAGGCGCGGATCGCTGCCCAACGCGGCCATTTTTCGACCGCGCGCGTTGAGCTGGTGATTCTCCAGCGCGCCTAGCTGGGTTAACCGCTCGCACGCTGCACGCACGTTGCGCGGCGGCGGCGCGTCAAGCCACATAAGCTGCGACGCATTCTGACAACCCCATTGCAGCAGATCGATCTGCAGCGAGGTCAAATCGCTATTGAGAATTTCCGGTTCACTCTGCGCTGCCGCACGCAGCGCCTGCTCTTGTGGCAGTAAGTGCAGGCAGATGCCAGGTTCCAGACGACCAGCACGACCAGCGCGCTGCGTCATCGACGCCTGGCTGATACGCTGCGTTTGCAGCCGCGTCACGCCGCTGCGCACGTCAAACTGCGCCGAGCGCTCCAGCGCGCTATCGACCACTAAGCGGATACCTTCGATGGTCAAGCTGGTTTCGGCGATGTTGGTCGCCAGCACCACTTTTCGGCGGCCCGCCGGAGACGGCAGGATGGCGCGGCGTTGCGCCTCCAGCGACAGCGCGCCATATAAAGGAGAAAGATCCACCTCGTCACTGACCCGCGCTTCCAGCTCGCGCTTAACCCGTTCGATCTCCGCCACGCCGGGCAGGAACAGCAGCAGCGATCCTGACTCTTCGCGCAGCAGTTGCGCCACCTCGCGCGCTACCGCTTCTTCAAAACGTTGCTGACTGTTGAGTGAGGCATAGCGGCGCGTGACCGGGAAGCTGCGGCCCTCTGAGACCACAAAGGGCGCATCCGGCAGCAGCTGACGTAAACGCTGATTATCGAGCGTGGCCGACATCAGCAGGATTTTCAGATCGTCGCGTAATCCTTGCTGCACATCGAGCAGCAGCGCCAGCGCGAGATCGGCCTGCAGGCTGCGTTCATGGAATTCATCGAGGATCACCAGCGAGACGCCTTCCAGCATCGGATCGCGCTGCAACATGCGCGTCAAAATGCCTTCGGTGACCACTTCGAGGCGCGTGTTGGCACCGCAGCAGTTTTCACCGCGCATGCGATAGCCAACGATGCCGCCCGGCTGCTCGCCAAGCTGTTCTGCCAGACGCTGCGCCACGTTGCGTGCCGCCAGTCGGCGCGGCTCCAGCATGATGATGCGGCCGGGCAATGGGGCGTGTTGCAGCAGTTGTAATGGCAGCCAGGTCGATTTACCTGCGCCGGTCGGCGCCGCCAGCAACACCTGCGGCGACTGCGCCAGCGCGTCCAGCAACGCAGTCAGCACCTCGCTTACCGGTAACTCACTCAAACTCAACTCCCAAAATGCCTGTGCTAAGATGGCGCGCATTGTAGCACTCTGAGGCGCGGATTACCGGAGGCCAACCTGGCAACGCAACGTCTGTTTTTTGCTCTTGAACTGCCCGCTCCGCTCCAGCAACAGTTGGTGCAGTGGCGCGCGGATAATTTTGCTGCCGAAGCCGGGAAACCGGTGGCGGCGGCTAACCTGCACCTGACGCTGGCGTTTCTCGGCGAGGTCAGCGATGAGACGTCTCGCAAGCTGCAGCGGCTGGCCTCACGCATCGAACAGCCCGGTTTTGCCCTCGATTTGGATGACGCCGGTCACTGGCCGCGTCCCGGCGTGGTGTGGCTCGGTTGTCAGCGGGCGCCGCGCGGATTACTGCAGCTCGCCAGCCTGCTGCGCGCACAAGCCGCACGTCATGGCTGCGCACAGAGCCCGCAGCCGTTTCATCCGCACGTCACGCTGTTGCGCCAAGCAGCGTCACAGATCGCGCTGCCGCCGCGCGGTTTTCACTGGCGCACCGATATCCGCCTTTTTGCGCTGTTCGCTTCGAACGTGACGCGCGGCCGCACACGTTATCAGGCGCTGGCCCGCTGGCCGCTACTATCATCCGCAGGAGAGTAAATGGAATTCGATCCGCCGCTTAAACCCGCCCGTTTGATCGCCCGTTACAAACGCTTTTTAGCCGATGTGGTTACGCCAGAAGGTGAAACGCTGACCATTCACTGCGCCAATACCGGCGCGATGACCGGCTGCGCCACGCCGGGCGATACCGTGTGGTATTCGACATCCAGCAGTGCCACGCGGAAATATCCGCACAGTTGGGAACTCACCGAGACCCAACAAGGCCACTGGATCTGCGTGAATACGCTGCGCGCCAATCAGCTGGTGCGCGAGGCGCTGACGCTCGACACGATTCCGGAATTATCCGCTTACAGCCGCTGCCAGCCTGAAGTGAAATACGGCACGGAAAAAAGCCGAATTGACTTCCTGCTGCAAGCGGATGGCCGATCCAACTGCTATATTGAAGTCAAGTCCGTCACCCTTTTACAAGCAGGTAAAGGCTATTTTCCGGATGCGGTGACGGCTCGTGGACAGAAACATCTGCGCGAATTGAGCACCATCGTGGCAGAAGGTCATCGAGCCGTTTTGTTGTTCGCAGTTCTGCATACAGGGATTGAGGACGTTTCCCCGGCACGCCATATCGACGTGCACTACGCAGAACTACTGGAACAGGCGCAGCGTGATGGTGTGGAAGTTTTGGCGTATCAAGCTCAAATTTCACCGTTAAAGATATTACTTACGCAACCGATTAACGTAGCGTTGTAATATTTAAGGCAATTTGGTGTGATAGGAATGTTCTGGGCGAGGCGCTGAATACGCGATTGTTCAGAGGCTTGTCAAGTAGTGGTCAGGAATAATTGCCAACCTTGATTGCTTCTGCTATTTATAGCGGCCTGTTTTTTTCCCTTTATGGGAATCGATAAGCCCTAAATCGTTTAGGTTGCAGGCACACAGTCAACACACATGCAACTTGACGTATCTAGGGAAGTGCGTGTTATCCAGGAGAAACAACATGCAAGAAGGGCAAAACCGTAAAACATCGTCCCTGAGTATCCTCGCCATCGCTGGAGTGGAGCCGTATCAGGTGAAACCGGGCGAAGAGTATATGAACGACGCCCAGCTAGGCCATTTCCGTAAGATTCTGGAAGCCTGGCGCAACCAACTTCGGGATGAAGTAGATCGCACTGTGTCACATATGCAGGACGAAGCTGCCAACTTCCCGGATCCGGTCGACCGTGCTGCGCAGGAAGAAGAGTTCAGCCTGGAATTGCGTAACCGCGATCGTGAGCGCAAACTCATTAAAAAGATTGAGAAAACGCTCAAGAAAGTGGATGACGACGATTTCGGTTACTGCGACTCCTGCGGTGTAGAAATTGGTATTCGCCGCCTTGAAGCGCGTCCGACTGCCGATCTCTGCATTGACTGCAAAACGCTGGCAGAAATCCGCGAGAAGCAGATGGCTGGCTAATGGCCGTAAGCAAATTGCTACCGCACAGCCGGGAAAATCCCTGTTTTCCCGACGTGCGGTACACTTCGTTATGAATCCTTCAAACTGCATTGGGCGTTTCGCTCCCTCCCCTTCTGGTGACCTCCATTTTGGTTCGCTGATTGCTGCGTTAGGCAGTTACCTGAGTGCGCGCGCGCAACAGGGACGCTGGCTGGTGCGCATCGAAGATATCGATCCCCCGCGTGAAGTTCCCGGTGCCGCAACGCGTATTTTGCAGCAGCTGGAACATTATGGTCTTTACTGGGATGGCGACGTTTTATGGCAGTCACAGCGCCACGATGCCTATCGCGCCGCGCTAAGCTGGCTGCAAACGCATCGACAAAGTTACTTCTGCACCTGCACGCGTAGCCGTATCCAGCAGCTGGGCGGTTTTTACGATGGTCACTGCCGCGATTTGCAGCTGCCGCCGGACAACGCCGCGCTGCGCCTGCGTCAGCATGCGCCGGTTAGCGGCTTTGACGATCGCCTGCGTGGCCATTTACAGGCTGAAGCGCAGCTGGCGCAGGAAGATTTTATTATCCATCGCCGTGATGGGCTGTTTGCCTACAATCTCGCGGTGGTGGTTGATGACCATTTTCAGGGCGTAACGGAAATCGTGCGCGGCGCGGATTTGATTGAGCCCACGGTGCGCCAGATTGCGCTGTATCAGCAGTTTGCCTGGCCAGTGCCGGATTATCTGCATTTGCCGCTGGCGGTCAATCGCGATGGCAACAAGCTTTCCAAGCAGAATCATGCGCCCGCGCTGCCCGCTGGCGATGCGCGGCCGCTGCTGGTGCAGGCTTTACGCTTTCTTGGTCAGCCGGTTTCGGCTGGCTGGCAGGATGAATCGCTGGAAAGCCTGTTGAAACAGGCCGTCGCGCAGTGGAATATCCGCCTGATTCCGTTGCAGAACGGTCTTAAAGAGGATGAAACGACATCACCATTCCTAAATGGTTCTCAACAGGCTATGATTAGCCGCTGATTTTATTAACACCCTTTTTCTCACTGTCGAGGTGTCCCATTTTTACCCGAGTCGCTAATTTTTGCCGGAGAGTCCTCAAGCGTGATGAGGAGGCGCCTGAAGAGGTGGAAGCTGAAAGTCCTGGTCAGATGACTGTCATTCCACGAGAAAGCCACAACATCTCACGCAAAGATATCAGCGAAAACGCCCTCAAAGTGCTCTATCGCCTGAACAAAGCCGGATTCGAAGCCTACCTGGTTGGCGGCGGCGTTCGCGATTTGCTGCTCGGCAGCAAGCCGAAAGACTTTGATATCACCACCAACGCCACGCCTGAACAGATGCGCAAGCTGTTCCGCAACTGCCGTTTGGTCGGTCGTCGTTTTCGTCTGGCACATGTGATGTTCGGTCCGGAAGTGATCGAAGTCGCCACCTTCCGTGGTCATCATCATGAAGAGAGCGAAGAAGATCGCAACAGCTCGCAGCGCGGCCAGAACGGCATGCTGCTGCGCGACAACATTTTCGGCAGCATTGAAGACGATGCCCAACGCCGCGATCTCACCATCAACAGCCTCTATTACAGCGTGGCCGATTTCACCGTACGTGATTACGTCGGTGGCTTGCACGATCTGCACGAAGGCATCATTCGCATGATTGGCGATCCGGAAACGCGCTACCGCGAAGATCCGGTGCGCATGCTGCGTGTGGTGCGCTTCGCCGCCAAGCTGCAGATGCGTATCGCGGCAGAAACGGCCGAGCCGATCCCGCGTCTGGCGACGCTGCTGAATGACATTCCGCCGGCGCGCATGTTTGAAGAGTCGCTCAAGCTGCTGCAGGCCGGTTACGGCTACCGCACCTATCAGATGATGCGTGAATATCAGCTGTTCCAGCCGCTGTTCCCGATGCTGACGCGCGGTTTCACCGCCGAAAGCGACAGCCTGATGGAGCGTATGCTGGCGCAGGTTCTGAAAAATACGGATACCCGCTTGCAAAATGATATGCGCGTCAATCCGGCCTTCCTGTTTGCCGCAATGTTCTGGTATCCGCAGCTGGAATCCGCCGAACGCATTGCGCAGGAAAGCGGCCTGACTTATTACGATGCTTTCGCCTTGTCGATGAACGAAACGCTGGATGAAGCCTGCCGCGCGCTGGCGATTCCCAAGCGTATCACCACGCTGATTCGTGATATCTGGCAGCTGCAGCTGCGCATGTCGCGTCGTCACGGCAAACGTGCGTGGAAGCTGATGGAGCATCCTAAGTTCCGTGCCGCTTACGATTTGATGGCGCTGCGTGCCGACGTGGAAAACAATCCTGAGCTGCAAAAGCTGACGCATTGGTGGGGCGAGTTCCAGGCGGCGGCACCGGTGCAGCAGAAAACCATGATGACCACGCTGGGCGACGATCCGGCCCCGCGCCGTAAACCGCGCCGTCCGCGTCGCCGTCCAACCGGGCCTCGCACAAACAGTCCGCAATGACCCGCGTTTACCTCGCTTTAGGCAGTAATCTGGCCGATCCGCTGCATCAGGTTGATGCAGCGTTGGCCGCGCTCGATGCCATTCCACATACCTCGCGCATCGCCACATCTTCCCTGTATCGCACGCCGCCGTACGGCCCGCCGGATCAGCCTGATTACCTTAATGCGGTAGTGGCGCTGAAAACCGCGCTAGACGCTGAGGCGCTGCTCGATCATACCCAGCGCATTGAGCTGCAGCACGGTCGCGTGCGCAAAGCTGAACGCTGGGGACCGCGCACGCTGGATCTCGATATCATGCTATTTGGCAACCAGACCATCAACACGCCGCGCCTGACCGTGCCGCACTACGACATGCACAATCGCGCATTTATGCTGGTACCGCTGCTGGAAATTGCCCCGCAATTGTCGCTGCCGAATGGACAAGCCTTATCTGTGATTCTTGCCACCCTGGATCGCAGCGCTATCCGTTTGTGGTCTGAGTAAGCCGTAGTACACTGCGCGCATCAGAAAACTCTGGAGCGTGTGATGAAACCAACAACCCTCTCCCATTTACGCCAACTCAAAACCAGCGGGCGCAAATTTGCCACGCTGACGGCGTACGACTTCAGTTTTGCCCGCCTGTTTGCCGATGAAGGCATTCAGGTAATGCTGATTGGCGACTCGCTCGGCATGACCGTGCAGGGCCACGAATCGACCTTGCCGGTCACCGTGGACGATATCGCCTATCACACCGCCGCCGTGCGCCGTGGCGCGCCGCTGGCGCTGCTGATGGCCGATCTGCCGTTTATGAGTTACGCCACGCCAGAACAGACGTTTACTAACGCCGCACAGCTGATGCGCGCCGGCGCCAATATGGTGAAGCTGGAAGGCGGCGAGTGGCTGGCGGAAACCGTGCGTATGCTAACCGAGCGCGCTGTCCCGGTGTGCGGCCATTTGGGCCTGACGCCGCAGTCGGTGAACATCTTCGGTGGCTATAAAGTACAGGGCCGCGATGAAGCCGCCGCTGAACGTCTGCTGGCCGATGCGCTGGCGCTGGAAGCCGCCGGTATGCAGCTGCTGGTATTGGAGTGCGTGCCGGTGGCGCTGGCGGAACGCATCACTAAAGCGCTGTCGGTGCCGGTGATCGGCATCGGCGCGGGCAACGTCACTGACGGCCAGATTCTGGTGATGCACGACGCCTTTGGCATTACCGGCGGTCACGTTCCCAAATTTGCCAAAAATTTCCTCGCAGAAACCGGCGACATTCGTGCAGCGATTCGCCAATATATCGCCGACGTTGAAGCGGGCCTTTATCCAGCCGCTGAACACAGTTTCCAGTAAATCAGGAGATTTGCAGTGCTGATCATTGAAACACTGCCGATGCTGCGTCGTGAGATTCGTCGCTGGCGTCAGGCAGGTAAACGTATCGCGCTGGTGCCCACCATGGGCAACCTGCACGACGGTCATCTAACGTTGGTCGATGAAGCGCGCGAGCGCGCTGATGTTGTGGTGGTCTCAATTTTCGTCAATCCGATGCAGTTTGATCGTCCCGACGATTTAGCGCGCTATCCGCGCACGCTGCAGGACGACTGCGAGAAGCTGAATCGTCATAGCGTGGATCTGGTGTTTGCGCCCGCGCCCGCCGATGTCTATCCCAAAGGCCTGGATAGCCAAACCTTCGTGGAAGTGCCGGGTTTATCATCGCTGCTGGAAGGCGCCAGCCGTCCGGGACACTTCCGCGGCGTCTCCACCATCGTCAGCAAACTGTTTAATCTGGTGCAGCCAGACATCGCCTGCTTCGGCGAGAAGGATTTCCAGCAGCTGGCGATTATCCGCAAGATGGTGGCGGATATGGGCTTCGATATCGAGATTGTGGGCGTGCCAACGGTACGCGCAAAAGATGGTCTGGCGCTGAGTTCGCGCAATGGCTATCTCACCGCCGACGAGCGTAACATCGCGTCCGGTCTTAGCCAGGTGATGAACAGCATGGCCGAACGTCTGAGCAACGGCGAGCGCCATGTTGAAGAGATTATCGAGCAAGCGGAAGTGGCGTTGCGTGAGAAGGGTTTCCGTCCGGATGGACTGGCGATTTGCGATGCCGAAACCTTACAAGCGCTGAACGTGGACAGCCAGCGCGCGGTGATTTTGATGGCCGCATGGCTTGGCAATGCACGTCTGATTGATAATCAGCAAGTGGATCTGACGGAGTAGTTTTCCGTTGTTTATTGGCAGCTTAACAAGGTTAGACAGTTATGATTCGCACCGTACTTCAAGGCAAACTGCATCGCGTTAAAGTCACTCAGGCAGATTTGCATTACGAAGGTTCCTGCGCCATTGACCAGGATTTCCTCGACGCCTCCGGCATTCTGCAATACGAAGCCATCGATATTTACAACGTCACCAACGGCCAGCGTTTTTCAACCTACGCAATTGCCGCTGAACGTGGCTCGAAGATCATCTCAGTCAACGGTGCCGCCGCACGCTGCGCCTGCGCCGGTGACATCATGATCATCTGCTCTTACGTGCAGGTCGAAGATGAAGTCGCACGCAGCTGGCAGCCGAAAGTTGCCTACTTCGAAGGCGATAACGAAATGAAGCGCCTCGCTAAGGCGTTGCCGGTTCAGGTCGCCTGATACAACAAGGGCGCGATTTTTACACCGCGCCCTTTTCTTTGGTTGCCATGAATGGCGATCTTTTTGAAGATCACTCCCAAATCTACGTACGTAACCCGCGCCCACGCTGAATCAGCGAATACACCAGCACATAAAACACCACGATAAAGGCGATCAGCACAGATAGCGTGAACACCAGCGGCACATCGTTGATGCCGAGGAAACCGTAACGGAAGCCGCTGATCATATACACCACCGGATTCAGCTTCGACACCGCTTGCCAGAACGGCGGCAGCAGCGTCAGCGAGTAGAATACGCCGCCGAGATAGGTTAACGGCGTCAGCACGAAGGTGGGAATCAGGCTGATATCGTCAAAAGTGCGCGCGAATACCGCATTCAGCAGGCCCGCCAGTGAGAACAGAATCGCCGTCAGCAACAGCGTCAGCGCCACCATCGACCACGAATGCACGTGGAACGGCACGAAGAACAACGAAATCGCGGTAACCAAAATCCCCACGCATACGCCGCGCGCCACGCCGCCGCCGACATAACCGGCGATAATGATGTGCGTTGGCACCGGTGCCACCAGCAGCTCTTCAATGTTGCGCTGGAACTTGGCGCTAAAGAACGACGATGCCACGTTGGCGTAAGCGTTAGTGATCACCGCCATCATAATCAGGCCCGGCACGATAAACTGCATGTAGCTGAAACCGTGCATATCGCCGATGCGTGAACCGATCAGATTGCCGAAGATAATGAAGTAGAGCGTCATGGTGATCACCGGCGGCACCAGCGTCTGAATCCAGATGCGGGCGAAGCGATTGATCTCTTTGCTCCAGATGCTCTTGAGCGCCACCCAATACAAGTGCGTCATGCTTTCACTCCTGTTTTTCCCTGTGTCAGGCTGACGAACAGCTCCTCAAGGCGGTTAGCTTTGTTACGCATGCTCAGCACCTGCACGCCCTGCGTGCTCAGCTGGCTGAACACGCTGTTCAGACCTTGCTCACGCATCACTTCCACTTCCAGCGTCGAGGTATCGACCAGTCGATACTGGAAGCCCTCCAGCTGCGGCAGCGGGCTACGCGGCGCCAGATCGAGGATAAAGGTTTCGGATTGCAGCTTGGAGAGCAACCCTTTCATCGAGGTGTTCTCCACCAGCTCGCCGCTCTGAATAATACCGATATTGCGGCACAGCATTTCCGCCTCTTCCAAATAGTGCGTGGTGAGGATGATGGTGGTGCCTTTAATGTTCAGCTCTTTCAGGAAACTCCACATCGAACGGCGCAGTTCGATATCTACGCCCGCGGTCGGTTCATCGAGGATCAGCAGCTTCGGCTCATGCATCAGCGCACGCGCGATCATCAGGCGGCGCTTCATACCGCCCGAAAGCATGCGCGCACGTTCGTTGCGTTTGCCCCACAGATCGAGCTGATTGAGGTATTTTTCCGCGCGCTTGTTAGCTTCAGCGCGTTCAACGCCGTAGTAACCAGCCTGATTGACCACAATCTGCATTACGGTTTCAAACGGGTTGAAGTTGAACTCCTGCGGCACCAGCCCAAGCTGGCGCTTGGCGTTGACCACGTCTTTTTGCAGGTCGTAACCAAACACGCGCACGCTGCCGCCAGTTTTATTCACTAACGAGCTGATAATACCGATGGTGGTGGATTTACCGGCGCCGTTTGGCCCCAGCAAGGCGTAAAAGTCGCCCGCTTCCACGTTGAGATCGAGTCCTTTCAGCGCCTGTACGCCGCCGGGATAGGTTTTGGTCAGCCCGGAAATTTCCAGTGCATATGTCATTGCGAATCCATACCTTGTTGTAGAGACATCAAAGGCCTATGAAAATGGTAATGCGCACGAGCGATGTCGCGGTCATTAACATTAAGAAATCAATGGAGTTTAGCAGAGAGTCGAGCCAGCCCATAAACCGTTGGCTTACGGGCTGCGCAGTGTATCGCAGGCGGGGAAGTTTAGCCTTGGACGATTGTGCGGTTATTCACCGGTCGGGATAACTTTGCCGATATACGGCAGATGGCGATAGCGCTGGGCATAATCGATACCAAAGCCGACCACGAACTCATCGGGAATGGTAAAGCCAACAAATTCGACGGTGACGTCCACTTCACGACGCTCTGGCTTATCCAGCAAGGTACAAATCGCCAGTGACTTTGGCTCGCGCAGGCGCAGGATTTCACGCACTTTGCTCAGCGTATTGCCGGAATCGATGATGTCTTCCACGATCAGCACATCCTTGCCGCGAATATCTTCATCGAGATCTTTGAGGATTTTCACATCGCGGCTGCTCGACATGCCGCTGCCGTAGCTTGACGCCGTCATAAAGTCGACTTCATGCGGCACGTCGATGGCGCGGCACAGATCGGCCATAAACATAAAGGAGCCGCGCAGCAAACCCACCAGCACCATTTCGCTGCCGCTATTGCGGTAGTGCTCGTTGATCTGCTTGCCCAGTTCGGCAATTCGGGTTGCGATCTCTTGCTCGGAGATCATCACGTCGACGGTATGTTTCATTGCATGCGTCCAGTTACGGTTTTTGGAAAGCCACGAAGTCTATCATAGACGAGCCAGCGTCTAACGCCGCGCACAGAACGCAAACGATTCCGTGGCGAAATTTATCGCGCTGGCGTTAACTGTAGGAACACGTCCGCCCCTTTACCGCCGAGTTCTGGAGTTCCTATGACCGCTTCATCCAGTAAAAAAACCAAGATTGGTACGCGCGAGCTGCACCCGGAAACGCAGATGCTGAATTACGGTTACGATCCGCAGTTATCAGAAGGCGCGGTGAAACCGCCGGTGTTTCTCACCTCCACCTTTGTGTTTAACAGCGCCGAAGAGGGACAGGACTTTTTCGATTTCGTCGCCGGGCGCAAGCAGCCGCCGGAAGGCAAAAGTGGCGGGCTGGTCTATTCACGCTTCAATCATCCGAACAGCGAAATCGTTGAGGATCGGCTGGCGGTGTATGAAGGCGCGGAAAGTGCGGCGCTGTTCTCCTCCGGCATGTCGGCGATTGCCACCACGCTGCTGACGTTTGCGCGTCCGGGCGAAGTGATTCTGCATTCCCAGCCGCTGTACGGCGGCACCGAAACGCTGCTGAGCAAAACGCTGCACGATTTGGAGATCAAAGCGGTGGGTTTCAGCGATGGCACCGATGAAGATAAGGTGCATGAAGCGGCGAAGCTGGCGTGGCAGCGCGGACGCGTGGCGCTGATTTTGATTGAGACGCCCGCCAATCCCACCAACAGTTTGGTGGACATCCAGTTGATGCAGCAAGTGGCGGATGTGATTGCGCAGCAGCAAGGTTCACGGCCGATTCTCGCCTGCGATAACACGCTGCTCGGCCCAGTTTTTCAGCAGCCATTGCAGCATGGCGCAGATTTGTCGCTCTATTCACTGACCAAATATGTCGGCGGCCATTCGGATTTGATTGCCGGTGCGGTGCTGGGTAGCAAAGCGCTGGTCGGCAAAGTGCGCTCGCTGCGCAGCGCCATCGGTACGCAGCTGGATCCGCACTCCAGCTGGATGATTGGCCGCTCGCTGGAAACGCTGTCGCTGCGCATGGAGAAAGCCACCAGCAATGCCGAAAAAGTGGCGGCGTTTTTACGCGATCATCCGCAGGTGGAAAAACTGCATTGGCTGCCGTATCTGGCGGCTGAAAGTCCGGCGGGCAAAACGTATCAGCGCCAGTGCAGCGGCGCGGGTTCAACCTTCTCGTTTGATATTCGTGGCGGGCAAGCGGCGGCGTTCCGTTTCCTCAATACGCTTGAACTGTTCAAACTGGCGGTGAGCCTCGGCGGCACCGAATCCCTGGCCAGCCATCCTGCCAGCACCACCCATTCGGGCGTGCCGCAGGATGTACGGCAACGTATTGGCATCACCGATGCGACCGTGCGCTTGTCGATTGGTATCGAACATCCTGACGACCTGATCGAAGATATCCGCCTGGCGCTGGAGGCTGCGGTTAACTGACGCTAAAACCGAGCATCATGCCGGTATCTTCATGCTCCAGCAGATGGCAATGCGCCATGTACGCATTGTCGGCGTTGGCGACATAGTTGAAGCGCACCAGCACTTCGCTGCGCCAGCCGTTAACGCTGACGATGTCTTTCCAGCCTGCGCGATGTGGCGCAGGCGGCTTGCCGTTTTCGGACAGGATGCGGAACTGCGTGCCGTGAATGTGGAACGGATGCAGCATTTGATCGCCTTCACCGGAAATCGTCCACTTCTCCACTTTGCCCAATTCCACGTTGAACATCGGCTTGGTCATGTTAAATGCCTGGCCGTTGATCTTGTTGCCGTTATGGAAATCATAGGCGGCAGTTTTGCCGTGGCTGCCGTGATCCATCGCCATATCGCCATGATCCATCGTCTTCGCGCTATCACTCATCGCCATGTTGCCATGATCCATTTTCATGCCGCCCATGGCTTTATCGCCGTAACGATCCATCAGCGCCTGCATACCTTGCTGATCAAGCTGCGGATCCATCATCAGCTGCAGCCAGCGGCTTTGCAGGCCTTCGGTGGCGGGAATGGGCGGCAGATCCACCAGCTTGTCCGGCAGCGTACCGCTGGCCATCACGCGCAGCGGCAGAATGTTGACCAGCGGCAGCGGTTGGTCAAACGGCGCCAGCGTCATGCCCATCTGCGTCACCGGCAGCGTTACCACGTCGAAGGCTTTGCCATCTGAAGTATCCACCAGCACTTCAAAACGCTCGCCCGGCAGCAGCGGCAAGCTATCCACTTTCACCGGCTCGGCCAGCAACCCACCGTCGCTGCCAATTACATACAGCGGACGTTGATCGCTGGTGGCGATATGCAGCGAACGCGCGTTACAGCCGTTAAGCAAACGCAGACGCAGCCAGCCGCGTGGCACCGCATGCTGCGGATATTGCACGCCGTTGGTGAGCATCATGTCGCCAAACCAGCCGACGGCGGCGCGCATGATATCGAGCTGATAATCGATTTGCGTTCCGGCTTTATTCAGCTGCTTATCCTGGAAAATCAGCGGCACATCGTCTTCGCCCCACTGCATCGGCAGACGCAACTTGCCGGACGCTTCATCTTCCAGCAGCACCAAACCCGACAGACCTTGCGCCACCTGATAACCGGTTTTGCCGTGGTGATGCGGATGGAACCAGCAGGTCGCGGCGGGTTGATCGGGGGTGAAACTGACCTGACGCGTCGCGCCGGGTGCAATAATCCCTTGCGGGCCGCCATCAACATCGCCGGGGATCTCCAGCCCGTGCCAGTGCAAGGTGGTGGCTTCCGGCAGTTGATTATGGATATTCACCGTGACGGCTTTTTCGCGTTGCAGACGCAGCGCGGGTCCGAGCAATCCACCGTTGTATCCCCAGGTAGGCACCGCTTTGCCATTCCATTGGCTGCTACCGGTCATGGCGGTCAAGGTGTATTGCCCGCGGGCATCAGGCTGCAAAATGGAGGGAATCGGTAATAATGGGCGCGTGGCGGCCATTAGTGAGCGGCTCCACAGCGGCAGCGCACCGGCGGCGCTGAGTGCGGCAGTCAACTTTAGAAAATGACGACGTTGCATATTCTTATCCTTGTCGTGAATAAGGGCACAGCGTAAACCTTTACCCTGCGGGAGGGTCAAGCCCTGAAACAGATTGCACTGATAAAAAGGGTGGGAATGGCCCGAAAGGGCAAATTTAGCGGAATAGCGGCAATAACTGTGCTAACGTCAATAAATTGTCCCTTGTTGAGAATGATTATGACGAAAAGCATCAAGATCCTGCTGCTGGCGGGACTCCTTGGCTTCTCCTCCACCAGTTTTGCCCTGAGCGAATCCGAAGCAGAAGATCTGGCCGACCTCACCGCCGTGTTCGTTTATCTCAAGAACGATTGTGGCTATCAGGATTTGCCGGACGCACAGATTCGTAAAGCACTGGTGTTTTTCGCCCAACAGAACCGTTGGGATTTAAGCAACTACAGCAATTACAACATGAAGTCGCTGGGCGAAGAGAGCTACAAGGATTTGAGCGGTATCGCCATTACCAACGACAAGAAGTGTAAGTCGCTGGCGCGCGATTCGCTGAGTTTGCTGGCTTACGTTAAGTAATCATTGCCCGCTGGTTGGTGCTCGCTGTCCCCCTCCTCGGTCCTCCCCCACAGGTGGGGGAGGAAGATGCTGCAATATGTCAGTTCGAGAGTTGCATGTGGCGGCGTCTCCTTCCCCCGCTGGCGGGGGAAGGCCGGGATGGGGGACAGCCAGCACAATCTCAATCTAAATCTAAACCGTCAACTCCAATCCAATACCCCGCTCGCGCAGGTCGCGGCACACCGCTTCATCCAGACGTGCATCCGTCACCACATCAGTCAGGCTATCAATCGGCGCGGCGCAATACAGCGACCATGAACCGTATTTACTGCTGTCAGCCAGCAGAACGCGGCGGCGCGCGTTGGCCAGCAGATCCATCTTCAATCCGGCTTTCTCTTCGGTTGGCGTGGTAATCCCGCGTTCGATGCTCCACGAGTTGCAGCTGACAAAGGCAATATCAGGATTGATGCTGCGCAGCAAACGGCGACCGTGTTCGCCAATGCACGACTGGCTGGAATCGTCGATGCGTCCACCAATAATGGTGGTTTCGATTTGCTTAAACTCCGACAGAAACAGCGCGATATGCAGATCGGCGGTGATGACCCGCAGCTTGAGGTGCGTCAGCTGGCGCGCCAGCTCCAGCATGGTGGTGCCGGCATCCAGCACCACCGCATCACCCGACTGCACGTAACTGGCGGCAAACTGCGCGATGGCCTGCTTCTCGGCGAGATTACGCTGCATCTTCTCCAGCGTGGTCGGCTGATTGGGGATAAAGCGATTCAGCGTAACGCCGCCATGGCTGCGGCTGATAACGCCTTCTTTATCCAGCTTGATCAGATCGCGGCGGATCGTCGCTGGCGAGGCAGAAATCGCGCTCACCAGTTGTTCAACAGTGACCAAATTATGGCTCTTCAGATAATCCATAATCTGGTCGAGACGGCTTTGTCCCTTCATATTTCCCTATGCAAGCTGCATCGCGAGTTTAATGGAGATCGCCATGCTCGCAGAGTTCGCTTTACCTGTCCAGGCGATATCAAACGCGGTGCCGTGGTCCGCCGAGGTGCGGATAAACGGCAGGCCCGCAGTGATGTTAACACCATCATAAAAGCCTAGTAATTTCAGCGGGATATGGCCTTGATCGTGGTACATCGCTACCACCATATCGTACTGTCCTTCCTGACACTGCAGGAACACGGTATCGGGCGGACACGGGCCACTGACATCAATGCCCTGCGCTTTCATGGCGTTAATGGCAGGCGCGACGATGGTGATCTCTTCATCACCAAACAGACCGTTTTCACCGGCATGCGGATTAACGCCTGCCACCGCGATGCGCGGCTGGTCGAAACCGACGCGGCGCAGGAAGCTGTCGGCCATGCCGATCACCGTTTGAATGCGCTCGCCGTTTAAGGTATCGAGGAACTTACGCAGCGCGATATGCGTGGTGACGTGAATCACTTTCAGCTTATCGGTATAGAGCACCATGGCGTAATTTTTGGTGTTGGTCAGTTGCGCCAGCAGTTCGGTGTGGCCGGGATAGATATGCCCCGCTGAGTGCAGCGCCTCTTTATTTAACGGTGCGGTGGCGATCGCCTGCACGTCGCCAGCCAGCGCCAGTTCGGTGGCGCGTTTAACGCAACGCCAGGCCAAATCACCCGCTGCTTTCTGCACCACTCCAGGCTGCAGCGCGGCGGCATCCGCCAGCGGCTCATCAATTACGTTGATCATGCCGGGCGCGAAATGCGCGTCCTTGACCTGGTCGAGCACGCGCAGTTCAGCCTGCGGCGTGACATGTAAACCCATCACCCGACGCAGCGTGTTAGCACAACCGACCACGACGGCAGGCACGCCCGCTAACTCACCTTCTGCCAGCGCTTTAATGATGATCTCCGGGCCGATGCCCGCCGGATCGCCCATGGTAATCGCAATAATTTTACTCACTCGACTTCTCCTCAATAAAACGAATGGCTTCTACCAGGGTGTTTTCATCACCAAAGCCACCTGCTTTGGTCATCACCGGCAGGTGTAATTCACTGTTAAGCAAAACCCCGTGCGGCACGCAGCCCGCCACAAGGCCCTGAATCTGAAAACCGCGGGCACCTGATGCCTGTGCCACGGCAATCGCCACATCGCCGCCAGAGAGATAAAGCCCAGCAGGCTGCACCTCGCGGCACACGCGGCGGGTTAACTGCGCGAGAAACTGGCAGATGCGTTCGCCCAATAGCTGACGAGAAACCTGATGCTGTTGGCACAACTGCGCAATCTCATGACGCTGCCCGGCATGTTGGGTAGTGCGTACCACGCAATGCGCGCCGTCGTGCAGCGCCTGCTGCATCTCTTGCTGCCACCGTTCAGCCTGCGGCCAGGCCGGTTGGGCAAACAGCTGACGGATATCAATGTCGATAATGCGGATGTCACGCTGGCTAGCGAGGCGTGTAATCTGCTGCTGCGCAATGGCGCTCATCGAACCGACCACCGCCAGCACCGGACGCGACTGACGTGCCGCCAGCAACGCGCCGAGCGCATCGCTGAGCCCGGACGCTCCGGCCAACAACGGACGCGTCTCCAGCGTGGCTGCCGCGGCCATCAACAAGGCAATGTCGGCGTCCTGCTCGATATCCACCACCAGCAAACCTTGCTTGCTGGCCAGCACCTGCGCCAGTTGATCGCTGCGCAGCGTGGCGAGATCGAGGGTTTCACCCGGCAATGTGCTCTGCATCTGCAGACGCGTCAGCACATGGCCGCTGGTGACCGGCGTTTTGGGATCGCTGGCGAATTCGCTGTCGATCAAACGCTGCTGATGGATCCACACTTCACCCGCACGCGTGGTGCGTCCCAGCTTCGGCACTGCCGGCACCACTAAGGCTAATGTTTTACCGCTGGCCTGCATCGCGGCTTCGATCTCCGCGCCGGGATTGCCGCGCAGCGTGGAATCGATCTTCTTAAATAACCAACCGTCGTTAGCGATGGCCTGATGTTGCTCAATGGCAGCTCGCGTGCGCCGGGCCGCTTCTTGTGCGCTGGTTGCACGGCTATCGGTGCTGATCACCAGCACATCGGCAGCACCAGCGTCGTGTGGCGTGCTGCTCTCAAACAGCACATGCACACGCGCCCCGGCTTGTGCCAGCCCGCTGCCCGCGTCATTGGCGCCGGTAAAGTCATCGGCAATCACTAAGACTGGCGTTTTCCATGGCTGTGAAGTCATGCTCTCTCCTCTTCCGGCCGCTGCCGGGTCGCAATGATTATATTCAATCATGATTGATTATATGTGAGCAAGATCAAATTAATCGAAATCAATTTGCCCTATAAAATTAGGCACTGCAGTGATGGAACTCGCGCCGACTGAGCAAAATCAATCATTCCGCGCAAAAACGTAAGGGTAAGAGATGAATATCAACAGCACCGTGATCAGTGGCTTTCAGGCGCTTAATGACCTCAGCTATTTACTGCAAGGTAAAGACAAAGCGCTGCTGGTGACCGATAAGAATATTGAAGGCATTCCGGCGGTACAAAAGCTGATCGCCCAGCTCACGCAGCAGATTGTCAGCCTGAGCATCGTCAACACGGTGCCGCCAGAGCCTAGCCAGCACGATGTGGCGGCCATTGTCGCCGCGCTGCCGAGCACCGATGTGGATCTGGTGATTGGCATCGGCGGTGGCAGCGTACTGGATGTCGCTAAGCTGCTGTCGATTCTGTGTGTCGAAGATGCGCCGACACTGGAGGCGTTACTGGCTGGTGAGAAGCCGCACACGCGCACCACTTCGCTACTGATTCCGACCACCGCAGGTACTGGCTCGGAAGCCACGCCTAACGCGATTCTGGCGATTCCCGAGAAAGAGACCAAAGTCGGCATTATCACGCCGGTGATGCTGCCAGATTATGTCGCGCTGGTGCCAGAACTCACCACCAGCATGCCACCGCACATCGCTTCTTCCACCGGTATCGATGCGCTGTGCCATTTGATTGAGTGCTTTACCGCGACCGTGGCGAACCCGGTGAGCGATAACTATGCGCTGATCGGCATGAAAAAGCTGTTTGCCAGCCTCGAAACCACTATCGCCGAACCCGACAATCTCGAAGCGCGCCTGAATATGCTGTGGGCATCTTATTACGGTGGTGCATCGATTGCGCATGCCGGTACGCATCTGGTACATGCCATGTCTTATCCGCTGGGCGGCAAATATCACCTGCCGCACGGCGTCGCCAATGCCATTCTCCTCGCGCCCTGCATGCGCTTTGTACGACCGGCGGCGGTGAGCAAATTCGCTCAGGTTTACGATCTGCTGCCGGATGCCGACATCACGCTGGACGACGAAGCCAAATCCCACGCGCTGGTGGCGTATTTTGCCGCACTGGTGAAGCGCCTGAAGCTGCCCGCCAGCCTGGAAGAGCTGGGTATCGGCCCGGATCATCTGCCGTATCTGGTGGAAGCCGCGCTCGACGTGCAGCGCCTGATGAAGAATGTACCGATGAAAGTGGGCGCCGATGACGTACGAAACGTCTATCTGACGCTGTTTCCGGCTTTGAATTACTAAGGATTATTGAGGACACCATGAGTAAGAAAATTCAGGGCGTATTAACCGCCATCGTCACCACCTTCGATCGCGACGGCGCATTCAACCCAGCCGCCCAGCGCGAGCAGGTACAACGCCAGTTAAGCGCCGGCAACGGTATCTTCTGCGGCGGCACCAACGGCGAATTCTTCGTGCTGAACGAACAGGAGAAGCTGGCGGTGACGCAGACCTGCGTCGATGAAGTGAACGGCAGCGCGCCGGTGGTGGCGCACATTGGCGAGATCTCCACGCGTGAAACCATTCGCCTTGGGAAACAAGTGGCGAAGCTGGGCGTGGATGCGGTTTCGGTCATCACACCCTATTTCGTGCCGCTAAAGCAGGAAGAGCTGATTGCCCACTATCGCGCGGTGGCTGACGCCATCGACGTGCCGCTGTTCCTTTACAACATTCCGGCGCGCACCGGCAACACGCTGCAACCGGAAACCGTACGCACGCTGGCCGCACACCCGAACATCATCGGCATCAAAGACAGCGCCGGCAGCTATGAGAGCCTGAGCGGCTTTCTGCAAGCGGCTGCAGGCATCAACAGTTTTGATGTGCTGAACGGCCCGGATTCGCTGATCCATCAGGGCTTTGTCGACGGCTGTTCGGCCTGTATTTCTGGCCTTGCTAACGTGGCGCCTAAAGAGATCAACGCGATTTGGGCGCGCTTCCATGCCGGCGATATCGAAGGTTCGCGCCTGGCGCAAGAGAATGTGACCGGTCTGCGCACCGATCTGTATAGCGTCGGCTTCTCTCCCGCCGCAGTGAAAAAAGCAGTGACGCTGCTTGGTTTTGAGGTTGGTGACAGCCGCTACGCGGTGAGTTTCTCAGCCGAAGAAGAGCAGAAGATCCGCCAGATTGTGAATCAGTATTTGCAGTAATTAGAGTCATCACCATAGCAGCGTGAAGCCGATTTCAATCGCCGCACAAGCCGTAGCGGCGCGATTTTTCGCGCAATAAATTGCGCCGCTACGATGCATGCGATCCGCGGGAACGGTATTTATTTTCAACATCGGGAAGAATTATGAAAGTCATCTGTACCTCACCGTCGTTTGCAAAATATGACGCGACGCCGATAACCACGCTGCAACAGCACGGTTTTGAGCTGATTACGCTGCCCGCCGATGCGCCGCTGAGCGCACTCCAGCCGCATCTGGCTGACACCGTGGCGCTGATCGTGGCTTTTACCGACATCAATGAAGAGCTGCTGGCGTTAGCACCGCAGCTGAAAATCGTCTGTAAGCACGGCGTCGGTGTAGACAACATCAATCTGGATGCTACGCGTGCACGCGGGATTTACGTCACCAACGTGCCGGATGCCAATAAACATGCTGTCGCTGATTTCGCCTTTGCTTTGATCCTTAACAGCGCGCGTCAGATCACCCAAGCCGCCATCGAAACCCGAGCGGGCAGCTGGCCGCGTATTTTTGCCACCGACGTGTACGGTAAAACACTGGGCATCATCGGGCTGGGCAATATTGGCAAGCAGGTCGCGCTGCGCGCCAGAGGTTTCAACATGCGGGTGATCGCGTTTGATTTTTATCCTGATGAGCCGTTTGCTACTGAACACGGCATCGACTTCGTCACGCTGGATCAGCTGACCGAAACCAGCGATTTCATCACTCTGCACATGCCGCTTACCGACAAAACGCAGAATCTGTTTGATGCCGCGCGCCTCAAACGCATGAAGAAAAATGCCTTCCTGATTAATGCCTCACGCGGCGGCGTAGTGAATGAGCAGGATCTTTATCAGGCGCTGCTGGATGACGTGATCGCCGGAGCAGCGGCTGACGTGTTTGTGCAGGAACCGCTGACCGAGCATCCGCTGTTTACGCTCAGCAACTTCATTCCCACTTCGCACATTGCCGGTTACACCGACGGTGCGATCAGCGCGATTGGTGAACGCTGCGTGACGCAAATTGTGCAGTGCATACAACGGGGCGAACGCCCAATCAACGTGATGAACGGGCTGGAATAACACGCCACCTTTCTCTGTAACCTTTTTCGAGTGGATAATTACTATGACTAACTCTGCGCGCTCGAGTCGTATCCGTTGGTGGATTGCTGGCCTGATGTGGCTGGCCATCGCCATTAACTACATTGACCGCACCGTTCTCTCGGCAGCGGCTCCGCATCTGATCAAAGAACTCGATATCAATCCTGAAATGATGGGCTTCATCATGGCGGCGTTCTTCTGGTCTTATGCGCTGTTGCAGATCCCAGCGGGCTGGTTTGCCGATCGCTTCGGTCAGAAAAAAGGGCTTGGTATCGCCGTCGGCTGGTGGTCGATCGCCACCATGGCGATGGGACTGGCGACCGGCTTTAAATCGCTGCTGGCGCTGCGTTTAGCGCTCGGCGTCGGTGAAGCCGCCGCCTATCCCAGCAACGCGGGCATTACCGCGCGCTGGTTCCCGGATCGCGAACGCGCCACGGTTTCTGGCCTGTTCGACAGTGCCTCCAAATTTGGTGGTGCGGTGGCCATGCCGCTGATCGTCTTTATGATCGCCCTGTTCGACTGGCGTCTGACCTTCCTCGCAATAGGTGCGCTGGGCTTGTTCTGGGTGATTGCCTGGTACTTTATCTACGCTGAAAATCCGGAAGATCATAAGTCGATAAGCCAGCAAGAAGTGCGCTTCATCCGTAATGGCCAGACGCAAAAGCACGGCGACAAAAGCGTGCGGCCGATGAAGTGGTACAAGCTGCTGCGCTACCGCAATATCTGGGCAATGTGCATTGGCTTTTTCACCATCAACTACACCTCCTATTTCTTTATTACCTGGTTGCCGACCTATCTGGTGAAAGATAAAGGCATGGATTTCCTCAAAATGGGGATGGTGGCTGCGCTGCCGCTGATCTGTGGCATGGTGATTGAAGTGCTGGCGGGTTGGGCATCGGATCGCATGGTGCATAACAAAGTGCTGTCGCTGACCGCTACACGAAAACTGTTTCTCACCATCGGCCTGCTGATGGCGCTGTGTATCGGATTTGCCCCGTTCACCGATTCGGTGTTTATGACCGTGCTGCTGCTGTGTATCGCCAAATCCGGCACCACCGTGGCGGCATCACAAGTGTGGGCCTTGCCGGGCGATGTGGCACCGCAAAACAGCGTGTCGATTGTGGCGGGGCTGCAGAATACCGTTTCAAACATGGGCGGCGCGGTGGGGCCGATCATTACCGGCGCGATTGTTGGCGCAACCGGCCACTTTACCTGGGCGCTGGTGTTCTCGGCGGTGCTGGTGGTAATTGGCATTCTTAACTATCTGTTCCTGATGGGTAAAGTTGAACCTATCGTCGATGAGGAACAGGTGACGCATGCGCATTCCGTGGCAAGTGGCGCGGCGCGGTAATCGTCTGGGTCGCCATCAATGGCGACCTTACTGTTTAGTTATTTACCGGCAATAAACAGCCGATAAGCGGCAATCACTGCGAGAAAATCGTCGACGCCACAGAAAGAGAGGCTCTCTTCGTCGTAATAAGTCATGCCCTCTTCCATGCCGTCATCTTCCAGCGCCAGCTGGTTGGCACGAATCATCACCTCTTCATCATCCAGCCACAGCGTGTATTCATGCCCGACACGCTGCCACTGATTGATGGTGCCTTTCACCTGTTGGGCGGCGGCCTCAACTTCATCCAGCAACGGCAGATTGTCTTTGACCTCTTCGTTGAACCAGTGCCCCACCGCTTCGTGGTCCATCGACATACGCACTTTGACCTGACCGGTCAAATCACGCAGAAATTCATATTCCATGATTGCCTCATACTGATGACGCGCTGTGCAGCACAGTGTTAGTGCATTTTGTGCGCAGCACGCTGAATAAAGTGGGATCGCGCTCGCATTATGCCTGGAGATGTCAGCGGAAAAAAGGGCATAAAAAAAGGACGATTTTCATCGTCCCCTTGTTCATCCCGATAACCGATTAAACGGCAGTCTGGAAGATCACTGTGTCGGCTTTGTCAGTGTATTGTCCCAGCTGATCAAAGTTGAGGTAGCGATACGTGTCAGCCGCGGTCTTATCAACCTGCAGCATGAACTGCTGATACTCGTCCGGCGTTGGCAGCTTGCCAAGCAGCGAAGCGACCGCCGCCAGCTCTGCTGACGCCAGGAAGACGTTCGCGCCGGTACCCAGACGGTTCGGGAAGTTACGGGTTGAGGTGGAAACCACCGTCGCGCCGTCAGCCACACGCGCCTGGTTACCCATGCACAGTGAACAGCCCGGAATCTCGATACGCGCACCGCTCTTACCAAAGACGCTGTAATAGCCCTCTTCGGTCAGCTGGGCGGCGTCCATTTTGGTTGGCGGCGCAACCCACAGACGGGTTGGCAGCTGGCCTTTATGGGCATCCAGCAGCTTACCGGCCGCGCGGAAGTGACCGATGTTGGTCATGCACGAACCGATGAACACTTCGTCAATCTTCTCGCCCTGCACGTCAGACAACCAACGCGCGTCGTCTGGATCGTTCGGTGCGCACAGAATTGGCTCTTTGATCTCGGCCAGATCGATATCGATCACCGCCGCGTACTCAGCATCCGCATCGCCTTCCAGCAGTTGCGGATCGGCCAGCCATTTCTGCATGCCTTCAATGCGGCGCTCCAGCGTACGACGATCGCCGTAGCCTTCCGAGATCATCCACTTCAGCAGCACGATGTTCGAGTTGAGATACTCGATGATCGGCTCTTTATCCAGCTTGATGGTACAGCCGGCAGCAGAACGCTCAGCCGAGGCATCGGTCAGCTCAAATGCCTGCTCAACTTTCAGTTTCGGCAGACCTTCGATTTCCAGCACGCGGCCAGAGAAGATGTTTTTCTTCCCTTTCTTCTCAACGGTCAGCAGGCCAGCTTTAATCGCATACAGCGGAATGGCGTGTACCAGATCGCGCAGGGTGATACCCGGCTGCATTTCGCCTTTGAAGCGCACCAGCACCGATTCCGGCATATCCAGCGGCATCACACCGGTCGCAGCAGCAAACGCCACCAGACCAGAACCTGCCGGGAAGGAAATACCGATTGGGAAACGGGTGTGTGAGTCACCGCCGGTACCAACGGTATCTGGCAGCAGCATACGGTTCAGCCAGCTATGGATAACGCCATCGCCCGGACGCAGCGACACGCCGCCACGGTTCATGATGAAGTCTGGCAGCGTATGGTGCGTGGTCACGTCGACCGGCTTCGGATAGGCGGCGGTATGGCAGAATGACTGCATCACCAGGTCAGCCGAGAAGCCGAGGCACGCCAGGTCTTTCAGTTCATCACGGGTCATTGGACCGGTGGTGTCCTGAGAACCGACAGAGGTCATTTTTGGTTCGCAGTATGAGCCCGGACGGACACCCTCTACGCCGCACGCGCGGCCGACCATTTTCTGCGCCAGCGAGTAACCGCGGGTGCTAACAGCCACATCTTTGGCTTGTACGAACACATCGCTATGCGGCAGACCCAGCGATTCGCGCGCTTTGGTGGTCAGGCCGCGACCGATGATCAGCGGAATACGACCGCCAGCACGGACTTCGTCCAGCAGCACGTCGGTTTTCAGCTCAAAGGTCGCCAACAATTCGTCGGTTTCGTGATTGCGCACTTCGCCTTTGTACGGGTAAACGTCAATGACATCGCCCATGTTCAGACGATCAACGTCGAGCTCGATCGGCAAGGCGCCCGCATCTTCCATGGTGTTGAAGAAGATAGGAGCGATTTTACCGCCGAGGCACAGACCGCCGCCCTTTTTGTTCGGCACGTAAGGAATATCGTCGCCCATAAACCACAGCACCGAGTTGGTGGCGGATTTACGCGAAGAACCGGTACCGACCACGTCACCGACGTAGGTTAGCGGGAAGCCTTTAGTCTGCAGTGCTTCGATCTGTTTGATCGGGCCAATGTTACCCGCATCGTCGGGTTCGATGCCTTCACGGGCGTTCTTCAGCATTGCCAGCGCGTGCAGTGGAATATCCGGACGTGACCATGCATCCGGCGCCGGAGAGAGGTCGTCGGTGTTGGTTTCGCCGGTCACTTTGAACACGGTGGTGGTAATTTTTTCAGCCAGTTTTGGACGCTTCAGGAACCATTCGGCATCGGCCCAGGACTGGATAATTTTTTTCGCGTGTGGGTTACCCGCTTTGGCTTTCTCTTCGACATCGTAGAAGTTATCGAACATCAGCAGCGTGTGAGACAGGGCTTCGGCAGCAATCGGCGCTAAGGCTTCATCTTCTAACGCTTCAATCAGCGCATGGATGTTATAACCGCCCTGCATGGTGCCCAGCAGCTCAACGGCTTTTTCGCGAGTAACCAGAGGAGAGTGGGCTTCGCCCTTAGTGACAGCTGCCAGGAAACCGGCTTTTACGTACGCCGCTTCATCAACACCTGGTGGGACACGGTTGACCAACAGGTCGGTCAGGAATTCTTCTTCACCCGCTGGCGGGTTTTTCAGCAGTTCAACCAGCGCGGCCATTTGGGAAGCATCTAACGGCTTAGGTACGATTCCCTGGGCAGCACGCTCGGCAACGTGCTTACGGTATTCTTCTAGCACGACGTTCTCCTCGCTCTCATTGTATAGCTTTCCGGTGCACCCCTTGATGCTGTCGAACAGTAGGGTGAGGTGCCCGGTTCCGCGTGGGGCAGCATAGCAGCATTTCGCCTGATTGTTAATCTGTTTACAAAAAAGCAACATTCGTGCGTTTTTTAGCAGCTTCATCTGCAAATTGAGCGGGATCACATAAAAAAGCAGGCTATGAAAGCCTGCTTGTTCTCATGTACGCAGAAGAGTGTTAACGATCAACCAGCACGAATTCGCTGTCGTTATAGCGTTCGCCCAGAATATTTTTCTCGCTAAACCACTCGTCCAGCGTGGCGACATCCGCATGACGTAATGCTAAATCGGCGGCGGCGCAGTTCTGTTCCAGATGGGCGATTTTGCTGGCGCCGGGAATCGGCACAATAAACTCGCCTTTTGCCAGCACCCACGCTAACGCTAGCTGAGCGGCTGTTGCATCATAACCTCCAGCCATCTCGGTAAGTTGATTCACTAACTTCTGGTTATGAGCCTGCGCATTCTGCAGGGTAGTAATGAGCGGATATTACAGGCAGCCCGTGCGGGCGTAGGCATTGCCTTTCTGCATGAAGCTACGGTGCGGGAAGTTTTAATTCGCGTTGAGTTAGTGGAAATACTGGCGAACTTCACTCAGGTAAAAGAAGGATTCTGGCTCTACTATCCGAGCCGGAAATATCTGCCCGTGCCACCAAGTCATTTTATTGATCGGCTTACAGAAATTAATTTTTAATTAAAAACATCCATTACGCGATCTATTTAAATGATTAGATAATATAAAAATCCATTAATTATAAATAATTTAAAATATTAGATGAAATAAAAGAAGTTTGGCGTAGACTGCCTGCGGGCGCTTGAGGCAACTTGCTTCAAGCTGAAAAGATTGGGGTAGGTTGTGGAGCGTAAAACCGTGCAGTTAACTTTCATTAACCGCACGGGCAAGCATCATACCCTAACACCTGAGAAATGTCAGGGTAGTCGCTTGCTCGTGCTAAATCAAGAGGAACGTGACTATGAAGTCTATATTCAGCAAGCTGATTATCAGCGGGCTCATTCTATTAGGATTGTGTCTGGTTAATCGCAGTTCACTCTGTGAATTACGATTACGGATATTCACTGCTGAATTATCGGCTGTTATGGCTTACGAAGCGCAACAGTAAAAATTCACTAGCGGGAGTCCGCTCCCGCTATTCCGGCATTGCGCATGTGTTAGCTCTTGCGCCTTTTTTATTTGTTTATTTAAATAGAACCACTAATAAAAAACGGCTCCTTAAAGGAGCCGTTAATTTATTCAAAGCGCGAACTTATTTCTTTTTCGCTTTCGGGTTCGGCAGGTCAGTGATGCTACCTTCGAACACTTCGGCAGCCAGGCCAACTGATTCATGCAGCGTTGGGTGCGCGTGAATGGTCAGAGCGATATCTTCGGCATCACAGCCCATTTCAATCGCCAGACCGATTTCACCCAGCAGCTCGCCGCCGTTGGTGCCGACAATCGCACCACCGATAACACGGTGAGTCTCTTTGTCGAAGATCAGTTTAGTCATGCCGTCTGCACAATCAGACGCAATAGCACGGCCTGAAGCGGCCCACGGGAAGGTGGACACTTCGTAGCTGATGCCTTTCTCTTTGGCTTCTTTCTCGGTCAGACCAACCCAGGCAACTTCTGGCTCGGTGTAAGCAATGGATGGGATCACTTTCGGGTCGAAGTAGTGCTTCAGACCCGAGATCACTTCCGCCGCTACGTGGCCTTCATGCACACCTTTGTGCGCCAGCATTGGCTGACCCACGATGTCACCGATAGCGTAGATGTGCGGTACGTTGGTGCGCATCTGCTTGTCGACACGGATAAAGCCGCGATCGTCCACTTCCACGCCTGCTTTACCCGCATCAAGGCCTTTACCGTTCGGTACGCGACCAATCGCCACCAGCACCGCATCATAACGCTGTGCGTCAGCTGGCGCTTTTTTACCTTCCATCGATACGTAGATACCGTCGTCTTTCGCTTCAACAGCGGTCACTTTGGTTTCCAGCATCAGGTTGAATTTCTTGCTGATACGCTTGGTAAAGACTTTCACTACGTCTTTATCAGCAGCCGGGATCACCTGGTCGAACATCTCAACCACGTCGATCTCTGAACCCAGCGCTTTATAAACGGTGGCCATTTCCAGACCGATGATGCCGCCGCCCATAACCAGCAGACGCTTCGGCACTTCTTTCAGTTCCAGCGCATCGGTTGAGTCCCACACGCGCGGATCATTGTGCGGAATGAATGGCAGTTCGATTGGACGAGAACCGGCCGCGATGATCGCGTTATCGAAGTTAATGGTGGTTGCGCCACCTTCACCTTCGACCACCAGCGTGTTAGCACCGGTGAATTTGCCGAGGCCAGTCACCACTTTCACTTTACGACCTTTCGCCATACCCGCGAGGCCGCCAGTGAGCTGGTTGATCACCTTCTCTTTCCACGAACGAATTTTGTCGATGTCAGTTTGCGGCTGGCCAAACACGATACCGTGCTCTTCCAGGGCTTTTGCTTCGTCGATCACTTTGGCGACGTGCAGCAGCGCTTTTGACGGGATACAGCCTACGTTCAGACAAACACCGCCGAGGGTGCTGTAACGCTCAACGATTACGGTTTCCAGACCTAAATCAGCGCAACGGAAGGCTGCAGAGTAACCTGCAGGACCTGCCCCAAGTACCACGACTTGAGTTTTAATCTCTGTACTCATCATGACCTCTTGTTTGATTACCGGCAGTCAGGAAAAAGCTTTTCCCAAGCTCTAATGCCCTATATCCGCCGGGACATTTCACCGCGAGAGTTTACAGAATTGTTAACAAACTGCCAACCGCGGCAACATTGAATGCTTACAACAAGGCCGGCTTTCGCCGGCCTTGATTAACTTCACATCACCAGACGGCGAATGTCGGACAGTGTGTTGTTGATGATGGTGATAAAGCGCGCACCATCAGCACCGTCGATCACGCGGTGGTCGAAGGAGAGTGAGATCGGCATCATCAGACGCGGCTCAAACTCTTTACCGTTCCACACCGGTTCCATCGCTGACTTGGAAACACCAAGGATAGCCACTTCCGGCGCGTTGACGATTGGCGCGAAGTGCGTGGTGCCCAGGCCGCCAAGGCTGGAGATAGTGAAGCAACCGCCCTGCATGTCGCCGGCGGTCAGCTTGCCATCACGCGCTTTCTTGGAAATCGCCATCAGCTCGCGGGACAGTTCAGTGATGCCTTTCTTGTTCACATCTTTGAACACCGGAACCACCAGACCGTTTGGCGTATCAACCGCCACACCGATGTTGATGTATTTCTTCAGCGTCAGTTTCTGTGCATCTTCAGACAGTGAACTGTTGAAGCGTGGCATCTGCTCAAGAGCAGCGGCAACGGCTTTCATGATGAACACCACTGGCGTGAATTTCACATCCAGTTTGCGTTTCTCTGCTTCGGCATTCTGCTGTTTGCGGAACGCTTCCAGATCGGTGATATCGGTTTTGTCGAAGTGTGTAACGTGCGGGATCACCACCCAGTTACGGCTCAGGTTGGCACCGGAGATTTTCTGGATACGGCCCAGTTCAACTTCTTCGATTTCGCCGAACTTGCTGAAGTCCACTTTCGGCCAGGGCAACAGACCTGGCAGGCTTCCGCCGCTGGCTGCTGCAGCCGGAGCCGCTTCAGCGCGTTTCACCGCGTCTTTGACGTAAGTCTGCACGTCTTCTTTCAGGATGCGACCTTTACGGCCGGTGCCTTTGACTTTCGCCAGGTTAACGCCGAACTCGCGCGCCAGACGACGAATCACCGGCGTCGCGTGTACGTAAGCATCGTTCTCAGCGAACTCGCCTTTCGCATCCGCTTTCGCTGCTGCTGGGGCCGCTGCCGGTTTCGCGGCTTCTGCCGCTGGAGCCGCTTCCTGCTTAGCCGCAGGCGCCGCAGCCGGTGCCGCGCCTTCCACTTCGAACACCATGATCAGTTTACCGGTGCTGACTTTATCGCCAGTCGCCACTTTCAACTCTTTCACGGTACCGGCGAACGGTGCAGGCACTTCCATTGAGGCTTTGTCGCCTTCAACCACGATCAGGGATTGCTCAGCAGCGACTTTGTCGCCCACTTTCACCAGGATCTCGGTGACTTCAACTTCGTCGCCACCAATGTCCGGCACGTTGACGTCTTTAGCGCCAGAAGCCGCAGGTGCTGCTGCTGGAGCCGCTTCCTGTTCAGCTGCTGGAGCAGCCGCCGGCGCTGCGCCTTCTGCTTCGAACACCATGATCAGTGAACCGGTGTTCACTTTGTCGCCGGTGGAGATTTTGATCTCTTTCACCACGCCCGCGAACGGTGCCGGGACTTCCATTGAGGCTTTGTCGCCTTCAACGGTGATCAGCGACTGCTCAGCCGTTACGGTGTCGCCCACTTTGACCAGTATCTCAGTGACTTCAACTTCGTCGCCGCCGATGTCCGGTACGTTGACTTCTTTGCTGACCGCAGCAGCGGCAGCAGGAGCGGCTTCCGCTTTCTTCTCTTCGGCTGGCGCTGGCGCCGCTTCTGCGGCACCTTCTGCGTCAAAAATCATAATCAGCGAGCCGGTTTCGACTTTGTCGCCGGTCGAGATTTTGATCTCTTTAACCACGCCCGCCTGCGGCGAAGGCACTTCCATGGAGGCTTTATCGCCTTCCACGGTGATCAGCGACTGTTCAGCTTCAACTTTGTCGCCCACCTTTACCAGGATTTCGGTGACTTCAACTTCGTCTGCCCCGATGTCCGGTACGTTAATTTCGATAGCCATTACTCTCTTACCTCTTATGCCAGACGCGGGTTAACTTTATCGGCGTCGATATTGAATTTGGTGATGGCTTCAGCCACCACTTTCTTATCGATTTCACCGCGTTTAGCCAGCTCACCCAGCGCAGCCACAACCACATACGATGCATCCACTTCGAAGTGGTGACGCAGGTTTTCACGGCTGTCAGAACGACCGAAGCCATCGGTACCCAACACGCGATAATCGCTGGAAGGCACGTAGCTGCGAACCTGTTCTGCGAACAGCTTCATGTAGTCGGTCGATGCGACGGCCGGTGCTTCGTTCATCACTTGCGCGATGTAAGGTACGCGCGGCTCATCGGTTGGGTGCAGCATGTTCCAGCGCTCACAATCCTGACCATCACGCGCCAGCTCGGTGAACGAGGTTACGCTGTAGACGTCAGAAGCGATGCCGTAATCTTTCGCCAGGATCTGCGCGGCTTCACGCACGTGACGCAGAATTGAACCTGAACCCAGCAGCTGCACTTTGCCTTTGCTACCTTCTACGGTTTCCAGCTTGTAGATACCCTTACGGATACCCTCTTCCGCACCCTGCGGCATCGCAGGCATGTGGTAGTTTTCGTTCAGCGTGGTGATGTAGTAGTAGATGTTTTCCTGCGCTTCGCCGTACATACGCACCAGGCCATCTTGCATGATGACCGCGATTTCGTACGCGTAAGACGGATCGTAAGAGATACAGTTCGGGATAGTCAGCGACTGAATGTGGCTGTGACCATCTTCGTGCTGCAAGCCTTCGCCGTTCAGCGTAGTACGACCTGAAGTACCGCCCACCAGGAAGCCGCGTGCCTGCATATCGCCGGCCAGCCACATCAGATCGCCGATGCGCTGGAAGCCGAACATCGAGTAATAGATGTAGAACGGAATCATCGGCAGGTTGTTGGTGCTGTAAGAGGTCGCCGCCGCCAGCCAGGATGAACCTGCGCCCAGCTCGTTGATCCCTTCCTGCAGAATCTGGCCTTTCTCGTCTTCTTTATAGTACGCAACCTGCTCGCGGTCCTGCGGGGTGTACTGCTGACCGTTCGGGCTGTAGATACCAATCTGACGGAACAGACCTTCCATACCGAAGGTACGGGCTTCGTCGGCAAGGATTGGAACCAGACGATCTTTGATCGACTTGTTCTTCAGCATCACGTTCAATGCACGCACGAAGGCGATGGTGGTGGAGATCTCTTTATTCTGCTCTTCCAGCAGTGGACGGAACTCTTCCAGCGTTGGCATTTCCAGCTTCTCGCTGAACTCCGCCTGACGCGTTGGCAGGTAGCCGCCCAACTTCTCACGCTGACCGTGCAGATAGTTGTACTCTTCAGAGCCTTTTTCGAAGGTGACGTATGGCAGCTCTTCGATTTTGTCATCGGCAACCGGCACATTGAAGCGATCGCGGATGTAGCGAACGCCATCCATGTTCATCTTCTTAACCTGGTGCGCGATGTTTTTACCTTCAGCAGTGTCACCCATGCCATAACCTTTGATGGTATGGGCCAGAATCAGCGTTGGCTGACCTTTGGTTTCCTGCGCTTTTTTCAGTGCAGCGTAGACTTTCTTCGGATCGTGGCCGCCGCGGTTCAGCGCGAAGATCTCTTCGTCTGACCAGTCTTTCACCAGAGCTGCGGTTTCCGGATATTTACCGAAGAAGTGCTCACGTACGTACGCGCCGTTACGGGATTTGAAGGTCTGATAATCGCCATCAACGGTTTCGTTCATCAGCTGAATCAGCTTGCCGCTGGTGTCCTGACGCAGCAGTTCATCCCAACGACCGCCCCAAATCACTTTGATCACGTTCCAGCCAGCACCGGCAAAGATGCCTTCCAACTCGTTGATGATCTTACCGTTACCGGTGACCGGGCCGTCCAGACGCTGCAGGTTACAGTTGATGATGAACACCAGGTTGTCCAGCTTCTCGCGGGTGGCGATGGTGATCGCACCTTTGGATTCCGGCTCATCCATCTCGCCATCACCGAGGAAGGCGTAAACGGTTTGTGCTGAGGTGTCTTTCAGACCGCGGTGTTCCAGATACTTCAGGAATTTCGCCTGATAGATCGCGTTCAACGGACCCAAGCCCATTGATACGGTTGGGAACTGCCAGAAGTCCGGCATCAGTTTCGGGTGCGGGTAAGAAGAGAGACCTTTGCCCTGCACTTCCTGACGGAAGTTATTCATTTGGTCTTCGCTCAGACGACCTTCAAGGAAGGCGCGGGCGTAGATACCTGGAGAAATGTGACCCTGGAAGAAAACCAGATCGCCGCCGTCTTTGTCGCTACGCGCGCGGAAGAAGTGGTTAAAGCACACTTCATAAATGGTCGCGGAAGACTGGAAGGAGGACATATGGCCACCCAACTCCAGATCTTTCTTCGACGCACGCAGCACCGACATGATGGCGTTCCAACGAATTGCGGAACGGATACGACGTTCAAGAGAGGTGTTGCCCGGATAGTCCGGCTCATCTTCAACAGCAATAGAGTTAATGTAGTTGCTGATTGCAGAGGAACCTGCGGCAACTTTCACGCCACCTTTGCGTGCTGCACTCATTACCTGATCAATCAGATACTGCGCGCGCTCAACACCTTCTTCACGGATGACCGATTCGATCGCTTGTAGCCAATCACGAGTTTCGATCGGATCCACGTCATTCTGTAAACGTTCTGACATGGGGTGTATTCCTTATCTGTGTCTAATACGTTGAAATTATCAGGAGCCTGTCTTCTTGTGCTTTGCTTCTGGTTCACAGCACAAGAAGACAGGCCCGTCGTGTTTTCCGCACGTTCGTTGCCGTGCGTTATTCCTTACGTTGCTGTAAACGACGCAGGGAGCGTTCACGACGACTCTGCTCCCGACTTCTATCCAGCAAGATTTCCTCAATGAACGCCAGGTGACGATGAGATGCCTCGCGTGCTTGTTCTGGCTCACGAGCCACAATCGCCTCGTAGATACTGGCGCGGTGACCGCTCACTTTCGCCAGCATTTCCCGACGAGCGTAGAGCAATTCAAAATTCTGACGGACGTTTTGTTCCAGCATAGGGCCCATGGAACGCAGCAGATGCAGCAACACCACATTGTGGGCGGCTTCTGTGACAGCGATCTGATACTTCATCACTGCATCCGCTTCGGCGTCGAGATCGCCGCTGTCCTGTGCCTGCTGAATATGAACATGGCAGTCGCGGATGCGCTGCAAATCTTCATCGGTGCCACGCAGTGCCGCGTAATAGGCAGCCACGCCTTCCAGCGCATGGCGGGTTTCCAGCAGGTCAAACTGAGATTCTGGATGTTCGGCAAGCAGACCGACCAGCGGGTCGCTCAGGCTTTGCCAGAGATTTTTTTGGACGAAGGTGCCGCCGCCCTGACGACGTAGCAGCAGGCCTTTAGCTTCCAGGCTCTGAATCGCTTCGCGCAAGGATGGACGTGAGACATCAAACTGTTTCGCCAGTTCACGCTCGGGGAGCAGTTTTTCACCCGGCTGGAGCGTCCCTTCCATAATGAGGGATTCCAGCTGTTGCTCAATCGCATCGGAGAGCTTGGGTTGGCGAATTTTACTGTAGGCCATCTTCCCTTCTTATCAGCCAAACGTCCGGAGTAAATTGGTAATACCAATTGAAAAATGGTGCCGGTAAAGTAACAAAGTATTCACCTTGTGTCTATATGGGTGCGGTCACACTTCAGGGGAGGATCGTAGCGCTGGTGCGCTAACCTACCGGCATCAAGCGAGAAATCACCCGCACGCAGCAAATGTTAATGAATTGCACTTTTACCTAACCTTACACTGAGTTAGCGCCCAGAAAACGGCCCAACCATAAGGGAAACCTATTCGTGTTCACCCTTTTTTCATGGCAGAAATACTGCGACGGGCGCGCAGAGGATGCTGCTGCTTTTTCAGTCATCTCTCAGCACAAAAAGCAAAAGCAGGTGCAAACTGACGCGCTTATCACTATTCTGAACGCCGTGGTAGCTCATGCATGCACACAGCACGCCAGATACCGTAAAGAAAAGAATACATTAAGGTAAACAGCCTTACAGTGCGCGCACTGCAGGTGCACAATAACAACATCACGAGGTTTGTATGGAACAACAGCATGGCGACACGCTGCACCGCGGCTTAAAGAATCGCCATATTCAGCTGATTGCGCTGGGCGGAGCCGTAGGTACTGGCCTGTTTCTGGGTAGCGCATCAGTGATTCAATCGGCCGGTCCGGCCGTGATTCTGGGATATGCGATTGCCGGTTTTATTGCCTTTCTGATCATGCGCCAACTCGGCGAGATGGTGGTTGAAGAGCCGGTTGCCGGCAGCTTCAGTCACTTCGCCTACAAATATTGGGGCAACTTCGCCGGTTTCGCCTCGGGCTGGAACTATTGGGTGCTGTATGTGCTGGTTGCCATGGCCGAACTCACCGCTGTGGGCAAGTACGTACAATTTTGGTGGCCGGATTTTCCTACCTGGGCCACCGCCGCCATCTTCTTTGTATTGATCAACGCCATTAACCTGACCAACGTCAAAGTGTTCGGTGAGATGGAGTTCTGGTTCGCGATTATCAAAGTGGTCGCGGTCATCGGCATGATTCTGTTCGGTGGCTGGTTGCTGTTTAGCGGCAACGGAGGCCCGCAGGCGAGCGTCAGCAACCTGTGGGATCAGGGCGGCTTCCTGCCGCACGGCATGACCGGATTGGTGATGATGATGGCAATCATTATGTTCTCGTTTGGTGGTCTGGAGCT
Organism: Kluyvera sp. 1366; assembly: GCF_054823405.1. Classification (NCBI taxonomy): domain Bacteria; kingdom Pseudomonadati; phylum Pseudomonadota; class Gammaproteobacteria; order Enterobacterales; family Enterobacteriaceae; genus Kluyvera; species Kluyvera sp. 1366. Next base: position 94,304 of record NZ_JBTRDW010000005.1, read on the forward strand.
GGTGGGCATCACTGCCGCAGAAGCCGACAATCCACAAGAGAGCATCCCGAAAGCCACCAATCAGGTGTTGTGGCGTATTCTGATTTTCTATATTGGCTCACTGGCGGTGCTGCTTTCGCTGCTGCCGTGGACGCGCGTGACGGCGGATACCAGCCCGTTCGTGCTGATTTTTCATGAGCTGGGCGATGCCTTTGTGGCCAACGCGCTGAACGTGGTAATCCTGACGGCGGCGCTGTCGGTCTACAACAGCTGCGTTTACTGCAACAGCCGCATGCTGTTCGGCCTGGCGCAACAGGGTAACGCGCCGAAAGCATTGCTGAAAGTGGACAGTCGCGGCGTGCCGGTCGCCACCATTCTGGTCTCAGCCGTGGCGACCCTGCTGTGTGTACTGATCAACTACCTGATGCCAGGCGAAGCCTTTGGCCTGCTGATGGCGCTGGTGGTTTCCGCACTGGTGATCAACTGGGCGATGATCAGCCTCGCGCATCTGAAATTCCGTAAAAAGAAAGATCAGCAAGGTGTCACCACGCGCTTCAAAGCGGTGCTCTATCCGCTGGGTAACTGGATTTGCCTGGTGTTCCTCGCCGGTGTGTTGGTCATTATGCTGATGACGCCAGGCATGGCGATATCGGTATGGTTGATTCCGGTATGGCTGGTGATTCTGGCTATCGGTTACACCATCAAGAACAAACTACAGAAAGCGTAATGTTGTTCCCTGCCCGGCACGCTGATGCCGGGCAGCACTTCTGATCTGGCTCACACTTTTCCCCGCCCGCGCGTTTTGTCCATCTACCCGACCATTTGCTCCCCAGCAGATTACTGATTTTGCACAGATAATTCCTGCTCATCATATCGCTGGAGACGATCAATGAAAGGAGCAGCCCTCTCGTTCAGAGAGAAACTGGGATATGGCATGGGCGATGCCGGATGCAACATGATTGGCGGTGCCATCATGCTGTTCCTCAATTATTTCTACACTGATGTGTTTGGTTTAGCCCCGGCGCTGGTCGGTACGCTATTACTGTCGGTACGCGTACTTGATGCGGTAACCGATCCGATCATGGGCGCCATTGCCGATCGTACGCAAAGTCGCTGGGGCCGCTTCCGTCCGTGGCTGCTGTGGGTTTCCGTGCCTTACGTGCTGTTTAGCGTGCTGATGTTCACCACGCCGGAGTGGAGCTACGACAACAAGGTTATCTGGGCGTTTGTCACTTACTTCCTGATGTCACTCACTTACACCGCCATCAACATCCCTTACTGCTCGCTGGGCGGTGTGATCACCAACGATCCGGGTGAGCGCGTGTCATGTCAGTCCTATCGCTTTGTGATGGTGGGCATTGCCACGCTGATCCTCTCACTTTCGCTGTTGCCGATGGCCGAATGGTTTGGCGGCGACAACAAAGCGCGCGGTTATCAAATGGCCATGGGCGTGCTGGCGCTGATCGGTTTGGCGATGTTCCTGTTCTGTTTTGCCAATGTGCGTGAACGCATTCGCCCGGCCACGCCAAGCAACGATGATTTGAAACAAGACTTGCGCGACGTGTGGAAAAACGATCAGTGGGTGCGCATTCTGCTGCTGACCTTCTGCAACGTCTGCCCCGGTTTTATCCGCATGGCCGCCACCATGTACTACGTCACTTGGGTGATGGGGCAATCAACGCACTTTGCCACGCTGTTTATCAGCCTGGGCGTCATCGGCATGATGTTCGGCAGCACACTGGCAAAAATCCTCACCGATCGCTGGTGCAAGCTCAAGGTGTTCTTCTGGACCAACATCGCGCTGGCGCTGTTCTCCTGCGGCTTCTACTGGATTGATCCGCACGCCACCGTCGCGGTGGTCATCGCCTACTTCCTGCTGAATATCCTGCACCAGATTCCCTCGCCGCTGCACTGGTCGCTGATGGCCGACGTGGATGATTACGGCGAATGGAAAACCGGCAAACGCATCACTGGTATGAGCTTCTCCGGCAACCTGTTCTTCCTCAAAGTGGGGCTGGCGGTGGCGGGGGCGATGGTCGGTTTCCTGCTGTCGATTTATGGCTACGATGCCGGCGCAAAACAGCAGACCCCCAACGCGATTAACGGCATCATGCTGCTGTTCACGGTCATTCCGGGCGTGGGATATCTGATCACCGCCGGCGTGGTGCGTTTAATGAAAGTGGATCGCAACTTAATGCGTACGATTCAGGCCGATCTGGCGCTGCGCCGTGCCCATTCACACCACGAATCCCCTATCGCGTCCTCTGCGACTGCGCAACCCGGAGAGATCAAATGAGCTGGCCCAATCCTTTTATTACGCAACGCGCCGATCCTTTTATTCTGCGCCATGCCGATGGCTACTATTTTATCGCCTCGGTGCCGGAATATGACCGACTGGAGATTCGCTATGCCTCAACGCTGGCTGGCCTGATTGAGGCAGAAGCGGTAACGGTGTGGCACAAACCGGATACCGGCCCCTTTAGCGCGCTGATCTGGGCGCCAGAACTGCATCACATCAACGGGCAATGGGTGATCTATTTCGCTGCCGCACCGACGCGGGCGATAAAAGATGGCCTGTTCCAGCACCGCATGTATGCGCTGGTGTGTAATGATGCCGATCCGCTGAGCGGTAACTGGCAGCCCTGCCGCCGCGTACATACGCCCATCGACTCCTTCTCACTGGACGCCACCTACTTCCACCATCAAGGTAAACACTGGTATCTGTGGGCGCAAAAAGATCCGGCGATTCCCGGAAACTCTAACCTGTATCTCGCCGAGTTGCTCAATCCGTGGACGCTAAAAAGCGCCCCGCTGATGCTGAGCCGACCGGAGTATGAATGGGAGTGCGCGGGATTCAGCGTCAACGAAGGACCGGCGGTGATTCAGCATGGCGACCAGCTGTTTGTCACCTATTCCGCCAGCGCGACCGATGAAAATTACTGTCTGGGGATATTAAGCATTGATGTGTTAGCCGATCCGCTCAACATCAACGCCTGGCGTAAATCCGCGCGGCCGGTATTTGCCACCAGCTGGGATAATCAGCAATACGGACCGGGACACAACAGCTTTACGGTGGATGAAGCGGGAAGAGCGGTGCTGGTGTATCACGCGCGCAATTACACCGAAATTGAGGGCGATCCGCTGTGGGATCCGAATCGCCATACGCGCTTGAAATATTTCGACTGGCGTGAAGACGGCACACCGGATTTTGGCGTGCCGCCAGCCGATCACACCAGCGTGCCGTAGATCGTCAACAGCGCGACCACCACCACCAGCACCAGAGAAATACGTTTCGCCAACGCCACTGCAACACGTGGCGTTTCGACTTTATCCATGTGCGGATCGCGCGCCAGCGAGAACTGCGCCAGGCTGGTCAGCACCTGATATTGCGGGCGATGCAGATCGCCCAGCGCGGCAAACCACGCTGGCAGCGCACGTTCGCCGTGGCCGAGCAGCGCGTAAGCCACGCCGGCCAAACGCACGGGGATCCAGTCCAAAACGTGCAGCAGACGATCAACGCCAGACTGCGAGCGCGCCAGCGGCGTCTGATGCTTCGCCAGCCAGCTCTGCCAGGCGCGCAGAAACGCATAACCCACCAGCAGCACCGGGCCGTAAGGTCCACCGACCACAAACCAGAACAGCGGTGCAAGATAGAAGCGGAAGTTAATCCAAATCAGCGCGTTCTGCAGTTCACGCAGGAACTCGCGCTCGCTGCACTCAACCGGCACGCCGTGAATCAGCGTCAGTTCAGCCGCCATCGCCTGATGCGCCGCTTCATCGTCATGGCTCGCGGCTTTGAGATAGCTGTGATAGTGCAGTCGCACCGAACCCGCGCCAATACACAGCAATCCCACCAAAATCCAGAACAGCAGTTGCGCCACGCCAAACAAGATGCCTTTCAGGCTCCACACCACCAGCCAGACGATCAGCATCGCTATCACTGTCATCATCAGCGTGCGCAGCAGGGAAAAACGCTGGCGGCCACGAAACAGCGGCTCCAGCCGATGGTCCAGTTGCCAATGCTCACCCAACTTAAACAGGCGTTCCCAACCTAAAACTAATAACAAGCTAAACAACGTCATACCCGCTCCTGCTGTCTCAGGGATTCTCCTGCCTGATGGATTCTTTATAGCGCAACCAGTCAAAAGAGGAACCGGGATCGGTTTTCCGCTCTGGTGCGATATCGCTATGGCCGGTGATGCGCGCAGGCGTCAACGGATAGTGCTGCAGCAGGAGTTGAGTCACCTGCTGCAAAGTCACGTACTGGGCATCGGTATAGGGCAGCGTATCAGTGCCTTCCAGTTCAATGCCCATGGAAAAATCGTTGCAGCTTTCACGTCCTTCAAACTGCGACACGCCGGCGTGCCAGGCGCGCTGATCGAAAGAGACGTATTGCACCAGCTCGCCGTCGCGACGGATTAAACAATGCGCCGCCACGCGTAAATGGGCGATGTCCGCAAAATAGGGATGCGCATCGGCAGGCAACGTGCCGGTAGTAAATAAGCGATCGATCCACGGCCCGCCAAACTCACCGGGCGGTAAACTGATGTTGTGAATCACCAACAGCGAGGGCACTTCATCATTTGGACGCTGATTGAAGTGTGGTGAAGGTACTTTACGCGCGCTGGTAATCCAGCCCTCTTCCAGTTTCATGCTGTTAAATCCTAAGCAAAATCAGGCTGAGAATAACATGTTTCATCCAGCAGACTTGCGACTTAATGCGCCGACGCAGCCGAGTTCAGGATACTAAACATTTCACCGCCAGCAACTGGCAATGGTCGATAGATCAGGCTAAGGTGAGCGCACGAAATTCGTCTTGTGGAGGGGCAAAACCATGGCAACGCGTCGTTACGATCCCGATCATCGCCGTCAGGAACTGATTAAACGTATAGAACAGGATATCCCGGAAGCCGTTGCCCGGGCGCTTCAGGAGGATTTAGGTGGCGAAGTGGATGCGGATCGCGATATCACCGCGTTGCTGCTGCCAGCAGAAAAGCAGGCGGTGGCAAAAGTCATCACCCGTGAAGCCGGTGTTTTTTGTGGTAAACGCTGGGTAGAGGAAGTCTTTATCCAGCTCGGTAATAAAGTCACTCTTAACTGGCATGTAGAAGATGGACAAGCGCTGGTTGCCGATCAGCTGCTGTTCGAGCTTACCGGCCCGGCGCGCCTGCTGTTAACCGCAGAACGCACCGCACTCAACTTCGTGCAGACGCTCTCTGGCGTGGCCACCGAGGTTAGCCGTTATGTCGCCCTGCTGGCGGGCAGCGAAACCCAGTTGCTTGATACACGCAAGACCTTGCCAGGCCTGCGTACCGCGCTGAAATATGCGGTGTTGTGCGGTGGCGGTAATAACCACCGTTTAGGCCTTTCGGATGCTTTCCTGATAAAAGAAAACCACATTATCGCCAGCGGCTCGGTGCGTAACGCCGTAGAAAAAGCGCTGTGGCTGTCGCCGGATGTGCCGGTAGAAGTTGAAGTTGAATCGCTGACGGAACTGCAGGATGCCATCGATGCCGGAGCGGACATCATCATGCTCGACAACTTTAGCCTTGAGATGATGCATGCAGCGGTTGCGCTAACCCACAAACGCGCGCTGCTGGAAGTCTCTGGCAACGTAACCGAAACCACGCTGCCACAAATTGCCCAGACCGGCGTTGATTATGTCTCTGTCGGCGCGCTGACCAAACATGTGCGCGCGCTGGATCTGTCGATGCGTTTCCGCGAGCTTTAATGCCCCGTTCTGCCGCGTGTTAGTGCGGCAGATATGCGAGCTGGCTTCCAAAATGCTGTTATCTCCGCTGTAAATCTGACGATTCTCTGCGCGATGCTTTCCAGCCTCGCGCAGCCATGACTTCCGCTTTCCCTCGCCCTTTTCTACCGTAGCGGCTCCACAACAAGGAGCCTCACTATGGACAGACAACGCGGTTTTACCCTTATCGAATTAATGATTGTGATTGGCATCGTCGCCATTCTCAGCGCCATCGGTTTACCGGCTTATCAAAACTACCTGCAACGCGCAGCGCTCACCGACATGCTGCAAACCATGGTGCCGTACAAAACAGCAGTAGAACTCTGTGCCATTGAGCGCGGCGGACCGGCGCAGTGTCAGGCAGGAGAACGCGGCATTCCGGTGGCCAAAGGTTCGCGCTATGTGGCAACGCTGAGCGTGGTCAACGGAACCATCAACCTGACCGGCCAGGAAAGTCTCAGCGGATTAACGGTTGAAATGCTGCCGATTTGGAGCGCAACGGATGGCACGTTGAGCTGGCAACGCACTTGTACCAGCGATAACAGCAGCCTGCGCGATAGCTGCCTCGAGCAGTTTCGCTTTGCCGACAAGGATGCCAACTGATGGACAAACCTAATAGTGCGCTGCACACGTTGTGCGCCCGTTATCAGGCGGTGATTCTGCACCATGACGCCACGCTACTGCGCGTAGCGGTAGCCGACACACCCGATCCGCTGCTGCTGGAAGCGCTACAGTTCGCCAGCCAGTGCAAGGTGGAGGTCGAGTGCTGGCCTGCGGCACGGCTTGAGCAGTTGCTGCACGAGCCGGATGTCGCTGCAGCACCACGTGAACAGGCCAGCGCTGAGTCAGCGATTAACGCGGTCGATCAGATTTTGCGCCAGGCCATTCAGCGGCGCGCCTCAGATGTGCATTTTGAACCGCAGCGCCATGGACTGCGGGTGCGTCTGCGCATCGATGGCGTGTTGCACAAACTACCGCAGCCTTCTGAAGCACAACCCGCTGCGATTCTGGCGCGCCTGAAAATTCTCGGAGGATTGGATATCGCCGAACGGCGTCTGCCGCAGGACGGACAGTTTACGCTGGAAATAGAGGACAAACTGGCGGCGTTTCGTCTCTCAACGCTACCGGTAAGCCAGGGCGAAAAAGCCGTGGTGCGGCTGCTACAAAGTGAAAACAGCGCCATCACCCTCGATAAACTCGGCATGCCTGCAGCACAGCTGCGTTTACTGAAAAACGCGCTAGCGAAACCGCAGGGTTTGATTCTGGTCACCGGACCGACCGGCAGCGGTAAAACCTTCACGCTCTATAGCGGGTTAAGCGCGCTTAATGTGCCAGAGAAGAACGTTTGTAGCGTGGAAGATCCGGTTGAGATCCCGCTGGATGGTATTAATCAAACGCAGATCCAGCCGCGTAGCGGGCTCGATTTCAATCGTGTGCTGCGCGCACTACTGCGCCAGGATCCCGATGTGATTATGGTGGGGGAAATCCGTGATGCCGAAACGGCCAGCATCGCCGTTAAAGCAGCACAGACCGGCCATCTGGTGCTTTCCACACTGCATACTAACTCGACTGCTGAAACCCTGACGCGCCTGCGCCAGATGGATATTCCCGGTTATCTGCTGGGCCCCGCTTTGCAGTTGGTGGTGGCGCAGCGTCTGGTCAGACGCTTGTGCGTGCATTGCCGTCAGCCGGGACAAGCTATTGCCCATCTGCCGGGCGAACTCTGGCCGGGCACGCTGCAAACCTGGCGAGCGCCGGGCTGTGATCACTGCTTCTCCGGCTATTACGGGCGGCTGGCGCTGTTTGAAGTCTTGCCGCTAACCAGCAAATTGCAGAATGCTATCTCGGCAGATATGCCGCTGGAACATCTGTTAATGCTGGCAAATGAACAGGGAATGAAAACATTGCTAGCTGCGGGGCTGGAAGCAGTAAGTCGCGGCGATACTTCTTTCGAAGAGATGCAGCGCGTGGTGGGACTGGGCGATGGCTAATCTCTATCATTTCCGCTGGCAGGCTCTTGATACCATGGGCGTGCTGCAGGAGGGCGAATCACTTAATGCCAGCCAGGATGCGTTGCTCAATCAACTCTCCGATCGCGGCATGCTGCCAGTAAACTGGCAGCGTGGAAAATGCTGGCGTTCGCGCGACTGGAAGTGGCAGCAAAAAATCGATTTGGTGCGGCAACTGGCGACGCTGCTGAAGGCCGGCTTGCCGCTGGCGGAAAGTCTGATTCTGCTGGCAGAAGGCCATCCTCATGCCGGTTGGCGGGTATTACTGAAAGGATTGCAGCGCCGCGTCATCGGCGGTGAGCCCTTCTCGCAAGCCTTGCAGGAGTGGCCGCAGATCTTTCCCCCGCTGTTTCCTGCTTTGATGCAAGTGGGTGAATTAACCGGCCAACTCGACGAGTGCTGTCGCCAGCTGGCGCAGCAGCAAAGCAAGCAGCAATACTTACGGCAAAAAGTGGTGAAGGCGCTGCGCTATCCCCTGTTTATCTTGCTGGTAGCGCTCGCGGTCAGTGCTGGCATGCTGCTGTTTGTTTTGCCAGAATTTGTCTCTGTCTATGCCAGTTTTGATGCGCCGCTGCCCGCTTTTACTGCTGCGGTGATGTCGCTGTCAGAACTGCTGCAGAAGGCCGCGCTGCCGCTGTCGCTGGTAGGTGCCGTATTACTGATGATTGTGCAGCAGACTTATCGACGTTCGGTACCGTGGCAAAAGCGCGTACATCAATGGTTACTGCGCATGCCACTGTTATCTCCGCTGTGGCGCGGCGGGCAGCTCAGCCAGATATACGCCATCCTGCAACTTACACAACAATCCGGTTTGACCTTGTTGCAAAGCCTGCAGGCGGTTGAAGTAACCTTGATATCGCGATTGTGGCGCGATGCCATCGTTCAGTTGCAGCGGCACATTGCTGCGGGTGCGCCGCTGCATCAGGCGCTGCAACAGCATCTGCTGTTTACACCCCTGTGTGCCCAACTCATCCGAGTGGGTGAAGAAGCAGGTGCGTTAGATGTGATGCTGGCACGGCTGGCGGAGTGGCACGAGGCGCAAACATTAGCGCGCGCTGATGCTCTGGCGGCATCGCTGGAACCGATGATGATGGTGGTAATCGGCGGGATTGTTGGCACCTTAGTGATTGCAATGTATCTGCCGGTATTTGGTCTTGGCGATGCCATTCGATGACGGGCACGCGCGATGCGCGCCCGTTGGCAGAGATTAACGAGTGAATACGCGGTTCTCTTGTTCAGCGACGCGGATAAAGGTAGTGCGTTTCGTCAGCTCTTTCAATCGTTCAGCACCGACGTAGGTACAGGCCGAACGTAAACCGCCGAGGATATCTTTAACCGTCTCCTCAACCGGGCCGCGCACCGGCAACCGCACGGTTTTGCCTTCCGCCGCACGGTATTGCGCAACACCGCCAACGTGGCGTTTCATCGCCGATTCGGAGCTCATGCCGTAGAACAGCATAAATTTCTCACCCTGTTCTTCGACGATGGTTCCTTCACACTCGTCATGTGCCGCAAGCATGCCGCCGAGCATGGTGAAATCTGCACCGCCCCCGAAAGCTTTGGCAATGTCACCTGGAACCGAGCAGCCGCCGTCGCTGACGATCTGTCCGCCTAAACCGTGTGCCGCATCTGCGCACTCGATAACGGCAGAAAGCTGAGGATAACCAACGCCGGTCTTCACGCGTGTAGTGCACACTGAGCCGGGGCCAATACCCACTTTGACGATATCTGCGCCAGACAAAATCAGCTCTTCCACCATTTCACCGGTAACCACGTTGCCTGCGCAGATGGTTTTACCTGGGAAGCTTTCACGCACGCGCAGCAGGAACTGAACGAAGTGCTCAGAGTAGCCGTTAGCAACGTCGATGCAGATAAAGTTGAGCTGCGATGATAACGCCAGAATGGCGGATAACTTCGTGAAATCTGATTCTGATGTACCAGATGAGACCATCACATGACTCAGCACCGCCGCTGGCACGCGTTGTACAAATGCCTGCCACTCTTGCACGCTGTAATGTTTATGCACTGCGGTCAGTACGTTAAAACTCGCCAGGGCTTCAGCCATCGTGAAAGTACCGACGGTATCCATGTTGGCGGCAATAATCGGTATGCCACTCCAGTTCAAGCCTGAGTGTTTAAAGGTGAAGGTTCGTTCCAGCTCAACCTCGGAACGGCTTTTCAAAGTGGAACGTTTTGGGCGGATCAAAACATCTTTAAAGCCCAGTTTTAGATCTTCTTCAATGCGCATAGCTGATTATCCTGGTTAGTGACGACGAACCGCGGTTCGGGTAGCGCTCACGGCTCCAGTGTCGTTATCATACGCGCCATTCGTTCCGCGACAAGACTGCGAATTTCACTTTATTTAGGCTACAATCCCTTAAATTTAGCTGAGAAAATTGATTGTGATCATGCTCTCATCTTGCTGTGGTTAATCGCCGCTCACGATATAAATTTTGCGAGAACGCTATGCCTTATACCGTTGCGCTCACCGGCGGCATTGGCAGTGGTAAAACCACTATTGCCAACGCTTTCGCAGCGCTAGGCGTTGATATTATTGACGCTGACGTCATTGCCAGAGAAGTTGTTGAGCCCGGAACGCCTGCCCTAAAGGCGATTGCTCAGCGTCATGGAGATACCATTTTGACGGCAGAAGGCACGCTCTATCGTGCGCGGCTTCGTGAAATTATTTTCCAACAGCCACAAGAGAAAAACTGGCTCAATCAGCTGCTTCATCCACTCATCAACGCCCGCACGCAACAATTAAAATTATTGGCCACCTCACCTTATGTGCTTTGGGTGGTGCCGCTGTTGGTCGAAAACGGCTTACAGCATCAGGCCGATCGCGTGTTGGTCGTGGATGTGGATACCGCCACGCAGTTGCAACGCACCCAACAGCGAGATGGTATTTCGCTAAGTCAGGCGAAAAATATTCTTGCCGCACAGGCTAGTCGTGAACAGCGTCGGGCCTGTGCGGATGACATCATTGATAACAGTGGTACGCCTGAACAGGTGCTACCGCGCGTTGCTGAGCTTCACCAGCGCTATCTACGCCTGGCAGCAACCGGAAAGGATTAACATCATGAGCACAATTGTTCTTTTTGAACACCCTTTGAATGAGAAGATGCGCACCTGGCTGCGCGTCGAATATCTGATTGATCAGCTGCATGAAACGGTGCCGGTTAACGGTTCGGTATCAGCACTTGGCGTTTTCCGTATTCTTAGCGATTTACTGGATATTTTTGAGCGCGGAGATATGCGCACTGAATTGTTAAAAGAACTAGAGCGCCAGCAACAAAAATTACGCGCCTGGCTGGATGTCCCAGGCATTGATGAACTGCGCGTGAATGATCTGCGTCAGCAGTTGAAGCAATGCTCAAGCGAACTCATGGCGGCACCGCGCATGGGCCAACAGTTACGTGAAGATCGCCTGGTTGCTCTGGTACGTCAGCGTTTGAGCATTCCCGGCGGCTGCTGCAGTTTCGATCTACCCAGCCTGCACATCTGGCTGCATCAGGAGCAAGCAGTGCGAGATGTTCAGGTGAATGGCTGGCTGGCATCACTAAATCCGCTGCGTAATAGTTTGACGATGATCCTCGATTTGGTGCGCCAGTCTGGCATATTTCGTCATCAAACCAGCCTCAACGGTTTTTATCAGGATAACGCCGAAGGATCCGATTTACTGCGCCTGCAATTAACTCTGGAAGACGCGCTGTACCCACAGGTCTCGGGTCACAAAAGCCGTTATGCGATTCGTTTCCTGCCATTAGACAGCGAACGCGGAGAAGTACCAGCCCGACTGAATTTTGAATTAGCTTGTTGTTAGAGGAAGTTATGCCGGAAGAGATAATTACCGTACCTTGCCCCAATTGTCGTCGCGATGTGATTTGGGATGAGTTGAGCCCGTGGCGGCCATTCTGCAGCAAACGTTGCCAGCTGATTGATTTAGGTGAATGGGCAGCAGAAGAGAAACGTATTCCCAGCAGCGGTGACCAGATGGACAGCGATGACTGGAGCGAAGAACAGCAGTAAAAAGTAAGGGGCTTAGCGCCCCTTCACTTAAATCTCGCCAGCCACTAATCGGCTGATCAATTCATGGTTCGCAGGCGGAAATTCATCCGCGACCAAATCCTGCTGTTCGACCCAACGCTGTGGCTGACCTTCACGACCATAAGGTTCGCCGTTCCAGCCTTCAACCAGGAAGAAATGCAGCGTAACGCGCAGATCTTCATAACTGTGATCGGCCTGACCAATCGCGCTTGCCGACGTGACTTCAATACCGGTTTCTTCCATCAGCTCACGCTTGAGCGCCTGCTCGGCAGATTCATCTTGTTCAATTTTTCCGCCGGGAAACTCCCACTTATTCGCCATATAGGAGCTTGCCGCACGCTGGGCAAGGAAGATTTGACGTTCTGTATTGCGAATAATGCCCACCGCAACCTGCAGGTGTTTCATAAGCTGGATTCCGCTTTTTTAATAAAATGAGCGCTGAGTGTAAATCAGACATCGAGTGATGTTAACCGTTGAGCGGAAAGTGACGTCCCACGCCCTACAAAAGCCAGTGATTAAGACATGTCGTAAGGATCGCAACCGGGAATGTTGGGAATACTCGCAGCACTTTCTTCTGTTAAACCCGACTACCTATGGAATTCAAAGAAACAACGTTTCTGGCGCAAACTACGCCGGAACAATTACATGCCCTACGCCATCTGGTATTTCATGACATCCTGACGTTAGACAGCGCAAAGAACACCTTAACATGGTGGCCTGAACACAAAGTTATTTCGTTGAATGAAGCGCAAAAACGATTCTTCTCCTGTCTGTTGCTGCGGATTACCTCGAAGCGTCAGATTATTGCCACCGTTTGGAATGAGAGCTATCCGAGCATAAGCGATAACAATTACCATCAGCTACTGTTCCAAAGCCGGGCGCTGTTGAAGCGAGCTGGCTTACCGGATGGTTTACTGGTCACGCTGCCGTATCATGGCGTGCGCCTAAATGAAGAGAAACTCATGGCGATAACACGCTAAATCGTCAGCAAAAAAAAAGGAGCCCGAAGGCTCCTTTTTTTATCAGGCCAGACGACCGTGGCACTGCTTGTATTTTTTGCCGGAACCACATGGGCAGAGATCATTACGGCCCACTTTACGCTCCCCGCCTTGTGCGGCTAACGCTTCGGCTGCTGCGGTGGCATCATCAACATGGCTCAGCTGCTGCTGTTGCGCTAAACGCTCCGCTTCTTCACGGCGCTGCTGCTCCATCGCTTCCACTTCTTCTGGCATGCGTACCTGAACTTTGCTCAGGGTGCTAATCACTTCGTACTTCAGTGATTCAAGCATCGCCGCAAACATAGAGAAGGATTCACGCTTGTATTCCTGCTTCGGATCTTTCTGGGCATAACCGCGCAGGTGGATGCCCTGACGCAGGTAATCCATCGCTGCCAGATGCTCTTTCCACAACGAATCCAGCGTTTGCAGCATCACGCCTTTCTCAAAGTTGCGCATCATCTCTTCGCCAACCACTTCTTCTTTAGCAGCATAGCTTTCCGCGGCGTGGGTCATGATACGTTCGCGCAGCGTCTCTTCGTGAAGATCGGGCTCTTTATCCAACCACTCAGCAATAGGCAAGTTGAGATCGAAGTCGTTACGCAGACGCTCTTCCAGGCCGGCAACATCCCACATCTCTTCCAGTGACTGCGGCGGAATGTAGGTATCAATGGTAGTTTTGTAGACATCTTCACGGATGCTATTGATGGTTTCAGACACATCAGACACATCCAGCAGTTCGTTACGCTGGCTGTAGATGGCGCGACGCTGATCGTTGGCAACGTCATCGTATTCCAGCAGCTGTTTACGAATATCGAAGTTGCGGCTTTCCACTTTACGCTGCGCGTTGGCAATCGCTTTAGTCACCCATGGATGCTCGATTGCTTCGCCTGGCTTCATGCCCAGTTTACGCATCATGTTCGATACGCGATCTGAAGCGAAGATACGCATTAATGCATCTTCCATCGAGAGGTAGAAGCGTGAAGAACCGGCATCACCCTGACGACCCGCACGACCACGCAGCTGGTTATCGATACGGCGAGATTCGTGACGCTCAGTACCAATAATGTGCAAACCGCCTGCAGCCAGCACCGCATCGTGACGCAGTTTCCACGCTTCTTTCATCGCCTGAATCTGCTCTTCGGTTGGCTCGTCCATTGCGGCGAGCTCAGCCTGCCAACTCCCGCCCAGCACGATATCGGTACCACGACCGGCCATGTTGGTTGCGATAGTAACCGCTGCAGGTTGACCCGCCTGAGCAACGATATCCGCTTCGCTGGCATGGAATTTGGCATTCAGTACGCTGTGTTTAATGCCCGCGCGCGTCAGTTCATTGGAAACGACTTCAGATTTCTCAATCGAAATTGTACCCACTAACACCGGCTGCCCTTTAGCAGTGCAGGCACGGATGTCTTCGATAATGGCGTCAATCTTCTCTTTCTCGGTCATGTAGACCAGATCGGCCATATCTTTACGCACCATCGGACGGTTGGTTGGCACCACGATAGTATCGAGCTTGTAGATGGAGCTGAATTCGAATGCTTCGGTATCTGCGGTACCGGTCATACCGGCCAGTTTCTCGTAGATACGGAAGTAGTTCTGGAAGGTAATGGAAGCCAGCGTCTGGTTTTCATTCTGGATTTCCACGCCTTCTTTCGCTTCAACCGCCTGATGCAGACCATCTGACCAGCGGCGACCTTGCATGGTACGGCCGGTGTGCTCATCAACGATGACCACTTCGCCATCTTTAACGATGTAATCAACATCGCGGGTGAAGAGTGCATGAGCACGCAGCGCCGCAGTAACGTGGTGCATCAGCATGATGTTGGTTGGGGAGTAGAGTGACTCGCCCTCTACCATAATGTTTTGGCTAACCAGCAGCTCTTCAACTTTTACCAGGCCGCGCTCGCTCATATGTGCCTGGCGCGCTTTTTCATCGACCCAGAAATCGCCTTCGCCCTGGAAGGTTTCAGAGTCTTCTTTTTCCTGACGCACCAGATGCGGGATGATCTTGTTAACTTTGGTATACAGCTCAGAGCTGTCTTCCGCCGGACCAGAGATGATCAATGGCGTACGTGCTTCATCGATCAGGATTGAGTCGACTTCATCCACTAATGCGTAATGCAGCTTACGCTGCACGCGCTCTTCCGGACTGAACGCCATGTTGTCGCGCAGGTAGTCAAAGCCGTATTCGTTGTTGGTGCCGTAGGTGATGTCAGCGGCATAAGCTGCACGCTTCG
Organism: Kluyvera sp. 1366; assembly: GCF_054823405.1. NCBI lineage: Bacteria > Pseudomonadati > Pseudomonadota > Gammaproteobacteria > Enterobacterales > Enterobacteriaceae > Kluyvera > Kluyvera sp. 1366. The sequence continues at coordinate 109,323 of NZ_JBTRDW010000005.1, forward strand.
CCACAGCTGGCATGTTTGGCAGGTTAATGCCGATGGTCAGGCCAAGGAATTCAAACAGTGCACGGTTATTTTCGGCATCACGCTGCGCCAGATAGTCATTGACGGTAACAACGTGCACGCCTTTGCCGCTCAGCGCGTTCAGGTAAGCGGGCAGAGTCGCGGTCAGGGTTTTACCTTCACCGGTGCGCATCTCTGCGATGCAACGTTCGTTGAGCACCATGCCGCCAATCAGCTGCACATCAAAGTGACGCATACCGAAGACGCGCTTACTTGCTTCACGTACGGTGGCAAAGGCCTCAGGAATCAGGCTCTCAAGGCTTTCGCCTTTTTTCAGGCGCTCGCGGAACAGATCAGTTTTCGCTTTCAGTTCATCGTCAGAGAGCTTTACGAAATCCGGCTCCATCTTATTGATGACGTCGACGATTTTGCGCATACGGCGCAGAGTACGATCATTGCTGCTGCCGAATACTTTAGTTAATAATTTGATTAACATGATAAATTTTTCTCAATTCAGCCGTGATTTCACGGGCTGCAAAATCTGATTCAGGATGTGGAAAAAACGTTAGCAGTTAAGCAATGAAAGGCCCGGCGCGGATGCCATGAATAGCAGCTTGCCAATCAGCAGAGGAAAGGATTTGTGGTTCGTTGTGACGCAGGTTTTGTTGCGGCTCAACAACAGTCAGCGATTGCGCCGGAGAAGTCAGCAACGCCTGAAGCGAACCTATCAACGCCAGCTTTTGTGCCGCCAGCGGCACAGCTTGATCGGCTTCCGCCTGAGCGGGCGGCGTCATACTAAAGGAAAGGTGGCGAATAACGGTGCGAATCGCATGCTGGTGCCAGTAATCGACGTTGAAATTCGGTCGACGCGCGCTTTCCTGCAGACGAATCAGATGATCAAAGTGGACAACATTGCCGACAAACAGGCTGCTGATCGGCGAATCATTTGCTTTCGGCTCAGAACTTTGCGCACAGGCAGGCAAACCTAAACTGGCCGCCACCATCCCCAACAGGAGATGTGGCCAGAAATAGCGTCTGCCTAATTGTCGCCAGCGTGAGAAAATCCCGATCACAATCCGTCCACAATGCATTGAATATGGTAATAAAGCGGTAGCAAAAATCTGCGTTACCCAGCTTATGTGAGCGCCAGATGATAGCACTTATGTGGGGCTTCGACACCAGTGATTAAAGGGGCTTCGGCGGAATTAACGTTTTTTTGTACAGGGTTTCGCCAGTTGCTACAGCGAATTGAGATCGGCTTGGCAGGAATAAAAATGAGGCAATAAAAAACGGCAGGTTAAACTGACCGGAGAGGGTGTCAGCGAAACCTGCCGTTTTATGTCTGACTTACGCCAGAACTAAATTTGGTGCTTTGAATGCCAGTGGCAGTTCAGCTTCATCTTCGAAGGTCGCCCATTCCCAGGCTTCCTGTTTAGCCAGAACCGCTTGCAGCAACTTGTTGTTCAACGCATGGCCCGATTTAAAGGCGGTAAACGCGCCAATAACATTATGACCGCACATGAACAGGTCGCCGATCGCATCGAGCATTTTATGACGAACAAATTCGTCTTCAAAGCGCAGACCGTCTTCGTTTAATACGCGGAAATCATCAAGGCCAATCGCACAATCTAAACTACCGCCCAGGCACAGGCCTTTAGACTGCAGATATTCGATTTCACGCATAAAGCCAAAGGTGCGCGCACGGCTGATTTGGCGAACAAAGTTCTCAGCCGAGAAGTTGAGCTGGTAACGCTGCGAGCTTGAGTCGATCGCTGGATGTTTGAAGTCGATAGTAAAGTCAAGTGAGAAACCGTTATACGGCTTGATCTCGGCCCACTTATCGCCATCTTCCACACGCACCGTTTGCTTAACGCGTACGAATTTCTTCGCGCTGCTTAGCTCTTCGATGCCAGCGTCCATCAGCAAATAGACAAAAGGCGCGGCACTGCCATCCATGATCGGGATTTCCGGTGCATCAACTTCAACAATAATGTTGTCGATGCCCAAGCCCGCCAATGCGGCGTTCAGATGTTCAACGGTTGAAATACGCACGCCTTCATCGTTCACCAGGCAAGTACTCAGCATGGTGTCGCGCACATATTTTGCATCAGCCGGGAAATCTACCGGTGGATTCAAGTCAGTGCGACGATAGATGACCCCGGTGTTAGCCGACGCAGGGCGTAACGTCAGTGTGACTTTCTTGCCGGTATGTAAACCGACACCAGTCGCCTGAACAATACGTTTTAATGTCCTTTGTTTGATCATCGCTTTATCTCGCAATATTACCTGTCCGACCGCCAGTATAAATTACCAGCGGGCGAATACTTTAGCACAAAGAGCGGAGAATCCCAATTCTCGGGATATTCTTAATCAGCCTGCTTACGCAAGAAGGCTGGAATATCAAGGTAATCGGGTTCTTTGCTGGATGCCGCCGGTTGGTCATTCACCACTTTCGCAGCCGGTTTCTGCTCCTGCGGCAGCGGCGCCATGCCGTGCTGCTGGTAGCGATGATCCATCACTGGCTGAGTGGCCGGCTTGTTGGTCACCAGCGTGATTTCCGGACGCTTATCCATGCCGATGCCGGTTGCAACTACGGTCACACGCAGTTCGTCGTTCATCTCTGGATCCAGAGAAGTACCGATAACCACGGTTGCGTTGTCAGAAGCGAAGGCGCGGATGGTGTTACCCACGGTTTCAAACTCATCAAGACGCAGGTCGAAGCCCGCAGTAATGTTGACCAGCACGCCGCGCGCGCCAGACAGATCGATGTCTTCCAACAGCGGAGAAGAGATAGCCATCTCTGCCGCTTCTTCCGCACGATCTTCACCACATGCCACGCCTGAACCCATCATGGCGTAACCCATTTCTGACATCACGGTACGCACGTCCGCAAAGTCAACGTTCATCAGGCCAGGACGGGTAATCAGTTCAGCGATACCCTGTACAGCGCCTTTCAATACGTCGTTGGCTGCGCCGAACGCATCCAACAGAGAAATACCGCGACCCAGAACTTTCAGCAGCTTGTCGTTTGGAATAGTAATCAGTGAATCGACATGCTTAGACAGTTCAGCGATACCTTGCTCAGCAAAAGCCATACGCTTTTTGCCTTCAAAGTTGAACGGCTTAGTTACCACCGCAACGGTCAGGATACCCAAATCTTTTGCCACTTCAGCCACAACTGGCGCTGCACCAGTACCGGTACCGCCGCCCATGCCAGCTGCGATGAACACCATGTCTGCACCATCCAGCGCAGCACGCAGTGCTTCGCGATCCTCTTCTGCAGAGTTGCGGCCCACTTCTGGGTTCGCACCTGCACCAAGACCTTTGGTGATATTGGTCCCGATCTGGATCGTCTGGCCGACCGCTGTCTTACGCAACGCTTGCGCGTCGGTGTTCACAGCGAAGAATTCCACACCTTCGATACGCTCGCGTACCATGTGCTCTACGGCGTTGCCACCGCCACCGCCGACGCCGATGACTTTAATCACCGCGTCATTGGTTAATTCCATAGGTTCAAACATGATTTCTCTCCGTTATGTGCCTGTCGCCTGGAGATCATAAACATTGCCAGCATGATCTCCTTTTTCAAAAATTAAAACTCTTTCTTCAGCCAGCTGTTGATTCGCTTGAACCAGTTGCCCACTGAAGCACGTTTTTCCGTTTCTGCATCACCGTTCATGTGTGACTCTTTGCCGTAATGCAGCAGGCCAACCGCCGTAGAGTAATACGGCTCCTGCGCATAGTCCGTCAGGCCGGTGATGTTAAGCGGCTGTCCGATGCGCACTTGCGTGTGGAACACGCGCTGTGCGCAGGCTGCCAAACCTTCAATCTGCGCCGCACCACCGGTCAGCACGATACCGGCCGCCAGATGATGTTTCACGCCTTGCTGGCGCAGCTGCTCCTGTAATTGCAGAATCTCGTCGTTGACCAGATTCAACAGTTCGGTGTAACGCGGCTCGATGACTTCAGCCAGCGTTTGACGCTGCAGGCTACGTGGTGGACGTCCACCTACGCTCGGCACTTCGACATTTTCGTCTTTGCCGACAATCGAGCCCAATGCACAACCGTGACGCACTTTAATCGCTTCTGCGTCGGTCGGCGGTGTACCAAAAGCGTAAGCGATATCGCTAGTTACCACGTTCCCGGCATACGGGATCACTTTAGTGTGACGCAGTGCACCGCCAGTATAGACAGCGATATCCATTGTACCGCCACCGATATCAACAACACAGACGCCCAGCTCACGTTCATCTTCCGTCAGTACGGAGAAACTGGATGCCAACCCGGCAAAAATCAGTTGGTCAACTTTCAGGCCGCAACGTTCAACGGCTTTGACAATATTTTTTGCCATATCGTTGTGGCACGTGATCAAATGTACTTTCGCCTGCATACGTACGCCAGAAAGTCCCACTGGATTCTTAATGCCTTCCTGATAATCGATGGCGTATTCCTGCGGGATAACATGCAGAATACGATGCTCATCACGTACGCGAACGGATTTCGCCGTATGCACCACGTTCTCTACATCATCCTGAGTCACTTCCTCTTCCGAAATCGGAACCATCCCGATTTCGTTCTGGCAACTGATATGTTTGCCCGATAAAGCAAGGTAGACCGAGGAAATCTGGCAGTCCGCCATCAATTCAGCCTGATCGATGGCGCGCTGTACGCATTTCACCACCGATTCCAGATCGTTTACGCCGCCTTTATCCATGCCGCGAGACGGGCAACTGCCCACCCCAATAATATTGACCATACCATCGGGCAGAATTTCCCCAACCAGGGCGGACACCTTCGCGGTGCCAATTTCGAGTCCTACTACCAGTTTTCTGTCCGTTGCCTTGATCATTGTGGTTTAGCCTGTGCCTGGTTCTGTTGCTGATTACTGTCCTGTGGCTCTATCGGTGCAGCGGCCCAACCGACTGCGGCGCCCGAATCGTAGCGCAAATCAACGTACGTGATGCGCTGGTTCTGACTTTGGCCCTGCTGCTGCAAATCCGGATAAAGCTCAATAAAACGGTTCAGACGCTTCATGGTATCGCTACGACCTAATTCGATGCGCACATCGTCACTGGTCACTAACTGCCACGAGCGCCGCGCCGTCATCGACGCGACCTTCAGGGTAAACTTGTTAGCCTTTAATACATCACTCATGGTGTGATAGCCGGCTAACACCTCGTTTTCACTGCCTTCCGGACCGTACAGCATCGGCAACGTTTCTTTGCCAACGTGACTGGCCGGAACGCTGAAGGAGACGCCAGCTGCGTCCACCATATGTGAGTCATTCCAGCGTGCAACCGGAACATACTCCACCAGATTTATCTTCAGCTCATCAGGCCACTGCTTGCGCACACTGACCTGCTTAATCCAGGGTAAACGCTCAATCTGCTGCTGGATGATATCCACGTTCTGCGACATGAAGGTTCCCGGCGCGCCAAGCGATAAAATGGCCTGACGAATATCATCATGCGTGGTGTAGTGGGTTTGCCCGGTCACCACCAGCTTCGATAACGGCAAGCGTGACGCGTCATTCATCCACTTCAGCACCACGAGGCCACCCGCCACCATAATGCCCAACACAATCAACAGGAACACCATGCCAAACAGTCGCGCACCGTTACTGCGCCCGGAGCGTGTCCGCTCCTGAGGTTCGCGATTGCGTACTCGTATCGCTGCCTGAGACATATCAGTCAGCCAGCTCCAGAATACGCGCCACCAGCTGCGGGAAGCTGTATCCCGCTTGCTTCGCGGCCATCGGCACTAAACTGTGGCTGGTCATGCCGGGCGAAGTATTCACTTCCAGCAGCTGGAAGTTGCCCTCACCGTCAGCCATCACGTCCACGCGACCCCAGCCGCTGCAACCCAATGCGCGCCAGGCTGACCACACCAACGTCTGCAATTCTGCTTCCTGCTCGGCGCTTAATCCGCTCGGGCAGAAGTATTCAGTATCGTCAGAAATGTATTTAGCTTCATAGTCATAGAACTCGCTGGCGGTTTTAATTCTGATAGAAGGCAGAATTTGCTCACCCACGATGCCCACGGTGTATTCCGCGCCGCTCAGAAAAGCTTCGATCAGCACGTCATCATCATGACGAAAGGCTTCTTCAAGCGCTGCGGGTAATGCATCCGCATGGTTCACGCGGCTGATACCGACGCTAGAACCTTCGCAGCTTGGCTTGACAAATAGCGGTAAACCCAGCGCCTCAATGGCTTTGGTAGTATCCGCGTTTAAACCTTGTTCATGCTGCTGACGCGTCAGCCAGACAAATTTGCCTGAAGGTAATCCCCTGCCCTGCCACAGCAATTTGCTGCGCAGCTTATCCATGGTGATGGCGGAAGCCATCACACCGCTGCCGGTATAGGGCAGTTGCAGAAACTCCAGCACCGCTTGCAGCGTGCCGTCTTCACCACCACGACCGTGCAAAGCAATAAACGCTTTAGCGAAGCCTTGCTGTTTCAGGTCAAGCACCGACACATCACGCGTATCAACTGCATGCGCATCAATGCCCATTTCACGCAGTCCGGCCAGCACTGCCGCACCGGACATCAGCGACACATCACGCTCGGCCGAGGTGCCACCCATCAATACTGCAACCTTCTCAGTCATGGCGCGCCTCCGAGTTAACGGCAGGCTGTAATTCGTTTTCGGCCAGCTTGCGGGCAATCTTGCCGATGTTGCCTGCACCCTGCACGATCACCAGATCGTCGCCCGACAGCAACGGTGCCAGCGCATCTGGCAGCGCGTCATGCTCAGAGACCAGAATCGGATCAACTTTGCCACGGTTACGAATCGCGCGGCACAGCGAGCGGCTATCAGCGCCGGGAATTGCCGCTTCACCCGCCGGATAGACATCCAGCATCAGCAACACATCCACCTGCGACAGCACATTCGCGAAATCATCAAACAGGTCACGCGTACGCGTGTAGCGATGCGGCTGGAACACCATCACTAGCTTCTTGTCAGGCCAGCCCGCACGTGCGGCTTTGATGGTGACATCCACTTCGGTGGGATGGTGGCCGTAATCGTCGACCAGCATCGCACTGCCTGGATTACCATTGACGGCGGCGGTATCGAACTCGCCCAGCACGTCAAAGCGGCGTCCGGTGCCCTGGAAGCTCTCCAGCGCGGCCAGAATCGCGTTATCTTCAATCCCCTCTTCGCTGGCAACAGCTACCGCGGCGGCCGCGTTCAGCGCGTTATGACGGCCCGGCGCATTCAGCGTCACTTTCAGCACCGGCTTATCCTGACGAATAATGGTGAAGTGGCCTTGTGCGCCACGCTGCTCGTAATTCTCAATACGCACATCCGCGTCATCGCTAAAGCCGTAGGTGGTTACCTGGCGGCCTACGCGCGGGATCAGGTCACGAATCACTGCATCATCCACGCACATTACCGCGCGTCCGTAGAATGGCAGGTTGTGCAGGAAGTTAATGAACGTCTGCTTCAGGTTCTCGAAATCGCCCTGATACGTGTCCATGTGATCCGCTTCGATGTTGGTGACAATTGCCACCATCGGTTGCAGATGCAGGAAGGACGCATCACTTTCATCTGCTTCAGCAATCAGATAACGGCTGCTGCCCAGGCGCGCATGCGTGCCTGCGGCTTTAACCAAGCCACCGTTAACGAAGGTGGGATCCAGTCCGCCTTCCGCGTAAATGCTGGTCACCATCGCGGTGGTGGTGGTTTTACCGTGCGTGCCCGCAACGGCGATGCCGTGACGGAAACGCATCAGTTCAGCCAACATCTCAGCACGACGAATCACGGGAATACGCTGCTCACGGGCGGCAACCAGTTCAGGGTTATCCTGCGCTACGGCCGTCGACACCACGACAACGCTGGCATCGGTGACGTTTTCCGGACGATGGTTGAAATAAATCGTCGCACCCAGCGCAGCCAGATGCTGTGTCACCGCGTTCGGCGCCAGATCAGAACCGCTGATGTGATAGCCTTCGTTCGCCAACACCTCGGCAATACCGCCCATGCCAGCACCACCGATGCCGACAAAGTGAATGTGCCGGACGCGACGCATCTCGGGCACAATAGAACGCAGTTTTGCCAATTGTTGTGTATTCATCTGTTTCAATTACCTGTTTTTCCCGTTTGTACCTGCTAAGGGTACGGGCCAAATCAACTGGCCGATTAATTTACTTCGCGACGCGCGCCACTTCATTTGCAACCCGCTCGGTTGCATCGGGAATCGCCACCTGACGGGCTTTTTCTGCCATCGCCAGCAATGTGGTGCGATCCCAGTGACGCAGCGTGTCCGCTACCACAGCCGCGGTGAACTGCGGCTGCTCGAAAATTTTGGCTGCGCCCGCTTTTTCCAGCGGCAACGCATTCCAGTACTGCTGACGATCTTTGTGCTGAAACGGTACGAAAATTGCCGGTAAACCTGCGGCCGCCACTTCACTTACCGTCAATGCGCCCGAACGGCACACTACGACATCGGCCCAGGCGTAAGCTTCGGCCATGTCATCGATAAACTCGGTGACTTTGTGCTGCGGCTGACCCGCTGCGCGGTAAGCCTGCTGCACGGTTTCCAGTCCGCCTTTACCGGTTTGATGCCAAACCGTAATGGCATCGCCCAACGCTGCGGCCACTTGCGGCACGGTCTGGTTAAGGATGCGCGCGCCCTGACTGCCGCCAACCACCAGCACGCGAATCGGGCCGAAACGTGCACTTAGGCGCTCTGCCGGTAACGGCAGCGCTAACACATCGGTACGCACCGGATTGCCAACCACTTCAGCATTTGGAAACGCCCCCGGAAACGCCTGCATCACTTTGGTGGCGATCTTCGCCAGCCACTTGTTGGTCAGTCCGGCAATGCCGTTCTGCTCATGCAGCACCACTGGAATACCGCAGCTCCACGCCGCTAAGCCGCCAGGGCCCGAAACGTAGCCACCCATTCCCAGCACCACATCCGGCTGCCAGCTCTTCATGATGCGACGCGCCTGGCGCCATGCATTGAAGATGCGTACCGGTGCCAGCAACTGCGCTTTTACACCTTTACCGCGTAAACCGCTGATGCGGATAAAATCAATTTCAATGCCGTGTTTCGGCACCAAATCCGCTTCCATTCGGTCGGCGGTTCCCAGCCAGCGCACCTGCCAGCCTTGTTCCATCAGGTGATGGGCAACGGCCAGACCGGGGAACACATGTCCGCCAGTACCGCCTGCCATGACCATCAACCGTTTGCCACTCATCGTGCACCTCGGGTAAACGCCTGCGCTTTTGCCAGACGCGTTTCATAATCTATGCGCAATAAAAACACGATGGCGGTCGACATGATGATCAGACTCGAACCACCGTAACTGATCAGCGGCAGCGTCAGACCTTTCGTCGGCAGCATGCCCGCAGCTGCACCCACGTTAACCAGCGCCTGGAAGCTAAACCACACGCCAATTGAGCAAGCGAGGAAGCCTGAGAAGCGCTGATCGATCTCCAGAGCACGGCGACCAATCGACATCGCGCGAAAAGCGACGAAGAATACCATCAACAGCGCTAAAACCACACCGACATAACCCAACTCTTCACCGATGATGGAGAAGATGAAGTCGGTATGTGCTTCCGGCAGATATTCCAGTTTCTGCACCGAGTTGCCTAAGCCCTGCCCCCAGAACTCACCGCGCCCAAACGCCATCAACGATTGCGTCAGCTGGTAGCCGCTGCCGAAGGGATCTTCCCACGGGTTCCAGAAGGAGGTCACACGGCGCATACGGTACGGTTCGGCGATGATCAGCAGCACCACGGCGAAAATGCCGGAGCCGATGATCGCCAGGAACTGCCACATTTTCGCCCCGGCGAGGAACAGCATCGCCAGCGTGGTAACAAACAGTACAACCACGGTACCGAGATCCGGCTGCGCCAGCAGCAGCACGGCCAGTACCACCATCACGCCCATCGGCTTACAGAAGCCCCAGAAGTTGTTACGCACCTCTTCTACTTTGCGCACCAGGTAACTGGCGAGATAGCAAAACAGCGTCAACTTCGAAAGCTCGGCTGGCTGAATACGCAGCGGGCCAAGGGCAATCCAGCGCGATGCACCGTTCACCGAGCTACCGACGACCAGGACGATCAGCAGCATCACCACGGAAACCATCAGCATCACGTTGCTGTAGCGCTGCCAGAAATCCATCGGGATGCGCAAGGTCACCAGCGCCATACCAAACGCCAAAGCGATATAGAATGCATCACGCTTGGCAAAGTAGAACGGATCTTCATTCAGACGTTGACCGACCGGCATCGACGCCGACGTCACCATCACAAAACCAATCAGCGCCAGCCCAAAGGTCAGCCACAGCAACGTGCGATCGTACAGCACCACCGGCGCATCATCACTGTCGCGCGCGCCCATCACCCATTCACGCAGGCGCAACGACAGATAGTTGGCGATACCGGCTCCAGGAATGCGCATCAGCTCAACTCCCTCGCCAGTTGCGCGAACTGATCGCCGCGCTGTTCAAAATTACGGAACTGGTCAAGGCTGGCGCAGGCCGGTGATAACAGCACCATATCGCCGGCTTTGACCTGGGCGGCAATCTGCGTCATCGCCTGCTGCATGGTTTCAGTGCGCGTGGCGATCTCCGGACGCAATGCCGCTAACGCATCGCCATCGCGACCAAAACAGAACAGCTTCACGTTGTCGCCCTGCAGATAGCGCGCCAGCGGGCTGAAGTCAGCCGATTTGCCGTCGCCGCCCAGCAGTAGCCACAAGGTGCCTTTCACCTGCAGGCCATTCAGCGCCGCTTCGGTGCTACCGACGTTGGTGGCTTTGGAATCGTTGATCCAACGCACGCCATTGGCTTCATGCACCAGCTGGAAGCGGTGCGCCAGACCGGTAAAGGTGGTTAACGCTTTCAGGCTGGAAGCACGCGGGATGTTCACCGCGTCGGCCAATGCTAGCGCTGCCAGCGCGTTGGTGTAATTGTGTTGGCCCACCAGCGTCATCTCATCGGTGTTCAGGACTTTCTCGCCCTTTGCCCGCAGCCAGGTGCTGCCCTGCTGCTGATTGAGATGATAATCGCCGAGATTGATGCCGAAGCTTACGCAGCGCTGATCAACACCGCGCACCGGCATGGTCATACCATCGTCGGCATTCACCACGCAGACGCTGGCGTTTTCGTAAATGCGCAGCTTGGCGGCACGATACTGCTGCATGCCGAGCGGATAGCGATCCATGTGATCCTCGGTGAGATTGAGGATCGTCGCCGCAGCCGCTTTCAGGCTATGCGTGGTTTCCAGCTGGAAGCTGGAGAGTTCGAGTACATAAAGCTGTGCTGGCGATTTCAACAGCGTCAGCGCCGGCAAACCGATGTTGCCGCCCACACCCACCTGCCAACCTGCAGCACGCGCCATTTCGCCCACCAGCGTCGTCACGGTGCTTTTGCCGTTCGAACCGGTGATCGCCACAATCGGAGCCTGCGCTTCACGGCAGAGCAGCTCAATATCGCCGATGATTTCAATCCCGGCATCGACGGCTTCGCTTAATGCAGGATGCGCCAGCGCGATGCCGGGGCTGGCGATAATCAGATCGGAGGCCAGCAACCAATCACTATTAATACCGCCAACATAGCGCTCCACCGAAGCTGGCAGTTTGTCCAGCCCCGGCGGCGAGACACGGGTATCCATCACGCGTGGCGTTACGCCTTGCGCGAGGAAGAAATCAACACAGGAGAGGCCAGTAATGCCTAATCCAATGATGACGACTTTTCTGCCCCGATAGTCAGCCATGATTAACGTACCTTCAGCGTTGCCAGGCCAATCAGCACCAGCATCAGCGAAATAATCCAGAAGCGCACAATGACGCGCGGCTCCGGCCAGCCTTTCAATTCATAGTGATGGTGAATCGGTGCCATGCGGAAAATGCGTTGACCGCGCAGCTTGAACGATCCCACCTGCAGAATCACCGAGAGCGTTTCGACCACAAACACGCCGCCCATGATTAACAGCAAGAATTCCTGACGCAGCAGCACGGCGATGGTGCCGAGCGCGCCACCCAGCGCCAATGAGCCGACATCGCCCATGAACACTTGCGCTGGATAGGTGTTGAACCACAAAAATCCGAGTCCGGCTCCGACAATCGCGGTGCAGACAATCACTAATTCGCCCGCGTGCCGTAAATAAGGAATGTGCAGATATTCGGCAAACTTGACGTTACCGGTCGCCCACGCCACCAGCGCAAAGCCTGCTGCCACGAACACCGTTGGCATAATGGCTAAGCCATCAAGACCATCCGTTAAGTTAACCGCGTTGCCGGTACCGACAATCACGAAGTAGGCCAGCACCACGTAGAACAGGCCCAGCTGCGGCATCACGTCTTTAAAGAACGGCACCACCAGCTGCGTTGCAGGCGTATCTTTTCCGGCGATAAACAGCGCGAACGCAACCGCCAGCGAAATCACTGACATCCAGAAATATTTCCAGCGCGCGATCAGGCCTTTGGTGTCTTTGCGCACCACCTTACGATAGTCATCCACAAAGCCGATGATGCCAAAACCGACCAGCACCACCAGTACACACCAGACGTATGGATTAGACGGATAGGCCCACATCAGTACCGAAATGGTGATGGAGGTGAGGATCATCACGCCGCCCATGGTTGGCGTGCCGCGTTTGCTGAAGTGTGACTCTGGACCGTCGTTACGCACCACCTGGCCGATCTGCAGTTTCTGCAGCCAGGCAATCAGGCGCGGGCCCATCCACAGAGAAATGAACAAGGCGGTCAGCAGGCTGACAATGGCGCGAAACGTCAGATACGAGAAGACGTTAAAGCCGGAATAAAATGCGACCAGATGTTCGGCCAGCCAGACTAGCATGTTCCTTTCTCCTGTAAGCTCTGTACTACCTGCTCCATGGCGGCACTACGTGAACCTTTAACCAAAATAGTGATGTCCTGATGTTCGGACAGCAATGTGCGTAAACGTTCAGTTAGCGCGGTTTTTGTGGCGAAATGCTCGCCTTTACCGCTGTTTTCGCCAATCAGCTGGCTCAGCGTTCCGGTGCTCAGCACGCGATCGATACCTGCCGCTTTGGCCGCATCGCCGACCTGGCGATGACACAGTTCGGCTTCATCACCCAATTCAGCCATATCGCCCACTACCATCACGCGGTAGCCCGGCATATCGCCTAGCACCTGTGCGGCGGCAGTCATAGAACCGACATTGGCGTTGTAGCTGTCATCCAGCAGCAGTTGATTGGCCGCCAGGCGAATCGGGAACAGTCGACCAGGAACAGCCTGCAAGGTTTTAAGGCCAGCTTGAATCGCCGACAGCGGCGCATCTACTGACAATGCCAGCGCTGCAGCGGCTAACGCATTCGAGATGTTATGACGGCCCGGCAGCGGCAGCTCCACGGCGATATCACCGCGTGGCGTATGCAGCGTGAACAGTGTGGCATCGGCTCGCAGCACGATTTCGCTGGCGCGGAACTCTGCATCAGCCATCGGCTGCGGCGAGAAGCGCCACAAGGTTTTATCTGCAAACTGTGATTTCCAGTTGGCCAGATCGTTGCTGTCAGCGTTGACGATCGCGGTACCGTGTACCGGCAAGCCGCCAAAAATTTCGCCTTTGGCTTTCGCCACACCCGCCAGCGAGCCAAAGCCTTCCAGATGGGCAGCAGCAAGGTTATTCACCAGCGCAGTTTCCGGACGCACCAGATCGGTGGTGTAGGCAATTTCACCCTGATGGTTGGCACCTAACTCGATCACCGCGTAAGCATGCTCTTTGGTGAGACGCAGCAGCGTCATCGGTACACCGAAGTCGTTGTTCAGGTTGCCGGCCGTGTAAAGCGTTTCGCCACACTGACGCAAAATCGCGGCGGTCATCTCTTTGACCGAGGTTTTGCCAGATGAACCGGTCAGCGCAACCACGCGAGCGTTCGCCTGTTGGCGTACCCACGCGGCGAGTTGCCCAAAAGCAATCCGCGTATCAGCCACAACCACTTGCGGTATTGAAACCGGCAGCAGCTTACTGACCAGCAGCGCCTGCGCGCCGTTAGCAATGGCATCGTTAGCGAAGTCGTGAGCATCAAAACGTTCACCCACCAGCGCCACAAACAGGCTGCCGGCGGTGACTTTGCGGGTATCGGTGGTGACATCGGCAAGGGTTAAATCCGCGCCGTGCAGTTGACCGCCGCTGATTTCGGCCAGCGTATTGAGAGAAATGGGAATCATGCCATCACCCCCAACAAACGGGCGACGGTGTCGCGATCGGAGTAATCCAAACGGCGGTTGCCAATGATTTGATAATCTTCGTGGCCTTTTCCGGCCACCAACACGATGTCATCGGCGCCGGCTTGCATCACGGCGTTGGTGACCGCCTGCGCACGACCGGAAACCACGCGTGCGCGGCCCGGATCGAGCAAGCCGGTGAGAATGTCATTCACAATCGCCATCGGCTCTTCGCTGCGTGGATTATCGTCGGTGATCACGACGATGTCGGAGAATTGCTCAGCAATCGCGCCCATCAGCGGACGTTTGCCTTTGTCACGATCGCCACCGCAGCCAAACACGCACCACAGCTGGCCTTTACAATGCAGACGCGCCGCTTCCAGCGCTTTTTCCAGCGCATCCGGCGTGTGAGCGTAATCGACAACCACCGTAGGTTTGTCTGGCGCAGTGAATACTTCCATGCGACCACATACTGGCTGCAGCTGCGGTGCAGTGGCAACCAGCGCATCAAGCGGGTAATCCAGCGCCAGCAGCGTACCCAGCGCCAGCAACAGGTTGCTCACGTTGAAAGCGCCCATCAGGCGGCTATCAAACTCGCCGTTGCCCCAGCTGGAGCTGAACTGAATATGCGCACCGCCGTCGTGATAATCCACCGCCGTGGCTTTCAGCCAGCGGCCATGACAGCCCGATTGCAGATTGTCTTCCATGGTGACTGCTACCGCATCCGGCAATTTCGCCAGCCAGCGACGGCCCACTTCATCATCAGCATTGATGATGGCTTCAGCGACCTGATGCTCAGAGAACAGTAACCATTTAGCAGATTCATAACTCTCCATATCACCGTGATAATCGAGGTGATCGCGGCTCAGGTTAGTAAACACCGCGGCCGCAAACGGCAAGGCGGCAACGCGATGCTGCACCAAACCGTGCGAGGAGACTTCCATTGCCGTCAGGGTTGCGCCCTGCCCGACTAAATCATTCAGCACATGCTGCACATCCACCGCAGAACCGGTGGTGTTTTCGGTTGCCACCAGTTGACCGTAAAGGCCATTGCCTACCGTGCCCATCACTGCGCCGGTTTCACCGAGCAGATTGGCCCACTGCGCCATCAGTTGCGTGGTGGTGGTTTTGCCGTTAGTGCCAGTAACACCAATCAATTTCAGTTTGCTTGCAGGCTGCTGATAAAAGCGTCCGGCCAGTGCAGAGAGACGCTGCTGCAACTGCGCCAGATAAATAACCGGGACGCCATGCATCTCGCGGATATCTCCATCGCTGGCTTCGCCTTCGGCTTCGGCAATCACTGCTGCTACGCCTTGTGCAATAGCCTGCGGAATAAAACGACGTCCATCAGCATGATGCCCCGCCACGGCGATAAACAGATCGCCAGAAGCCGCCGCGCGGCTATCTAGTGTCATGTCACGGAGTGGACGCGCCGGCGCACCCGGCACCCACGGGGCCAGTAAGTCGCGCAGGTTACGATCTGTCACTTGATTCCTCACTTCTATTCTTCACCAACTCGTTCTTATCAACTGTTGGCAGCGCATCAGGTTCGATATTCATGGTACGCAATACGCCGCCCATGATGGCGCCAAACACCGGTGCTGAAACCGCACCACCATAATATTTACCGGCCTGGGGATCGTTGATCACCACCACCAGCGCAAAACGAGGACGGCTGGCAGGCGCAACGCCTGCGGTATAAGCAATGTATTTGTTGACGTAACGTCCATCCGGTCCAACTTTCTTGGCGGTACCGGTTTTGATGGCAATGCGATAGCCCTTGATGGCGGCTTTAACCCCACCACCGCCAGGCAACGCAACGCTTTCCATCATGTGCATCACCGTTTTCACCAGGTCTTCCTGGAAAACGCGTTCACCCGCAACTGGCGGGTCAACTTTGGTGATCGACAGCGGGCGATTGATGCCGTAGCTGCCAATGGTTGCGTAGACTCGTGCTAACTGTAACGGCGTTACCATTAGCCCGTAGCCGAAAGAGAAGGTGGCCCTCTCTATGTCAGACCACCGTTGTTTTTGAGGGTATAAGCCACTACTTTCCCCGACCAGCCCCAAATTGGTCGGTTTACCCAGTCCAAAGCGCGCGTAAGTATCTACAAGTGCTGAGGAGGGCATCGCTAACGCCAAACGTGAAACCCCGACGTTACTCGACTTCTGTAAAACCCCGGTAAGGGTCAATTCGTTGTAGCGCGCCACGTCTTTGATCTCATGACCATTGACGCGGTACGGCACGGTATTCAGTACGCTGTTCTCTTTCACCACACCGCGCTGCAAAGCCGTCATCACCACCATCGGTTTCACGGTGGAACCTGGCTCGAAGATGTCGGTAATAGCGCGGTTACGCATCACGTCTTTCGGCGTGTTGCTGAGATTATTCGGGTTGTAAGCGGGGCTGTTCGCCATCGCCAGCACTTCGCCGGTGTTTACATCCACCAGCACCGCGGTGCCTGATTCGGCTTTGTTGAACGCCACGGCATTATTCAGTTCGCGGTACACCAGCGCCTGCAGACGTTCATCAATGCTTAGCGTCAGGTTGTGCGCAGCGCGGCTATCTACCGAGGAGATATCTTCAATGACGCGGCCGTTGCGGTCTTTACGCACCGTACGTTCACCCGGTGCGCCGGTCAGCCATTTATCGAAGCTTTTTTCGATGCCTTCAATGCCCTGGCCATCAATGTTGGTAAAACCAATCAAGTGCGCGGTCACCTGGCCCGCCGGATAGTAGCGGCGCGACTC
Source organism: Kluyvera sp. 1366 (assembly GCF_054823405.1). NCBI lineage: Bacteria > Pseudomonadati > Pseudomonadota > Gammaproteobacteria > Enterobacterales > Enterobacteriaceae > Kluyvera > Kluyvera sp. 1366. The sequence continues at coordinate 126,239 of NZ_JBTRDW010000005.1, forward strand.
TTCACGCAGGTAGATGCCCGGCAGCTTAAGCTTTTTCACATACTCGCCAATCGCTGGATTCACCTGGCGCGCCAGATAGACAAAGCGCCCTTTCGGGTTGGCATTGATACGTGCAGCAAGTTGATCGAGGGGGATCGATAACGCATCCGACAGCGCTTTCCAGCGACTATCCAGCGAGACGCCGCCGTGTTCGGTCAGCTCTTTCGGATCGGCCCAGATCGCATTCACCGGCACGCTCACCGCCAGCGGACGACCGGCACGATCGCTGATCATACCGCGCGCGGTTGGCACCGATTGCACGCGCAGCGAACGCAAATCGCCCTCTTTCACCAGCTTGTCAGGGTTGATCACCTGCAGCCACGCTACGCGCGACAGCAGTCCGCCCAGCGCCAGTAAAATGCACCCGCACAGTAACGCAAAGCGCCAGCTTACAAAGCTGGCCTTATCTTCTTGTTTTTTTAACTTTAGCGTTTTGCCTGCGCCACTCATTGAGTTCTGCGATTCCTTATTTCTGCACCACAATATTTTCCTGCGAAGGATCAACATGCTGCATTTGCAGTTTATCGGTTGCTATCCGCTCTACACGGCTGTGATCGCCCAGTGCGTTCTCTTCAAGAATCAGGTTGCGCCATTCGATATCGAGCGCATCACGCTCCAGCACCAGCTGTTCACGCTGCGCCGTTAACAGGCGCGTCTTATGCGTGGTGGTCACGACCATTACCGAGGACACCAGCACCGCGATCAACAGCAACAGCGGGATCTTGCCAAATCGCAGCAAGTCCCCACCAATGACACCGGGTAAGCTGTGGCGCTCGTTGCCAATCATGAGGCCGTTCGCTCCGCGATACGCAATACCGAACTGCGCGCACGTGGGTTTTCGTTCACTTCGGCTTCGCCAGGAATCAATTTGCCCAGCGTTTTCAGCTCACGACCGCCTAAGGCTTTAAGCTGCGACTCCGTCATCGGAATGCCTGCTGGCACCTGAGGACCGCGGCTCTGATCGCGCATAAAACGCTTCACTAAGCGATCTTCCAGTGAGTGGAAGCTGATGATCGACAACCTGCCGCCTGGCGCGAGAACCGACAAGGCCCCTTTCAGCGCGGTATCGATCTCTTCCAGCTCACTGTTGATCCAGATACGAATCGCCTGGAAAGTACGCGTTGCCGGGTGCTTAAATTTGTCTTTGACGGGCATTGCGGCGGCAATCACCGTCGCCAGCTCTTTGGTGCGTGTCATCGGCTGGTCGCGGTTACGCTCTACGATGGCGCGCGCAATCCGTTTACCGAAACGCTCTTCACCGTAGGTCTTGATCACGAAAGCGATATCCGCCTCCTCTGCGCTCATCAGCCATTCGGCGGCCGATTGCCCGCGTGTTGGATCCATACGCATATCCAGTGGCCCATCACGCATAAAGGAGAAGCCACGTTCAGCATCATCCAGTTGCGGAGAAGAGACGCCCAGATCGAGCAGAACGCCATCGATCTTGCCGGTCAGCCCGCGCTCTTCAACGTATTCTGCCAAAGCCGAAAACGGCCCGTGGACGATCGAGAAGCGCGGATCGTTTATCTCAGCGGCTGCGGCTATCGCTTGCGGATCGCGATCAATCGCTATCAGTTGCCCTTTCTCACCAAGCTGCGAAAGGATTAAGCGCGAGTGACCGCCGCGACCAAAAGTGCCATCAATATAAATGCCGTCTTCCCTGATATTGAGGCCGTTTACCGCCTCATCCAGCAGCACTGTGGTGTGTTTGAAATTTTCCTGCATAGCTATAGCGACAAGTCCTGCAACCGCTCAGATAAAGGCTCCTGAGCCGACTGTTCTGTGTCAATATCATCCTTAACTTGTTGATACCAGGTCTGTTCATCCCACAGCTCAAACTTATTGAACTGTCCAACCAGCATCACTTCTTTGGTCAGGCCGGCATGTTGACGTAACGTGTTCGCCAACAACAAACGACCCGCATTATCCATCTGGCATTCACTGGCATGTCCCAACAGCAGTCGCTGTACGCGACGCTCGGCAGGATTCATGCTGGATAAGCGAGACAGCTTTTTCTCAATGATTTCCCATTCGGGCAGGGTATAAAGCAACAGGCATGGCTGGTGGAGGTCAATGGTGCATACCATTTGCCCCTGAGACTCTGCGACAAGCAATTCACGATAGCGCGTTGGTACTGCTAATCGTCCTTTGCTGTCGAGATTGACCAACGTTGCTCCACGGAACATGCCAGCCTTACCCCTCAATCACCCGTTTTCACCACTTTATCCCACTTTTTACCACGAAACGAGTTTACGGAGCCGATGAAATCCTTGTCAAGCCGCAACGGCAAGTGAATATCACTATTTACATCGGGTGAAATTAATCAATGAGGGAATTAATCGACATGGATTCGTAAAATAAAAAATTAACCTGATGAATAATTGAATAAAAATTTCTGCACGAGGATAAATGGCGAAAAATAAAGCGCTCCGGCGCAAAAATATAATTGCCCCGCAATCTGCGACAGCGGCGGCATTTTAGGGGATTTCTGAAAGGAAGCCCAGCATCATCGCGCCAGCTCTGCCACGCCTCACTGGTGAACATGTAAACAATTAAGAAAAGTCAGCAAGGTTAAATTGTTAGCTGGAGTGGCGATTATTTACGCTTATTTACGCCCTAAGGTTTCAAAATATCGACAGGATTAATAAATGCTGGGCAGCGAACTGCCCAGCATTTCATTTAGAGCTGCGACTTAATTGTCCGCGGCGGAATAAATTGCGACGAATACGGGTTAAACCCGGCTTGGGTTTACGTGGTTCATCTAGCGAGGCTAACACCAGTTCCAGCACGCGCTCAGCCACGTCGCGGTGACGTTGCCCCACCGCCAGCACCGGGCACTCAAGGAAATCCAGCAATTCATGGTCGCCAAAGGTGGCGATCGCCAAATCTGTCGGCAGGCGACCATCACGCTTCAGCGTAATGTCCATTACGCCCTGCAGCAGCCCAAACGACGTGGTGAACAGTGCCTCCGGCATCGGATGATCTTCGAGGTACTTCTCAAACAGCGCGGCAGCGGCGGCCCGATCGAAACTGTTGCAGTAGATGTAATCAATTGGCCGCTCATCATCTTTCCACGCATCGCGGAAACCTAACTCACGCAGGAAGCTGACCGACAACTCAGGCAGCGCGCCGAGGAAAAGCACATTTTTCACCGGTAGCTGACGCAATTCAGCCGCCAGCGCCTGCGCATCATCCTGATCGGCACCCACTACGCTGGTAAAGTGTTCACGATCCAGCGCACGGTCCAGCGCGATAATCGGTAACGGATCGTTGATCCAACGCTGATAGAACGGATGCTCTGGTGGCAGTGAAGTTGAAACGATGATGGCATCAACCTGGCGCTGCAACAGATGCTCGATGCAGCGCATTTCGTTGTCTGGCTGATCCTCTGAGCAGGCAATCAGCAGCTGATAGCCGCGCTGACGCGCCTGACGCTCCAGATAATTCGCAATGCGCGTGTAACTGGTGTTTTCCAGATCGGGGATCACGAGGCCAATCGAACGTGTGCGCCCGGCGCGCAGCCCAGCCGCGACGGCATTGGGGTGATAGTTGTGTTCACGCACCACCGCCATCACTTTTTCGACGGTTTTTTCGCTGACACGATACTGCCGCGCTTTGCCATTAATTACATAGCTGGCCGTGGTGCGCGACACGCCTGCCAGGCGCGCAATTTCATCCAGTTTCACGGTGACACCTTAATTCTGATAAGCCAGCGCTGACGAAAATATCCGCAGAGTAGCTATGGGTAAAACATTTGTAACATCTAACCGCAGAACACTACGCCGAGCAACCGCTTTTCTCTCGCATCCTGGTTAAGCGCATAAAATAAAAAAACCCGGCATTTCGCCGGGTTAGAATCAGATGAAATCGTTACTTTGGGTGATTAACGCATCACGCGATCGCCGCGCGACACACCCACAATTCCTGAGCGCGCCACTTCGACAATTTCTGCCACGTCACGCACGGTGTTAAGAAACGCATCGAGTTTATCGCTGGTGCCTGCCAGCTGAACCGTGTAAAGCGTTGGCGTGACATCGATAATCTGCCCACGGAAAATTTCCGCGCTGCGCTTCACTTCTTCACGGCCGTAACCGCTGGCCTGGATTTTCACCAGCATAATCTCACGCTCAACGTAAGCGCCCTGACCCAGCTCGCTGACACGTAGCACGTCCACCAGCTTGTGCAGCTGCTTCTCGATCTGCTCCAGCACTTTCGCGTCGCCGACCGTTTGAATGGTCATGCGTGACAAAGTGGGATCATCGGTCGGTGCCACAGTCAGGCTTTCGATGTTATAGCCACGTTGAGAGAACAGCCCCACTACGCGGGACAATGCACCGGATTCGTTTTCCAGCAGAACCGATAAAATACGACGCATAATTAAGTCCTCTCCGTTTTGCTCAGCCACATCTCATCCATCGAACCACCACGAATTTGCATCGGGTAAACGTGCTCGCTGCCGTCAATGTTTACATCGACAAACACCAGACGTCCTTTCGCCAGCGTATCCAGTGCCAGCTGCAGCTTCTCTTCCAGCTCCGCCGGATGCGCAATGGAAATGCCCACATGCCCATACGCTTCGGCCAGACGCACGAAGTCAGGCAGCGATTGCATGTAGGACTGCGAGTGGCGGCCCGAGTAAATCATGTCCTGCCACTGCTTAACCATGCCGAGGAAGCCGTTGTTGAGGTTTAATACCAGCACCGGTAAATCGTACTGCAGTGCGGTCGACAGCTCCTGAATGTTCATCTGGATACTGCCATCGCCGGTCACGCAGATAACCGTCTCATCCGGCAGCGCCATCTTCACACCTAACGCTGCAGGCAAGCCGAAGCCCATGGTGCCTAAGCCGCCGGAGTTGATCCAGCGACGCGGCTTGTCGAACTGGTAGTAAAGTGCGGCAAACATCTGATGCTGACCAACGTCAGACGTCACGTAAGCTTCGCCTTTGGTCAAACGACAGATGGTCTCGATGACTGCCTGCGGTTTGATTTTGTCGCTGGTACGATCGAATTCCAGGCACTTGCGACCGCGCCAGCCTTCAATGGTCTGCCACCAGTCGCGCAGGCTATCAAGTTCCTGCTTCGCATCGCTTTGCGCCAGCAGCTCTAACATCTGTGCCAGCGTCTGCTTCGCATCGCCAACGATTGGAATGTCGGCGCTGACCGTTTTGGAGATCGACGTCGGATCGACATCGATATGCATGATGGTGGCGTTCGGGCAGTACTTCGCCAGATTGTTGGTGGTGCGGTCGTCGAAGCGCACGCCAATACCGAAAATCAGATCGGCATTGTGCATGGTCATGTTGGCTTCGTAAGTGCCGTGCATCCCCAGCATGCCGACACACTGACGATGTGTGCCAGGGAACACGCCCAAGCCCATCAGCGAGGTCGTTACCGGAATATTCAGTTGCTCTGCCAGCTGCAGCAGCTCGGCTTCGCAGCCCGACATAATCGCGCCGCCGCCGGCGTAAATCACCGGCTTGTGTGCTGCCAGTAACGTTTGCAGCGCGCGCTTAATCTGTCCTTTATGGCCCTGAATGGTCGGATTGTATGAGCGCATGCTCACTGTTTCCGGCCAGACGTACGGCAGCTTGTTGGCGGGATTCAGGATATCTTTTGGCAGATCGATCACCACCGGTCCCGGGCGACCGCTTGCTGCCAGCCAGAAGGCCTTTTTCAACACGGTTGGGATCTCTTCGGCGTTTTTCACCAGGAAGCTGTGCTTCACCACCGGGCGGGAGATGCCGACCATGTCGCACTCCTGGAACGCATCGTAACCAATCAGTGACGAAGGCACCTGACCCGAAAGAATTACCATCGGGATCGAATCCATATAGGCGGTTGCAATACCGGTAATCGCGTTGGTGGCGCCCGGACCGGAAGTCACTAGCACCACGCCCACTTCACCGGTCGCACGCGCAAGGCCATCGGCCATATGCACCGCGCCTTGTTCATGACGGACCAATACGTGGTCAATACCACCGACCGTTTGCAGCGCATCGTAAATATCGAGCACCGCTCCGCCCGGATAACCGAATACCTGCTTAACGCCCTGATCGATTAACGAACGGACGACCATTTCGGCTCCTGACAACATCTCCATTTTCTGCCTCCAGGCTTGAGGGACTGAATCCACTGACGTTCGCGTTTCCCGCACGCCACTGATATCCGGCCCCCGATCGCCAATTAAGATCAAAACCTTATGTTTATGCTCAGAAGGCGGCGTTCTGTCCGCCTTCCAGGTACAGGGAATCTACTTGAGTTAATTATTTGAGAGTAGGTCGATTACCATAACCGCAGACAACCCGCCCTGCAAACGCCAGGACGCCACGTCGCGCCCGATCCGGCAATAAAGGCACTGATGCGTGATTATTGCCTGCGAGGATTAAACTAATGCTTCGTCATAACCACAGAGGAAAATGCTGGTTTATAGATTATTTGCAGCGTGTTCTAAGAAATATGATTTTCATATTGCCTGACCACTCAGTCCACAATCTTTTGTGATAATTACTTTCTGGCGTGATTATCTATAAAACGACCTGATCACATCATATTCTTCTTAACAACAAGCCTAATCTTGTTTTATCAGTAATGCGCATTAGCAACTTAAAATTTTAATTATCAACAATTTAAAATAAATTCTATTTTCTAAACGATTTTTTAAGTGGATGGATTCACTTATTCTGTTGCTAATTAATGTCATTGCTCTGCGCAGCCGAAAAATCACAGCACATCGCCCTTCTGACTTCACAGAAATACCCTTGTACTTAAGGTTGACTTCACACGTCAATTCCAGTACCAATATGTGCAGCACTCAATTTACGAGGTTTGACTCATGTTTCATTCTTTCCGCCTACTCGGTCTACTACTAAACGCATCCAGTTTGCGCGGTAGACTAGTGGGCGGAATCAACAACTGATTCGAACCTGCAGAAGTTTAAGAAACCCGCGCCAATGCGCGGGTTTTTTTATGCTCGTAGCACCGGCAAAGTTAATGCATAAGGAAGATTACGATGAGCCAGCAAGTTATTATTTTCGATACCACTCTGCGTGATGGCGAACAGGCTTTACAGGCCAGCCTGAGTGTTAAAGAAAAACTGCAAATCGCTCTGGCGTTGGAACGAATGGGCGTGGATGTGATGGAAGTGGGCTTCCCCGTTTCCTCTCCAGGCGATTTTGAATCCGTACAAACCATCGCTCGTACCATTAAAAACAGCCGCGTCTGCGGACTGGCACGCTGCGTTGAGAAGGACATTGACGCCGCATACGAATCACTGCGTGTGGCTGAAGCGTTCCGTATTCACACCTTCATCGCGACTTCGCCGATGCACATCGCCACCAAACTGCGCAGCACGCTGCCAGAAGTGATTGAACGCGCAGTGCACATGATCAAACGCGCCCGCAACTACACCGACGACGTTGAGTTTTCCTGTGAAGATGGCGGGCGTACGCCAATCGACGATTTGTGCCGCATGGTTGAAGCCGCGATCAATGCCGGTGCAACCACCATCAACATTCCGGACACCGTCGGCTACACCTTGCCAGGCGAATACGCCAACATCATTGGCCAACTGGTGGCACGCGTTCCAAATATCGATAAAGCCATCTTGTCGGTTCACACCCACGACGATTTAGGTATGGCGACCGGCAACGCCATCGCTGCGGTATTGGCCGGTGCGCGTCAGGTTGAAGGTACGCTGAACGGTTTAGGCGAGCGCGCCGGTAACTGTGCGCTGGAAGAAGTGATTATGGCGATCAAAACCCGCCAGCAGATCATGAACGTCCACACCAACATCAATCATCAGGAAATCTACCGCACCAGCCAAACCGTGAGCCAAATCTGCAACATGCCGATTCCAGCCAACAAAGCGGTGGTCGGTTCTAACGCCTTCGCCCACTCTTCCGGTATTCACCAGGACGGCGTGCTGAAGAATCGCGAAAACTACGAAATTCTGACGCCAGAATCTATCGGCCTGCACAAAATCCAGCTGAACCTGACTTCCCGTTCTGGCCGCGCTGCGGTGAAACACCGCATGGAAGAGATGGGTTACAAAGAGTCCGATTACAACCTCGACACGTTGTACGACGCCTTCCTGAAGCTGGCCGACAAGAAAGGTCAGGTGTTCGATTACGACCTGGAAGCGTTGGCCTTCATCAACAAGCAGAACGAAGAGCCGGAATATTTCGAGCTCAACGAATTCAACGTGCAGACCGGCTCCAGCGTAACCGCAACGGCCTCCGTGCAGTTGGGCTGCGGTGAAGAGACCAAAGCCGACGCCGCAACCGGTAACGGTCCGGTTGATGCGGTCTATCAGGCAATCAACCGCATCACCGGCTTTGAAGCCGAGCTGATTAACTACAAGCTGACGGCGAAAGGCCACGGCGAGAACGCGCTGGGTCAGGTCGATATCGTGGTCAACTACAACGGTCGTAAATTCCACGGCGTTGGCCTGGCGACCGATATCGTCGAATCATCGGCGAAAGCGATGGTGAACGCGTTGAACAATATTTGGCGTGCTAAGCAGGTGGAAAAAGAACTGCAGCGTAAATTTAAAGATCAGAAGGAAACGGTGTAACTATGTCTAAGTCTTCTCATATCGCGGTATTGCCAGGCGACGGAATTGGTCCGGAAGTGATGGCGCAGGCCATGAAAGTTCTCGATGCAATTCGTACGCGTTTCGACATGCGTATCACCACCAGCGAATATGATGTTGGCGGTATCGCCATCGATCGTCATGGTGAACCGCTGCCACCGGCTACCGTTGCCGGCGCAGAGCAGGCAGATGCAATTCTGTTTGGCTCCGTAGGTGGCCCGAAATGGGAACATCTGCCACCTGCGCAGCAACCCGAGCGCGGTGCGCTGTTGCCGCTGCGTAAGCACTTCAAGCTGTTCAGCAACCTGCGCCCTGCGGCACTGTATAAAGGTCTGGAAGCGTTCTGCCCGCTGCGTAGCGATATCGCCGAACGCGGTTTCGACATCCTGTGCGTGCGTGAACTGACCGGCGGCATCTACTTCGGTCAGCCGAAAGGCCGCGAAGGCAGCGGCCCGCACGAGCGCGCTTTCGATACTGAGGTTTATCACCGTTTCGAAATCGAGCGCATCGCGCGTATCGCGTTTGAATCCGCGCGTAAGCGCCGCAACATCGTCACCTCAATCGATAAGGCCAACGTTTTGCAGACTTCCGTCATGTGGCGCGAAATTGTGAACGAAGTGGCAAAAGATTATCCGGATGTGCAGTTGAGCCACATGTACATCGATAACGCCACCATGCAGCTGATTAAAGATCCATCACAGTTTGACGTGCTGCTGTGTTCTAACCTGTTTGGCGACATCCTGTCAGATGAATGCGCGATGATTACCGGTTCAATGGGCTTGCTGCCTTCCGCCAGCCTGAATGAAGAAGGTTTTGGCCTGTTTGAGCCAGCGGGCGGTTCCGCACCGGATATCGCAGGTCAGAACATCGCTAACCCGATTGCGCAGATTCTGTCGCTGTCACTGCTGTTGCGTTACAGCCTGAATGCGGATGAAGCCGCCGCAAGCATTGAACGCGCCGTGAGCCGTGCGCTGGAAGCGGGTTATCGCACCCGTGATTTGGCCGGTGACGGCAAAGCCGTGAGCACAGATGAGATGGGCAGCATCATTGCCGGTTTCATCGCCGAGGAAAAATAATAAAATGAAAAGCTTATATCAGAAGTTATTTGATGCACATGTCGTTAACGAAACCCCGAACGAAACGCCGTTACTCTATATTGATCGCCATCTGATCCATGAAGTGACGTCGCCGCAGGCCTTTGATGGTCTGCGTGCGCACGGGCGCAAAGTGCGTCAGCCGTCGAAAACCTTCGCCACCATGGATCACAACGTTTCGACGCAGACCAAAGACATCAATGCGTCTGGCGAGATGGCGCGTATTCAGATGCAAGAGCTGATGAAAAACTGTGCTGAGTTCGGCATTCAGCTGTATGACCTGAATCACCCGTTCCAGGGCATCGTGCACGTCATTGGGCCAGAGCAAGGTATGACGTTGCCGGGCATGACCATCGTCTGCGGTGATTCCCACACCGCCACGCACGGCGCGTTCGGTTCGCTGGCATTCGGTATCGGTACTTCCGAAGTTGAGCACGTGTTTGCCACGCAAACCCTGAAACAGGGCCGCGCGAAGACCATGAAGATTGAAGTGCTGGGCGAAGCGGCGCCAGGCATTACCGCCAAAGACATTGTGTTGGCCATTATCGGTAAAACCGGCAGCGCTGGCGGTACCGGTCACGTTGTCGAATTCTGTGGCCCAGCGATCGAAGCGCTGAGCATGGAAGGCCGCATGACGCTGTGTAACATGGCGATTGAAATGGGCGCCAAAGCGGGCCTGGTCGCGCCGGACGACACCACTTTCAATTATCTGAAAGACAAGCAGTTCTCGCCGAAGGGCGAGCAGTGGGAACAAGCGGTCGCTTACTGGCGCACGCTGAAGTCTGACAGCGATGCCAAATTCGACAGCATCGTCACGCTGCACGCGGAAGATATCGCTCCGCAAGTGACCTGGGGCACCAATCCAGGCCAGGTAATGGCGGTAGATCAAGCGATCCCGAATCCACAATCCTTTGCCGATCCGGTTGAGCGCGCCTCAGCAGAGAAAGCGCTGGCTTACATGGATCTGCAGCCAGGCATCAAACTGACTGACGTGGCGATCGATAAAGTGTTTATCGGTTCCTGCACCAACTCACGTATTGAAGATTTGCGCGCCGCTGCTGCGATTGCCAAAGGCCGTAAAGTGGCGCCGGGCGTGGTGGCGATGGTGGTGCCAGGTTCGGGTCCGGTAAAAGCACAAGCCGAAGCCGAAGGTCTGGACAAAATCTTCCTCGAAGCCGGTTTTGAATGGCGTTTACCGGGTTGCTCCATGTGTCTGGCCATGAACAACGACCGCCTCAATCCAGGCGAACGTTGCGCATCAACCAGCAACCGTAACTTTGAAGGCCGTCAGGGCCGCGGTGGACGTACTCACCTGGTGAGCCCGGCGATGGCCGCTGCCGCTGCCGTAACCGGTCGCTTTGCCGACATTCGTGAATTGACTCAGGGAGCGTAAGCCATGGCGAACAAATTTACTCAACACACCGGCATTGTGGCGCCATTGGATGCGGCCAACGTCGATACTGATGCCATTATTCCAAAGCAGTTCCTGCAGAAAGTGACGCGCACCGGTTTTGGCGCGCATCTGTTCCACGACTGGCGTTTTGAAGATGATGCGGGCACCGTGCCAACCGCCAGCTTTGTCCTGAACAAACCGGAGTTCAAAGGCACCAGCATTTTGCTGGCGCGTGAGAACTTTGGCTGTGGTTCATCGCGTGAGCACGCGCCGTGGGCGCTGACCGACTTCGGCTTCCATGTGGTGATTGCGCCAAGCTTCGCCGACATTTTCTACGGCAACAGCTTTAACAACCAGCTGCTGCCGGTGAAGCTGAGCGATGAAGAAGTGGATGAGATGTTCAAACTGGTTGCCGCGCAGCCGGGCATCACCTTCACCGTGGATCTGGAAGCGCAAACTGTAACCGCAGGCGATAAGACTTATAGCTTCGAAATCGACAGCTTCCGCCGTCACTGCATGATCAACGGCCTCGACAGCATTGGCCTGACGCTGCAACACGAAGCGTCTATCTCCAGCTACGAGACCAATCAGCCCGCGTTCTTACGCTGAGGCAACAAGGGCGACATCCTGTCGCCCTTCTCTTTGCTAGCTATCAACCACATCCCGCACGCGCGACGCCAATCCCAACGCCAGCACCGCCAGCCCCAACGCCAGCCAGTAAACCGACTCATGACCAAAGCGTTCACTCATAGTGCCCTGAATGATGCCGGCGATAATCATGCCGGTGGAAATTGAGGTGGTGAACAGCGTCGTCGCCGCACCTGCGCGGCCCGGCATTAAATCCTGGAACCACAACATGCCAATCCCGGCGATGATGCCAACAAACGCGGCATTAAACAGTTGTAGTACCATCAACGCTGTCCGCGACTGGAACATCACCAATCCGAGATAAAACACCATTGCCGCCACCAGCGCCAGCAGCATCAGGTTGCGTTTGCCGGTGCGCCGCGCGTAATGGCCAGCCAGCAGCATGATCGGAATCTCCAGCCCGGCGGCGGTGCCCATCAGCAATCCCGCCAGCTTCTCCGGCAGGCCAAGCGTGGTACTGATATACAGCGGCATATCAATGATATACATGGTGTTGCACGCCCACATGGTGACGGAGGCGATAAACAGCAACCGCACCTGACTGTCTTTCCACGGGCTCAGCTGCGTCAGCACCTCTTCAGGCGAGACCACCACGCGCGGTACCGAGGGCAAGGTGCGCCAGATCAGCAGCATGCTTAGCAGGAAAATCCCCGCCGCCACGCAAAACAGCGTCACAAAACCGTAATTAAGCGCCAGCGCAAACGACAGCGGTGGCCCGATCACCCATGCCAACGACAGCTGCGCACGCATCACCGAGCTGAACATCACCACTTCACGCGCCGACTGATCGGCATATTCCCGCGCGAGGGCGAACACCTGCGGAATCGACACGCTGGCCAGCGCCGACAAAAACACGCCCAGCGTCACCAGCGTTAAATAGTGGCGATTGAAGGCAAACAGCAGCGCATTCAGCGTGGCCATCAGGCAGCAAAACAGAATCAGGTTGCGGCGATCGCCCTGATTATCGGAGCGTTTCGCCATCAGTAGGCTGACCACAATCCCCGCGATCGCATTGATGGTAAAGAACAAGCCGACCCAGAACGGACTTACCTGCACTTCGCGCGTCAGAAACAGGCTCAGCGTCGGCGCCTGCAGCGCACCGGCCACGCCGGTCATAAACGACACCGCCATAAACGAGAGGTAGACCGGATTGATGCGACGTTGACGCGTTAACAGCGATTTCATGCAGAAATCCCTTTGCGAATAAAAAAGGTAGAGAAATGAGGGTAGAAGATTCTACAGCAAAACGAAAAAAGCCAGCAGATAAAGCGCTGCTGGCGGTGAAAATGCACCCTACTCAGAAAGGGGTTCCACGTCGGCGGAACCGCTGGCAGAGCGCCATTCATTACTGAATGCCTCCCGCTCTTCCATTGCCGGGCAGTATGCCTCTAATATGAGGCAGGAAAAACTGAGCGATTCTGACAAGGAGTTCCCCTTTTATGTCCTCTTCACGTCTGCAGCAGCAATTTATCCGCCTATGGCAAAGCTGTCAGGGGCAGGATCAGGAAACCACGCTCAGCGAGCTGGCCGATCTGCTGCACTGCTCGCGTCGCCATATGCGTAACCTGCTCAACGCCATGCAAAGCGAAGGCTGGCTGATTTGGCAGGCAGAAGCGGGACGCGGCAAGCGCTCAATGCTGAGTTTTTGCTACACCGGCCTGGCGCTCCAGCAGCAGCGCGCCGAGGATCTGCTGGAACAAGATCGCATCGAACAGTTAGTGCAGCTGGTGGGCGATAAAAACCAGGTGCGCCAGATGATTGCGGCGCATTTAGGCCGCAGCTTCCGCCAGGGCAAACATATCCTGCGCGTGCTCTATTATCGCCCGCTGCCCAATTTGCTGCCCGGTTCGCCGCTGCGCCGCTCGGAAACCCATCTGGCACGACAAATTTTCAACGGCCTGATGCGCATAAATGAGGAAAAGGGGGAAATCGAACCCGATATCGCCCATCACTGGCAGCAAACCTCGCCGCTGCAGTGGCGTTTCTTCCTGCGCCCGGCGATTCGTTTTCATCATGGCCGTGAACTGGAAATGGCGGATGTGATTGCTTCGCTGGAGCGCGTGCGCAGCCAGCCGCTGTTTTCTCACATCAGTAAACTGGATTCGCCCGCGCCCTGGACGCTGGATATCCATCTGAGCCAGCCGGACGATTGGTTGCCGTGGCTGCTGGCCAGCGTCAGCGCGATGATCCTGCCGCGCGAATGGCCCACGTTACGCCAGTTTGCCCGCCAGCCGCTTGGCACCGGTCCGTACAGCGTGGTGCGCAATCAGCAAACGCAGCTGAAGATCGCCGCCTTTGATGATTACTTTGGCTATCGCGCGCTGATTGACGATGTGTCGATTTGGGTGCTGCCGGAGATCAGCGACGAGCTGGTGTATGCCGGAGTCAAGTTGCAGGGCGAAACCGCCGATGAAAAATCGGAAGAGAGTCGTCTGGAAGAAGGCTGCTACTTCCTGCTGTACGATCAGCGCTCCGAGTTGGGTCGCGATGCGCATTTCCGCCGCTGGGTAAGCTATCTGTTTAATCCCATCGCCTTACTGAATCATGCTGGCGTCGGCTATCAGCGTTACTGGTTCCCGGCTTATGGCTTGCTGCCGCGCTGGCACCATCGCCGCGATCTCACCTCCGCCGATAAACCGGCAGGCTTAACTCAGCTGACGCTGAGCTGGTACAGCCATCACGTTGAGCATGAAGGTATTGCTAACGCGCTGCGACCGCTGCTGGCGCAGCAAGGTGTTGAGCTAATTACTCGTGTCGTGAGCTACGAAGCGTGGTTCGAGGGCGAAGGTGAAAGTGATATCTGGCTTGGCAGCGTCAACTTTACCCTGCCGCTGGAGTACGCGCTGTTCGCGCAACTATTCGAGTTGCCGTTGATGCATCACTGCATCCCGATTGACTGGCAAGCCGATGCCGCGCGCTGGCGGCAGAAAGCGTTACCGCTGGCGGAATGGAGCAAACAGCTGATCGACCGCGACTATCTGCATCCGCTGTTCCATCACTGGCTGCTACTGGAAGGGCAACGCAGTATGCGCGGCGTGCGGCTGAATACGCTCGGCTGGTTTGACTTCAAATCAGCCTGGTTTGCACCACCGGAGCTGTGATCCTTTCGCGCTGTCATATAAATGTCTAGAATGAGCCGTTCTCAACGGGGTGCCTTGATATCAGGGCTGAGAGAAACCCGTCGAACCTGATCCGGCTAATACCGGCGTAGGGATTTGAGATGCCTCACGCCTCAGATCCTTTGCGACTCAACATCTCTTCTCCTCAAGGAGCGCAAAGTGTTAAACAAAGTTCTGCCTATGTTGCTGCTGGTTACGGCTCCGGCTTTCGCTGCTAAACCGGTTCTGACCGTCTACACCTACGATTCGTTCTCTGCCGATTGGGGCCCCGGTCCGGCGGTAAAAAAAGCCTTTGAAGCGCAGTGCGACTGCGAATTGAAGTATGTGGCGCTGGAAGATGGTGTATCGCTGCTCAATCGCGTGCGCATGGAAGGCAAAAACAGCAAAGCCGATGTAGTGCTGGGGCTGGATAACAATCTGGTGCAGGCAGCGGAGAAAACCGGCTTGTTTGCCAACAGCAGCGTCGATACCCGCAGCCTAAAACTGCCGGATGGCTGGAACAATCAAACCTTTATCCCGTTCGATTATGGCTACTTCGCTTTCGTCTACGATAAAAACAAACTGAAGAACCCGCCGAAAAGCCTGAAAGAGCTGGTCGAAAGCCCGGAAAAATGGCGCGTGATTTATGAAGATCCGCGTACCAGCACGCCGGGTCTTGGCCTGCTGCTGTGGATGCAAAAAGTGTATGGCGATAACGCAGCTGATGCGTGGCAGAAGCTGGCGCAAAAAACCGTTACCGTCACTAAAGGCTGGAGCGAAGCTTACGGCCTGTTCCTGAAAGGCGAAGGCGATCTGGTGTTGAGCTACACCACGTCTCCGGCTTATCACATTATCGAAGAGAAGAAAGAGAACTACGCCGCAGCCGAATTCAGTGAAGGCCACTATTTACAGGTGGAAGTCGCCGCGCAGCTCGCCAGCAGTAAACAGCCCAAGCTGGCGCAGCAGTTCATGCAGTTTATGGTTTCTCCGGCCTTCCAGCAGACCATTCCCACCGGCAACTGGATGTATCCGGTGATCAAAAGCGATCTGCCAGCCGGTTATCAAGCGCTGCAGGTGCCCGCGAAGGCGTTGCAATTCACGTCAGCCGAAGTCGCCGACCATCGCGCCGCGTGGATCAGCGCATGGCAACGCGCCGTTAGCCGTTAATGCCCGGCTGGTTGATTCCCGGTAGCGCCATCGCGCTGTTGCTGTGCGCGGTGGCGCTGCTGGCGTTTGGTGCATTGGTGGTGGTCGCTCCGGCCACCGACTGGCGCGCGCTACTCGACGACAGCTATTTGCATCATGTGCTGCTGTTCTCGTTTGAGCAGGCGCTGCTGTCGGCGCTGCTGTCGGTGTTGCCCGCGATCCTGCTGGCGCGCGCGCTCTACCGCCGCCGTTTTCCGGGACGCAATCTGTTGCTACGTCTGTGCGCCATGACGCTGGTGCTGCCGGTGCTGGTGGCGGTGTTTGGCTTGCTCAGCGTGTACGGTCGCAGCGGCTGGCTGGCACAACTGTGCGCGACCATCGGCTTTGACTACCACTTTTCGCCGTATGGCCTGCAGGGCATTCTGCTGGCGCACGTCTTCTTTAACCTGCCGCTGGCGACGCGCCTGCTGTTACAGGCATTGGAGAGCATTCCCGGCGAGCAGCGGCAAGTCGCCGCCCAGCTTGGCCTGCGCGGCTGGAATCTGTTTCGCCTGCTGGAGTGGCCGTGGCTGCGCCGTCAGATTCTGCCGACGGCGGCGCTGATCTTTATGCTCTGTTTCGCCAGCTTCGCCACGGTGCTGGCGCTGGGCGGCGGACCACAAGCGACCACGCTGGAACTGGCGATCTATCAGGCGCTAAATTTCGATTACGATCCGGGCCGCGCGGCGCTGCTGGCGCTGTTACAGCTCGCTTGCTGTTTGCTGCTGGTAATGCTGAGCCAGCGCTTTAGCAAAGCCATTCCCACCGGCAGCCAGAGCATTCGCGGCTGGCGCGATCCGCAGGATTCATGGCAGGCGCGCATCAGCGATACGTTGCTGATTGGCCTGGCGCTGCTGCTGCTGTTACCGCCGCTGGCGGCAGTAATCGTCGATGGTTTGCGCGGCGGCGTTGCCGGTGCGCTGCAACAAGCGGCGCTGTGGCAAGCCACCTTTACCTCGCTGCGTATTGCCGTGGGCGCCGGCGTGCTCTGCGTGGTGCTGACCATGATGCTGCTGTGGAGCAGCCGCGAACTGCGGCAGCGCCAGAACAGAGTCGCCGCGCAGGCGATGGAGATGAGCGGCATGCTGATTCTGGCGATGCCGGGCATTGTACTGGCGAGCGGTTTCTTTCTGCTGTTCAACGCCACCGTGGGGTTGCCGCAGCGCGCCGATGGTTTGGTGATCTTTACTAACGCCCTGATCGCCATTCCTTATGCGATGAAAGTGCTGGAGAATCCGATGCGCGATATCAGCGCCCGTTACAGCCAGCTCTGCGCTTCACTCGGCATCTCCGGTTTCAACCGCTTGCGGCTGATTGAGCTGCGCGCGCTGAAACGCCCGATTGCTCAGGCGCTGGCGTTTGCCTGCGTGCTGTCGATTGGCGATTTCGGCGTGGTCGCGCTGTTTGGCAGCGCCGATTTCCGCACGCTGCCCTTCTATCTGTTCCAACAGATTGGCGCCTATCGCGGTGCGGACGGTGCCGTCACCGCACTCCTGCTGCTGCTGCTCTGCTTACTACTTTTTACTCTGATGGAAAAATTACCGGGTCGCCATGCTGACACTGAATAACCTTACTTACCTTTATCAGCATCTGCCGATGCGCTTCAGTTTTGCGGCGCAGGCGGGTGAACGTCTGGCGATCCTCGGTCCGAGCGGCGCGGGGAAAAGTACTTTACTGAGTCTGATTGGCGGCTTTTTGCCGATCAATCAAGGCGCGCTGGTGATGAACGGCGTAGATCATACCCACAGCGTGCCGTCGGCGCGCCCGGTTTCTATGCTGTTCCAGGAGAACAATCTGTTTCCGCATCTCACGGTGCAGCAAAACATGGCGTTGGGCTTACATCCGGGCCTGAAATTGACGCGCGAACAGCAGCAGCAAGTGGTGGATATCGCCGAGCAAACCGGCTTGCAGGCGATGCTCACGCGTTTGCCTGGTCAGCTTTCCGGTGGACAGCGTCAGCGCGTGGCATTGGCGCGCTGCCTGCTGCGCAATCAACCGATTTTGCTGCTGGATGAACCCTTCTCAGCGCTGGATCCGGCGCTGCGCAACGAGATGCTGCAGCTGGTACGTTCGGTATGCGAAAACCGCAACATCACCTTGTTGATGGTGTCGCACAGCCTGGAAGATGCTCAGCAGATTGCGCCGCGCAGTTTGGTGATTGTCGACGGGCGCATCTATTGGGATGGCAGTACAGAGAGTTTGGTGCGCGGTGAAAGTGCCGCGGCCGCCATCCTTGGCGTGACAGCGCGTTAAGCGAAGAAAACTTTCCACAGCAGGTGGCGGAAGATTGGCATCATCGGATGGAACTGGATTGCGATAAACGCGCCCAGGCCAATCGCCGCCATCAGCGGTGCCAGCCAGCGCAGACGCGATGCAGGCAGATACTTAGTCGCCCAATCCACCGTTTTACCGCTGCGCGACCAGCGCCACAGCAACCAGCCACCGACCCACAGCAGCAGCGCCACCAGCAACAGCAGCCATTTAAAACTGCCGCCCTGCGCGGCCTGCGGTACATCAATCGCCACGCCCGCCAGAATGCCCGGCATCAAATACGCGGGCGGCCAGAGGATGCAGCCAATCAGGTTAGGCGGCAGGAATTTGCGCACCGGCAACTCCAGCATGCCCGCTGCCAGCGGAATCAGCGGACGCGTCGGGCCGACAAATCGCCCCACCAGAATGGTGAACATGCTGTGTTGATGCAGCGCATGCTCGGTTTTATCCAGCAAACCCTTGTACTTTTTCAGATATTTCCAGCGATGCAGCGGCCCCTGAAACTTCCAGCCGATGCCGTAGGAAACCCAATCGCCGATTAAACAACCAACGAATCCGGCCGCCCACGCAGGGTAAAGACCAATTTGTCCGCTTCCTACCAGCGCCCCAAGGCTGGCCATTAATACCGTGCCCGGCAACAGCAATCCCACGAAGGCCAGCGACTCAAGAAAGGTCACCAGCGCCACAGCGATCAGCGCGTACTCCAGCGATTGCGAAAACAGGTGTTGAATCCAGGCTTCCATAAATATCCTCTGCGGAATATAGAGGCTGGATTGTCCAGAGCATGCAGGTAGCCGTCAAGGCAAGAATTGTAGAACGATGTTGACAAAGTGGTGACAATTTCGCCTGCAGGACACTGTATAAACATCCATGTTATACTCAATGCAATTCATTCTCTGGAGTTCACGTGACCGATCCGCGCGCAGGTTTTCTGCTTACCCGACATTGGCGAGATACGCCGACCGGCAGCGAAGTGGTGCTGTGGCTGGCCACCGACAGCGGCCCGCAGCGGCTGGTGTTGCCTGCCCAGGAATCCGTGGCGTTTGTGCCCGAGGAGTTTCGCACGCCAACCGAAGCGCTGATCCGCGACGAACGTCATACGCGCCTGCAAACGCTGGAGCTGAAGGATTTTCGCCGCCGCCCGGTGTTTGGCCTCTATTGCCGCAGCAATCGCCAGCTGCAAAATCTGGAAAAGCGCCTGCGTGAAAACGGCATACCGGTGTATGAAGCGGATATTCGTCCACCCGAACGCTATTTGATGGAGCGCTTTATCACCGCGCCGGTGTGGTTTAGCGGTGAAACACGCGGTGACAGCGTGGTCAACGCGCGCCTGAAGCCGCATCCTGATTACCGTCCGCAGCTGAAATGGGTATCGCTGGATATCGAAACCACGCAGCACGGTGAGCTCTACTGCATCGGGCTGGAAGGCTGCGGTCAGCGCCAGGTTTACATGCTCGGTCCGCCCAACGGCGATGCCAGCACGCTCGATTTTGAACTGATCTATGTTGATAGCCGCCCGCAGCTGCTTGAGCAGCTCAACGCATGGTTCGAGCGGCATGAACCGGATGTGATTATTGGCTGGAATGTAGTGCAGTTCGATCTGCGCGTACTGCAGAAACACGCCGATCGCTACGGCATTCCGCTGCGTTTAGGCCGTCAGAAGCAGGCGCTGGAGTGGCGCGAGCACGGCTTCAAACCTGGTGTGTTCTTCGCGCAGGCAACGGGCCGCTTAATTATTGATGGTATCGACGCGCTCAAATCCGCGTTTTGGGATTTCCCGTCGTTCAGCCTCGAAGCGGTCTCGCGCCAGCTGCTCGGTGAAGGCAAGGCCATCAATAATCCGTGGGATCGCATGGAAGAGATCAACTGGCGCTTTGCCAACGATAAGCCAGCGCTGGCGAAATATAATCTTAAGGATTGTGAGCTGGTGACGCGCATTTTCCAGCACACCGCCATCATGCCGTTCCTGCTGGAACGCGCCACGGTAAATGGTTTAGCGGTGGATCGTCACGGCGGTTCGGTGGCGGCCTTTGGTCATCTCTATATCCCGCGCATGCACCGCGCCGGTTTCGTGGCGCCGAATCTCGGCGAAGTGGCGCCGGAAGCCAGCCCCGGCGGCTACGTGATGGATTCGCGGCCCGGCTTGTACGATTCAGTGCTGGTGCTGGATTACAAAAGCCTCTATCCCTCAATTATTCGCACCTTCCTTATCGATCCGGTGGGTTTGGTGGAAGGCCTGGCGCACCCGGATGACGCCGATTCCGTGCCCGGCTTCCGCAATGCGCGCTTTTCCCGTGAAACCCACTGTTTACCGGCGATTGTCGAGCAGATTTGGCAAGGGCGTGAAGCCGCCAAGCGCGACAGCAACAAACCGCTGTCGCAGGCGCTGAAAATCATCATGAATGCTTTTTATGGCGTGCTCGGCACCAGCGCCTGCCGCTTCTTCGATCCGCGCCTCGCGTCATCCATCACCCTGCGCGGCCACGCCATCATGCAGCAAACGCGCGAGCTGATTGAAGCGGAAGGCTTTGATGTGATTTACGGCGATACCGATTCCACCTTCGTCTGGCTGAAAGGCGCGCACAGTGAAGCGGAGGCGACGGCGATTGGTCGTCATCTCGCTGAACAGGTTAACGGCTGGTGGCGGCAGCATCTGCAATCGACCTATGGGCTGGAGAGCGCGCTGGAGCTGGAGTATGAAACGCACTTCAGCCGTTTCCTGATGCCCACCATTCGCGGCGCCGAACAGGGCAGCAAAAAGCGCTATGCCGGCATGATTCTCAGCGAGGGCGGCGAGCGGCTGGTGTTTAAAGGCCTCGAATCAGTGCGCACCGACTGGACGCCGCTGGCGCAGCAGTTCCAGCAAAATCTGTATGGCCGTATTTTCCGTGGCGAGCCGTGGCAGGATTACATACGCGAAACGGTGGCGCAGCTGCTGAACGGTGAACTCGACGATCAGCTGGTGTATAAAAAACGCCTGCGGCGCGCGCTGAAGGATTACGAGCGCAATGTGCCGCCACATGTGCGCGCTGCGCGTCTCGCCGATGAGCAAAACCGCAAGCTGCAGCGCCCGCTGCAGTATCAAAACGGTGGTTCGATCCGCTACGTGATGGCCACGGCCGGACCGGAACCGCTTGAGGCGCGCAATACGCCCCTCGACTACGATCATTACGTCACCAAACAGCTGCAACCGGTGGCTGACGGCATTTTGCCGTTCGTCGGTGACGACTTTGCTACACTCATTACTGGGCAGCTGGGGCTTTTTTGACAGGTGACGAATGCCTTGCCATCCAGTACCATAGCGCCCTTCCTGATTCTCACCGCACTCACAATCTGACCAAACACCCGTTTGGCGGTTGGGTATTGCCTGAGTACAGGTGAACTTCTTTATGGCATGTCAGAGAGTCGAGCAAAAAATATATGGTTTTTACACTGGGTCAGCGCTGGATTAGTGATACGGAAAGTGAACTGGGATTGGGCACGGTGGTCGCGCTCGATACGCGCATGATCACCATGCTTTTTCCGGCAACCGGCGAAAACCGCCTGTATGCCCGAAACGATTCTCCGGTCACTCGTGTGATTTTCAATCCGGGTGACACCATCACCAGCCACGAAGGCTGGCAGATGACCGTCGATGAAGTCCGCAACGAAAACGATTTAATGACTTACATCGGCACACGTCTCGACACCGAAGAAGCGGGCGTCGTCATGCGCGAAGTGATGCTGGACAGCAAACTGGTGTTCAGCAAGCCGCAGGATCGCCTGTTCGCCGGTCAGCTCGACCGCATGGACCGCTTTGCGCTGCGTTTCCGCGCACGCAAATACCACAGCGAGCAATACCGCCTGCCGATCAGCGGCCTGCGCGGGATGCGCACCAATTTGATTCCGCATCAGCTGCACATCGCTCACGATGTCGGCCGTCGCCACGCGCCGCGCGTGCTGCTGGCAGATGAAGTGGGCTTGGGTAAAACCATTGAAGCCGGGATGATCATCCAGCAACAGCTGCTGGCCGGTCGTGCCGAGCGCGTGCTGATTGTGGTGCCGGAAACGCTGCAACATCAGTGGCTGGTGGAAATGCTGCGTCGCTTTAACCTGCGCTTTGCGCTGTTTGATGACGATCGCTACACCGAAGCGCAGCACGACAGCGACAATGCCTTTGAAACCGAGCAGCTGATTATCTGTTCGCTCGATTTTGTGCGCCGTAACAAGCAGCGTCTTGAGCTGCTGGCCGATGCCGAGTGGGATCTGCTGGTGGTTGATGAAGCGCACCATCTGGCATGGAGCGAAGACGCACCGAGCCGCGAATATCAGGTTATTGAGCAGCTGGCAGAGAAAACCGCTGGCGTACTGCTGCTGACTGCCACGCCAGAACAGCTGGGCTTAGAGAGCCACTTTGCACGTCTGCGCCTGCTCGACCCGAATCGTTTCCACGATTTCGGCCAGTTTGTCGAAGAGCAGCAGCATTATCGTCCGGTGGCCGATGCGGTGAGCTCGCTGCTGGCCGACCACGCCATCAGCAAAGATGAGATGAACCTGATTAACGATCTGATCGGTGAACAGGATATCGAGCCGCTGCTGCAAGTGGCGAACAGCGATCGCGATGGCAAAGAAGACGCGCGTAAAGAGCTGGTTTCGATGCTGATGGATCGCCACGGCACCAGCCGCGTGCTGTTCCGTAACACCCGTAACGGCGTGAAAGGATTCCCGAAACGCGAGCTGCACCAGATTCGTCTGCCGCTGCCAGCGCAGTATCAAACCGCGATAAAAGTCTCCGGCATCATGGGCACGCGCAAAAGCGCAGAAGAGCGCGCGCGTGACATGCTGTATCCCGAGCAGATTTATCAGGAATTTGAAGGCGATAGCGGCACATGGTGGAACTTCGATCCGCGCGTTGAGTGGCTGATGGGTTACCTCACCAGCAACCGCAAAGAGAAAGTGCTGGTGATCTGCGCCAAAGCCGCCACCGCGCTGCAGCTGGAGCAGGTGCTGCGTGAGCGCGAAGGCATCCGTGCCGCCGTATTCCACGAAGGCTTGTCGATTATCGAACGCGACCGCGCAGCGGCCTTCTTCGCCTCCGAAGAGGATGGCGCGCAGGTGTTGCTGTGTTCCGAAATCGGTTCTGAAGGCCGTAACTTCCAGTTCGCCAGCCGTTTGGTGATGTTCGATCTGCCGTTTAACCCGGATCTGCTGGAGCAGCGTATCGGTCGTCTCGATCGTATCGGCCAGATGCATGACATCCAGATTCTGGTGCCGTGGCTGGAAAAAACCGCGCAGGCGGTGCTGCTGCGCTGGTATCACGAAGGGTTGGATGCGTTTGAACACACCTGCCCGACTGGCCGCGCCATTTATGACAATGAGTACAATCAGCTAATTGAATATCTTGCCGCGCCGGAAAATCCGCAGGGACTCGATGAGTTCATCAGCGCAAGCCGCAAGCAGCACGATGCGCTGAAATCACAGCTGGAACAGGGACGCGATCGCTTGCTGGAACTGAACTCCAACGGCGGTGAAGCCGCTCAGGAGCTGGCAAATGCCATCGGCGAGCAGGACAACGATACCGATCTGGTTAACTTTGCGCTGAACCTGTTCGATATCGTCGGCATCAATCAGGAAGACCGCAGCGACAGCCTGATTGTGCTGACGCCGTCCGATCACATGCTGGTGCCTGATTTCCCTGGCCTGCCGGAAGAGGGTTGCACCGTGACCTTTAACCGCAACCAGGCGCTGTCGCGCGAAGATACCCAGTTTATTACCTGGGAACATCCGCTGATCCTCAATGGCCTCGACCTGATCCTTTCGGGCGATACCGGTAGCTGTGCGCTGTCACTGCTGAAGAACAAGGCGCTGCCGGTCGGGACGCTGCTGGTCGAGATGATCTATGTGGTTGAAGCGCAAGCGCCAAAAAGTCTGCAGCTCACCCGCTTCCTGCCGCCAACGCCGGTGCGTTTGCTGATGGATCGCGCCGGGAACAATCTGGCGGGCAAAGTAGAGTTTGAAAGCTTTAACCGTCAGCTGAATGCGGTGAATCGCCATACCGGCAGCAAGCTGGTGAATGCGGTGCAGCAAGACGTGCACGAGATTCTGACCCAGGCCGAAAAAGCGATCGTTCCGGAAGCGCAGGCGATTATCGCGGCAGCGAAAGTGGAAGCCGAAGAGAAACTCGGTGCTGAGCTGTCACGTCTCGAAGCGCTGCGCGCGGTCAACCCCAACATCCGTGATGATGAGGTTGAAGCGCTGGAGAGCAATCGCGAACAGGTATTGGAAAGCCTGGGCGATGCAGGCTGGCGTCTCGATGCGCTGCGTCTGATCGTTGTCACGCACCAATAATGTTCAGGACCGCGACATCATGCTGATGGAAGCTTACAACCCGCCGCTCGAACCCTGGCTGCATATTCTGTATCAGGACGAGCACATTATGGTGGTGAATAAACCGAGCGGGTTGCTGTCGGTGCCGGGCCGTCTCGAAGAGCACAAGGATAGCGTGATGACGCGCATCCAGCGTGATTTCCCGCAGGCGGAATCGGTGCACCGTCTCGATATGGCTACCAGCGGCGTGATCGTCGTGGCCCTGAATAAAGCGGCAGAGCGTGAGCTCAAGCGCCAGTTCCGTGAGCGCGAGCCTTCCAAATACTATGTGGCGCGCGTGTGGGGCCATCCGGCGGCAGAAGAGGGTTTGATCGATCTGCCGCTGATTTGCGACTGGCCGAATCGGCCGAAGCAGATGGTGTGTTTCGAGAACGGCAAAGCGGCGCAGACCGAGTATCAGGTGCTGGAGTATGAAGCCACGAACAGTGCGCGCGTCAAGCTTAAGCCAATTACCGGACGCTCACACCAGCTGCGTGTGCATCTGCTGGCGCTGGGGCATCCGATTCTTGGCGACCGCTTTTATGCACATGATGAGGCGCTGGCGATGGCGCCGCGTTTGCAGTTGCATGCGGAGTCGCTGACGATCACCCATCCGGCGTTTGGCAATAGCATGACGTTCAGGCAGCCGGCGGGATTTTAGTGTTGGAGATGCTGCCCCTCCTCGGTCCGTGCTTGCAGTCCCCCTCCTCGTTCCGTGCTTGCTGCCCCCCACCTCGGTCCGTGCTTGCAGTCCCCCTCCTCGGTCCTCCCCCATGGATGGGGGAGGAAGATGCTGCCACATTTCAGTAATGAAGCTGCATGGGGCAGTATCTCCTTCCCCCGTTTGCGGGGGAAGGCCGGGATGGGGGACAGCAATAAAATTATTTAAACCCCTTCTCCTTACGAATCAGATCGTAAGCCGCCTGAATCTCCTGCGCTTTCTGCTTCGCCATCTCCATCATTTCCGGCGGTAAACCTTTCGCCACCAGCTTGTCTGGATGATGTTCACTCATCAGCTTACGGTAGGCGCGCTTGATGGTGGTGCCATCATCGCTGCTTTTCACGCCCAGCACGCTGCAGGCATCTTCCAGCGTAGGACCGCGTTGCGCCTGCTGATAGGCGCCGCCGCGGGAAGAACCGCCGCCACCAAACTGCTGACCGCCTTCCATCATGCGCAGGAACTGATCGAACTGTGCGCGTGAAATACCCAGCTCTTCGGCAATCACATACAGCACCTGACGTTCGTTGGGATGCAGTGAACCATCGGCGAAGGCAGCCTGGATTTGGATTTCCAGAAACATCCGAATCAGATCAAACCGGCCAAAGCAGGCGCTGCGGAGCTCGCGCAGTTTACTGCGCAGCGGATAGTCGCTCTGTTTACCTTCACGGAACGCACGCTGCGCGGCAGTGCGCGCATCGCCATGCAGCTGCATGCGATCCATAAATAAGGAAGCAATCTGGATATCCGCTTCGGTGACGCGCCCTTTTGATTTGGTCAAATGGCCCATCACCTGAAACGTGGTACTGAAAAACAGCGTCTGACGCGCCTGGTTATTGGCGAAATAGCCCTGTCCTTTTACGCTGCGCACTTTGTCAAACATGTGACCAATGATCAGACCCAGTACAATGCCCCAAAAGCCTGCCCCGGAAAATATCCCGAGCGCCAGACCAATTACTTTTCCCCAGTAGCGCATAAACTCCTCAATTCGCCATGCTTGCGGCTGAAAATTGCATTATCATACCTGTCATTTATCTCAGCGCCTAACGGCAACGCGGACAGACAAGGATTAACACTGGCGCAACGCCGGGCAGTAAGTTAGTCTCTGACCGGATTGTCGGCA
This sequence comes from Kluyvera sp. 1366, assembly GCF_054823405.1. Taxonomy (NCBI): domain Bacteria; kingdom Pseudomonadati; phylum Pseudomonadota; class Gammaproteobacteria; order Enterobacterales; family Enterobacteriaceae; genus Kluyvera; species Kluyvera sp. 1366. The sequence goes on from NZ_JBTRDW010000005.1 coordinate 152,745, forward strand.
TGATGCCAGTTTTCATGGAATTATCGAAACCGCGTATGAAAAAACGTATACCTACCTTGCTGGCTACCATGATTGGTGCAGCGCTTTATAGCCAGTCATCACTCGCCGACGATCTGATGTCGCAGTGCATGCTGGGCGTGCCGAGTTACAACCGCCCGCTGGTCAATGGCGACACCAACTCGCTGCCGGTCACCATCCATTCTGATTCCGCCAAAGGCAACTATCCGGATGATGCGGTGTTCACCGGTAACGTCGACGTGCAGCAAGGCAATAGCCGCCTGCGTTCCGACGAAGTGCAGCTGCATCAACGTCAGCAGGAAGGACAAACCACGCCGGTTCGTACCGTGGATGCGCTGGGTAATGTGCACTATGACGACAATCAGGTCATCCTCAAAGGTCCGAAAGCCTGGTCAAATCTGAACACCAAAGACACCAACGTGTGGAACGGTGATTATCAGATGGTTGGCCGTCAGGGCCGCGGCGATGCCGATCAGATGAAACTGCGCGGTAACAATCGCTACACCATTCTGGAAAACGGCAGCTTTACCTCTTGTTTGCCGGGTTCCAACAGCTGGAGCGTGGTCGGTTCCGAAGTGATTCAGGACCGCGAAGAAGAAGTCGCGGAAATCTGGAACGCCCGCTTTAAGCTCGGCAATGTGCCGGTATTCTACAGCCCTTATTTACAGCTACCGATTGGCGATCGCCGCCGCTCCGGTTTCCTGATCCCGAATGCGAAATACGGCAGTAATAACGGCTTCGAATTCATGCTGCCATATTACTGGAACATCGCGCCGCAGGCCGATGCCACCATCACGCCGCACTATATGGAAAAACGCGGTCTGCAGCTGCAGAACGAATTCCGCTATTTGACGGTGTTTGGCGCAGGCTTGATGGAGCTGGATTATCTGCAGTCAGATAAGCAGTACGACAATGACAAAGCAGTGCGTGGTATCGCGCAGGACGATAGCTCCGATCGCTGGCTGTTCTACTGGCGCCATTCGGGTGTATACGACCAGCACTGGCGCTTCAACGCTGACTACACCAAAGTAAGCGATCCCTATTACTTCAACGATCTTGAGTCGAAGTACTACAGCTCCACCGATGGTTACGCCACGCAGAAATTCAGCCTTGGCTACGCGGATACCAACTGGGACGCGACGCTGTCGACCAAAGACTTCCAGGTGTTTGGTAACACCAGCAACAGCAACGTCTATCGTGCGATGCCGCAGCTCGATCTGAACTTCTATCAGAATGATATGGGACCGTTTGATGGTCGAATCTTTGCGCAGGCGGTGAAATTTACCAACGTGAATAGCCAGATGCCTGAAACCACGCGTCTGCATGTTGAGCCAACGTTGAATTTGCCGCTGTCTAACGGCTGGGCGAGTCTCGATACCGAAGCGAAATTCCTGGCAACCCATTATCAGCAGGATGACGTTGAGTATTACAACACTTCGGTTAATACCGCTCGTGATAATCAGCTGGAAAACTCGGTCAACCGCACGCTGCCCCAGTTCAAAGTGGATGGCCGCCTGGTGTTTGACCGCGATATGGACTGGGAACCAGGCTATACGCAAACGCTGGAACCGCGTGTTCAGTACCTTTACGTCCCCTATCGTAACCAGAGCAATATCTATCCGTACGACTCGACGTTGCTGCAAACCGACTACACTGGCCTGTTCCGCGATCGTACCTACAGCGGCCTGGATCGCATCGCTTCAGCAAATGAAGTGGCGACCGGCGTAACCACGCGTATTTATGATAACGATCTGGTTGAACGTTTTAACGTTTCTGTGGGTCAAATCTACTCGTTTACCCCGTCTCGTACCGGCGTAAACCAGACGAACAAAGAAGATGACACCGGCAGCCTGGTTTGGGCCGGCGACACGTACTGGAAAATCAGCGATCGCTGGGGCGCGCGTGGCGGTCTGCAATATGACACCCGCCTCGATAACGTCGCGCAGGGCAATGCGGTAGTTGAGTATCGTCAGGATGCCGATCGTATGGTGCAGCTGAGCTATCGCTACAGCAGCCCGGAATATGTGGCGCAGGCGCTGAATAATTCAAGCCTGGTGACTAACCCGATCTATAAAAACGGGATTTCACAGGTGGGCGGCACTGCCAGCTGGCCGATTGCGGATGCCTGGTCACTGGTGGGCGGTTATTACTACGATACCCGCAATAGTCGTCCGGCTGAACAGCTGGTCGGCCTGCAGTACAGCTCGTGCTGCTATGCCATTCGTCTGGGTTACGAACGCAAGATCAACGGTTGGGAAAACAACGACAGTAAGTATGACAACCAAATCTCATTCAACATTGAGCTGCGTGGTCTGAGTTCTAACTATGGCTTAGGCACCAACGAAATGCTGCGTCAGGGCATCATCCCTTACCAGCGCGCTTTCTGATGTTGTGATGTTTGACAGGCTCTCCCGCAGTGCGGAAACAACAATGGATAAAGTATGAAGAACTGGAGAATGCTGATTCTTGGTGTAGCGATTACCGCTAACACTGCGTTCGCAGCCCCACAAGTGGTTGATAAAGTTGCCGCAGTCGTGAACAACGGCGTGGTACTGGAAAGTGACGTTGATAACATGATGCGCACCGTGAAATCACAGGCGCAGCAGGCAAACCAGCAACTCCCTGATGACAAAACCTTGCGTCATCAGATCCTTGAACGCCAGGTCATGGATGCCATCATTCTGCAAATGGGTGAAAGAGCGGGCGTGCAGATTACCGATCAGCAGCTGGATCAGGCAATTCAGAACATTGCCGCGCAAAACCGCATGAGCCTCGATCAGCTGCGTAGCCGTCTGGCCTATGACGGTATGAACTACAACGTTTACCGTGCGCAAATCCGCAAAGAGATGCTGATTTCAGAAGTGCGTAACAACGAAGTGCGTCGCCGCGTCACTATCCTGCCGCAGGAAGTGGATACGCTGGCTACGCAGGTGGGTGCGCAGAACACGCAAGGTACTGAGCTTAACATCAGCCAGATTCTGCTGCCGCTGTCAGAAAACCCGACGCAGCAGCAGGTTGACGACCAGGAAACGCTGGCGCGCCAACTGGTTGCTCAGCTGAAAGGCGGTGCCGACTTCGGCAAGCTGGCCGTGACTTACTCAGCCGATCCGCAGGCGCTGAAAGGCGGCAACATGGGCTGGGGCAAAATTGAAGAGCTGCCAACGCTGTTCTCGCAGGCGCTGAGCACCGCGAAGAAAGGCGATATCGTCGGTCCAATCCGTTCAGGTGTTGGTTTCCACATCCTGAAGGTGAACGACCTGCGTGGCGAAAGCAAAAGCATCTCTGTGACTGAGGTGCATGCGCGTCACATTCTGCTGAAGCCTTCACCGATCCTGACCGACGCTCAGGCGCAGGCCAAAATCGAACAGATTGCAGCGGATATTAAAAGTGGTAAAACCACCTTCGCCGCAGCGGCCAAACAGTTCTCCGACGATCCGGGTTCGGCTAACCAGGGCGGCGATCTCGGCTGGGCATCTCCAGAAATTTACGATCCGGCATTCCGTGATGCATTGCTGAAGCTGCAGAAAGGCCAGGTCAGCCAGCCGGTTCACTCCTCATTTGGCTGGCACTTGATTCAGTTATTGGATACGCGTCAGGTTGATAAGACCGATGCCGCGCAGAAAGAGCGCGCCTATCGCATGCTGTTCAACCGTAAATTCGCGGAAGAAGCGCAAACCTGGATGCAGGAACAGCGCGCCAGTGCTTACGTGAAAATTCTGGATAACAATGGTCAGTAATTATCGTGTGGTGATCACGCCCGGCGAACCCGCCGGGATTGGTCCCGACCTCACCCTGCAACTGGCGCAGCAAAACTGGCCGGTTGAATTGGTGGTCTGCTGCGACGGCGAGCTTTTGCGCCGTCGCGCTGCTTTATTGGGTTTGCCGCTAACGCTGCGTGACTATCAACCTGGCGTTGCGGCACAACCGCAGCAGGCCGGCACGCTTACGCTGCTGCAGGTCGATACCGCTCAGCCAGTGACCGCCGGAGAACTCTGCGTCGCAAACAGTCACTACGTGCTGGAAACCCTGATGCGCGCCTGTGACGGTTGTCTGAACGGCGAATTTGCCGCGCTGATTACCGGTCCGGTGCACAAAGGCGTGATCAACGATGCGGGCATTCCGTTTACCGGTCATACCGAATTTTTTGCCGATCGCGCCGGTGGCGATGTAGTGGTGATGATGCTGGCAACAGAAGAGTTGCGTGTGGCATTGGCTACCACACATCTGCCGCTGAAAGATGTTTCTGCCGCAATTACCCGCGACACGCTGCATGAAGTGATCACCATTCTGCATCGGGATCTGCTACAGAAGTTTGGTTTACCGCATCCTCATATTTTCGTCTGCGGCCTTAATCCGCATGCCGGCGAGAGCGGCCATATGGGCCGCGAAGAGATTGATACTATCATTCCGGCCCTCAACGAACTGCGCCAGCAAGGCATCCAACTTACCGGACCTCTGCCAGCCGATACGCTGTTCCAGCCGAAATACCTGCAACATGCCGATGCGGTTCTGGCGATGTATCACGACCAGGGCTTGCCGGTGCTAAAATTTCAGGGGTTTGGCCGCGCGGTGAATATCACACTTGGCCTGCCCTTTATCCGGACTTCTGTCGATCACGGCACCGCGCTTGAATTAGCCGGTCTCGGTCAGGCAGAACCGGGCAGCTTTATCACGGCGCTTAATCTCGCCATCACTATGATCAAGAGCAGTAATGAATAATCGCGTCCATCAGGGGCATTACGCCCGTAAACGTTTCGGGCAGAACTTCCTGAACGATCAGTACATTATCGATAGCATTGTCTCCGCCATTCACCCGCAAAAAGGTGAAGCTATCGTGGAAATCGGCCCCGGCTTGGGTGCATTAACCGAGCCGGTAGGCGAACGTCTGGATGAGCTGACCGTGGTCGAGCTGGACCGCGACCTTGCTGCGCGTCTGCAAACGCACCCGTTCCTCGGTCCTAAGCTGACCATTTTCCAGCAGGATGCGATGACCTTTGATTTCTCTGCGCTGGCGCAAGAGAAAGGCCAGCCGCTGCGCGTGTTCGGCAACCTGCCGTACAACATCTCGACGCCGCTGATGTTCCACCTTTTCAGCTATACTGGTTCGATTAAAGATATGCACTTCATGCTGCAGAAAGAAGTGGTGAATCGTTTAGTCGCCGGTCCGGGCAGCAAAGCTTACGGTCGTTTGAGCGTGATGGCGCAGTACTATTGCCAGGTTATTCCTGTGCTCGAAGTGCCACCAGAATCCTTCACGCCGGCACCGAAAGTGGAATCGGCCGTGGTGCGTTTAGTGCCGTACATGCAGCCACAGTATCCGGTCAGCGATATTCGTCTGCTGAGCCGTATCACCACGGAAGCCTTTGGTAAACGCCGTAAAACGCTGCGCAACAGCCTTGCTCATATGTTTGCGGCTGGTGCGCTGGATCAATTAGAAATCGATGCCTCGCTGCGTGCAGAGAACGTCTCTGTGGCGCAATATTGCCAACTGGCAAACTGGTTGAGCAAGCATCAGGCTGAAACTCCGGAGAGTTGAGTGCATGAGTGATTTGGCCCGCGTCTGTATCCATGTGCATAGTCAGTATGTGGAGTCGCAATCCTTGCCCGACGAGGATCGCTACGTGTTTGCCTACACCATCACCATTCGCAATTTGGGGCGCAGCAACGTCCAGCTGCGTAGCCGCTATTGGCTGATCACCAACGGCAACGGTCGCGAGACTGAAGTGCAAGGTGAAGGCGTGGTCGGCGAACAGCCGCACATTGCGGCCGGCGGCGAGTATCAGTACACCAGCGGCGCGATTCTGGAGACGCCGATGGGCACCATGCAAGGCCACTATGTGATGATCGACGATGCGGGCGAAGAGTTCCACGTCGAGATTCCGGTGTTCCGACTCGCGGTGCAAACCCACATTCACTAATCCTCCTCCGCCCGGCCCGTCCGGGCGGCGCGTTTTAATCGGACTGACAATGAGTACATACCTGATTGGCGATGTTCATGGCTGTTATGACGAGCTTCGTGCGCTGCTGGCGCAGGTTGACTTCGATCCGCAGCAGGACACCTTATGGCTTACCGGCGATTTGGTGGCGCGCGGCCCCGGTTCGCTCGATGTGCTGCGCTATGTAAAATCGCTGGGAAATTGCGTGCGCCTGGTGCTGGGTAATCACGACCTGCATTTACTGGCGGTGTATGCCGGTATCAGCCGTAACAAGCCGAAAGATCGCCTGACGCCGCTGCTGGAAGCCGATGATGCCGATGAGTTGATTAACTGGTTACGTCGTCAGCCACTGTTGCAGGTAGATGAAGAGAAGAAGCTGTTGATGGCGCATGCGGGCATTACGCCGCAATGGGATTTAGAGACGGCGCAGCTGTGCGCGCGTGAAGTGGAAGCGGTGCTCTCCAGCGACAGCTATCCGCTGTTTCTGGATGCGATGTATGGCGACATGCCAAACAACTGGACGCCGGAGCTCAGCGGCCTGGCGCGACTGCGCTTTAGCACCAATGCGCTGACGCGCATGCGCTTCTGCTTCCCGAATGGCCAGCTGGATATGATCTGCAAAGAGTCGCCTGAATCAGCGCCGCCGCCGCTCAAACCGTGGTTTAAGGTGCCGGGCAAAATCGACAGCGACTATACGCAGATCTTTGGTCACTGGGCATCGCTGGAAGGTAAAGGCACACCGGAACATGTGATTGGTCTGGATACCGGCTGCTGCTGGGGTGGAACATTGACGCTGCTGCATTGGGAAACCAAACAGTATTACGTACAGGCATCCAATCGCGAACAGGCAATGGCCGAAAGCGCGGTGAGTGCGCATCCACCGTTAAGTGATACGCCGTAAATAAAAAACCCCGCATAAGCGGGATTTTTTATGGGTCGCCATCACTGGCAACGTTACTTGCGGCGATCCAGGATCTCGAAGCAGTAGCTGTGCGAGTTCTGCTCATCGGCGTCATGGAATTCGCTGAAGGTTGACTGCCACTCGTCCGGTTCGTAATCCGGGAACTGCGTATCCCCTTCCACTTCCGCATCGATATGGGTCAGGTAGAGGCGATCCGCGCGAGCCAGCATCTGCTCGTAAACGCGTCCACCACCAATCACCATCATCTCTTCGACATCACCCGCCGCTTTTACCGCCTCTTCCAGCGATGTCACCCAGGTAACGCCTTCGTGGTTGCCCGGCTGGCTGCTGACCACAATGTTCAGGCGTCCAGGAAGCGGGCGGCCAATCGATTCAAAGGTCAGACGACCCATAATCACCGGCTTATTCAAGGTATTACGTTTGAACCATGCCAAATCTGCTGGCAGGTTCCATGGCATGGCGTTTTCCATACCAATAATGCGATCCGCTGCCAGTGCCGCGATCAGACTAATCATGTTAAAAGACCTACTGGAAAAAATTGGCGCCATCATACGTAAAGGCGAAACTTTCGTCGATAGGCCGCCCCCGCTATTTGCGTAAAGCTCCGATGCCACCGCACTTTTGTTATTGGACAGAGTTTTACACCGACTTTCCCGGCAATTGCGGGGCGAGGAGCCAGAAATTGCTGACGAGGCGGCACAACTCGGCGCGAAACGTCGCGTTATTGGTATCGCAGTGTAAAGAAAAGCGCACTCTGTGCAAAAAAAGAAAACGGCTCCCGCTGGAGCCGTTGAAACGCTTTAGAAATCGTAGCGTAGACGCACCAGGTTCACGTTGCCCAGTGACTTGTCGGTGCTGGAGGTGATGACATATTCGTAGTCGACACGGAAGCCGTAATCCAGCTGAGCACTCACGCCAACGCCGTTATCAATACGTTTGTAGTCACGTCCGTTGACGAACTCCAGACGGTCGCCCATGAAGTAAGGCTGAATAGATTTCACCGCATACTGGCCAATTGGGAATTTGTAGCCGGCAAAGTATTCGATGCCCCACGCGTCATCCGCGAAGTAATTGTTAACGGTATTACGTTTGGTTGGGGAGAAGTTCTCATACCAACCCGCTCCGGCTGACAGCGTCCAGTTATCCGGCGTCCAGCTCAGAGCGGTACCGTAGATATTCTGGTCATAGCGTTTGCTGTCGCCATTGCCTGGATTGCGGATATCGGCGCGGGTGTAGTTCCACGCGGTTCCCCACGCCAGGTCTTTGGTGATGTGGTAGTTCACACCCAGCGAGCCGCCGCCTTTACGCTTGTAACGCAGGCCGTTGCCTGGAAGGAACTCATTATCTTCAAACAGGTACGACGCATACACATCCGCATCGCCGAAGGTATTTTTGTACTTCAGCATTTTGCGCGAACGGTAAGACCCATCGTAATCACCATTGATGCCGTTGCCCGGCGCCTGCGCCAGCATATCGTAATCCCAGATATCGGTCTTCGCTCCTACGACATCGTAGTAAACGCTGTTCTGCTGACCAAAGTAGAGCTCACCCAAGGTGGCGCTTTTGAAGCCAGTATAAAGTTGGCGGCGCGAGGTGTTATTCGCACCATCTGCATGATGATTGTCCCAACCCCACCAGGCCGGGAAGTTAACGCCCAGCTCGTAGTAACCGACCCAGCTTACGTCGTCAAACAGGTAATAATTGGCGCTGAAGCGAAAGCGTGAGCCACCGTCGTAGCCATTACGTTTGTACGATTTGTCGTTCACGCCATTCTGATGTTGGAACTGCGGACGAATACTGCCGCCCACTTTGAAGTCGAGACGGCTTAGCGCATCGCCCGCCTGTGGATCCTGCTTGAGTAAAGTAATTTCCGCCTGGCTGGCGAGTGGCGCCGCTGCGAGTAACGCAGCAATAGCGCTGAGAGTGAAAGCACGCATTTGCATTTTTTATATCCCAGTTAAGGTGAGCGCTCTATTGGTGAGCGAGCGAAATAGTACGGTGCGCTAACTGGGATCTTATTTATAATTTTGTGCGGATATTCCGAGGTGTAACGCTTTCCGCATCAACTGATAAAACATATGTCAAATCAATAGGATTTTTACAGATAAGGAAATGCGGGCATTGGTAAAAGGATAAAAAAACGGCCCCCGCAGGAGCCGTTAATGGGTAGCCAATTGGAATCAGCCTTTAATTTGCGCGTGCATTTCCTGCACCGAAATTACCTGCTCTGTCGGATCCGCGTTCAGCGCCATCGCTGTGGCAAAACCGCCGTTCAGCGTGGTGTCGTAATGCACTTTGTACTGCAGCGCGCTACGACGAATCAGCTTGGAGTCTTCAATCGCCTGACGTCCCGCCGTGGTGTTGACGATGTAGGTATATTCGCCATTCTTCAGGCGATCCTGAATGTGCGGACGACCTTCATGCACCTTGTTTACCAGACGTGGATTGATGCCCGCTTCGCCCAGCACCACTGCGGTACCGTGTGTCGCATCCAGCTCGAAACCAAACTTCTGCAGTTTTGCCGCCAGGTCGACGATACGTTTCTTATCGCCTTCACGCACTGACAGCAACGCGCGACCGGTTTTCTTCATGTTGCTCTGGGCACCCAGCATCGCTTTGGCGAAGGCTTCAGCGAAGGTGCGACCGACGCCCATCACTTCACCGGTAGAGCGCATCTCTGGGCCGAGAATCGGGTCAACGCCTGGGAACTTGTTGAACGGCAGCACCACTTCTTTCACCGAGTAATACGGTGGAATCACTTCTTTAGTGACGCCCTGCTCAGCCAGCGTTTTACCTGCCATCACGCGCGCGGCAACCTTCGCCAGCGCCACGCCAGTGGCTTTCGACACGAACGGCACGGTACGCGCGGCACGTGGATTCACCTCAATCAGGTAAACTTCATTGTCCTTCACCGCGAACTGCACGTTCATCAGGCCACGTACGTTCAGCTCGAAGGCCAGTTTTTCCACCTGCTGACGCATCACGTTCTGGATTTCAGTGCTCAGCGTGTAGGCCGGCAGTGAACACGCGGAGTCACCGGAGTGCACGCCCGCCTGCTCGATGTGCTCCATGATGCCGCCAATCAGCACGCGCTCGCCGTCGCAAATCGCATCGACATCCACTTCAACCGCGTCGTCGAGGAAGCGATCCAGCAGCACTGGCGCATCGTTAGACACCGATACAGCGGTCTGGAAGTAACGCTTCAGGTCGATTTCGTCGTAAACGATCTCCATCGCGCGGCCGCCCAGCACATAAGAAGGACGCACCACCAGCGGATAACCGATCCCAGCCGCTTTCTCAACGGCCTGTTCCAGCGTGGCAACGGTGGCGTTAGCCGGCTGCTTCAGGCTCAGGCGATCAACCGCCTGCTGGAAACGCTCACGGTCTTCTGCACGGTCAATCGAGTCCGGGCTGGTACCAATCACCGGCACGCCAGCCGCTTCCAGCGCGCGTGCCAGTTTCAGCGGCGTCTGGCCGCCGTACTGTACGATGACGCCTTTCGGCTTCTCGATACGCACGATTTCCAGCACATCTTCCAGCGTGACCGGCTCGAAGTACAGGCGATCCGAGGTGTCGTAGTCGGTTGAGACGGTTTCCGGGTTACAGTTGACCATGATGGTCTCGTAACCGTCTTCACGCAGCGCCAGCGCCGCATGCACGCAGCAGTAATCAAACTCGATGCCCTGGCCGATACGGTTTGGACCGCCGCCCAGAATCATGATTTTTTCACGATCCTGGTTTGGATTGGCTTCGCACTCTTCCTCGTAAGTTGAGTACATATAGGCGGTGTCGGTGGCGAATTCAGCCGCGCAGGTATCAACGCGTTTATAAACCGGATGCAGGTTAAATTGCTGACGCAGCTTACGGATTTCGCCTTCAGATACGCCCGCCAGCGCGGCCAGACGGACATCAGCAAAGCCTTTACGCTTCAGCGCGCGCAGGAACTCCGCGTTCAGCGAGTTCACACCTTCGCGTTCAACCTGCTCTTCCAGACGCACCAGCTCTTCAATCTGCACCAGGAACCAGCGATCAATGTTGGTGAGGTTGAACACACCATCAACTGACATGCCGGCGCGGAACGCATCGGCGATGTACCAGATACGGTCAGAACCGGCATCTTTCAGTTCGCGGCGAATGCGCGTTAACGCTTCTGGATCGTCGAGGCTGACTTTCGGGTCGAAACCGTTGGCACCGACTTCCAGACCGCGCAGCGCTTTCTGCATCGATTCCTGGAAGGTGCGGCCAATCGCCATCACTTCACCGACCGATTTCATCTGCGTGGTCAGACGATCGTTGGCACCGGCGAACTTCTCGAAGTTGAAGCGAGGAATCTTGGTAACAACGTAGTCGATAGAGGGTTCGAACGACGCAGGCGTTAAGCCGCCGGTGATGTCGTTCATCAGCTCATCAAGGGTAAAGCCCACCGCCAGTTTCGCCGCCACTTTGGCAATCGGGAAGCCGGTCGCTTTTGAAGCCAGCGCTGATGAACGCGATACGCGCGGGTTCATTTCAATGACGATCATACGGCCATCTTTCGGGTTCACCGAGAACTGGACGTTCGAACCACCGGTTTCGACACCGATTTCACGCAGTACCGCCAGCGAGGCGTTACGCATGATTTGATACTCTTTGTCGGTCAGAGTTTGCGCGGGCGCCACGGTGATAGAGTCACCGGTGTGGATGCCCATTGCATCGAAGTTTTCGATCGAGCAGACGATGATACAGTTGTCGTTTTTATCACGTACCACTTCCATCTCGTACTCTTTCCAGCCAATCAGCGACTCATCAATCAGCAGCTCATTGGTTGGCGACAAGTCCAGACCGCGTTCGCAAATCTCTTCGAACTCTTCGCGGTTATAGGCGATACCGCCGCCGGTGCCGCCCATCGTAAAGGAAGGGCGGATGATGCACGGGAAGCCAACGTCTTCGGCCACCGCCAGCGCTTCTTCCATGGTATGCGCGATACCGGAACGTGCGGTGCCCAGACCAATGCTCTTCATCGCCACGTCGAAGCGACGACGATCTTCGGCTTTATCAATGGCATCGGCAGTTGCACCAATCATGGTGACGCCGAACTCAGCCAGCACGCCCTGACGCTCCAGCTCCAGCGCACAGTTCAGCGCTGTCTGGCCGCCCATGGTTGGCAGCACCGCATCCGGACGCTCTTTTTCGATAATCTTGCGTACCACTTCCCAGTGAATCGGCTCGATATAGGTCGCATCGGCCATTTCCGGGTCGGTCATAATGGTTGCCGGGTTCGAGTTCACCAGAATGACGCGGTAGCCCTCTTCACGCAGCGCTTTACACGCCTGCGCACCGGAGTAGTCAAATTCACATGCCTGGCCGATAACGATCGGGCCAGCACCAAGAATCAGGATGGATTTTATGTCTGTACGTTTTGGCATCGTGGGCTCCTGATTACTTCGCGTTAGAACGGTATGCTTTGATCAATTCGATAAAGTGATCGAACAGTGGCGCCGCATCGTGCGGGCCTGGGCTCGCTTCCGGGTGTCCCTGGAAGCTGAAGGCCGGTTTGTCAGTACGATGAATGCCCTGCACGGTTTGGTCGAACAACGACACATGCGTCACGCGCAGATTGGCCGGTAATTGGCTGTCATCAACCGCAAAACCGTGGTTCTGTGCGGTGATCATCACGGTGTTGTTATCAAGATCTTTTACCGGATGGTTGCCGCCGTGGTGGCCGAGTTTCATCTTGATGGTTTTGGCACCGCTCGCCAGCGCTAACAGCTGATGGCCAAGGCAGATACCGAATACCGGAACATCGGTTTTCAGGAACGCCTGAATGGCGTTAATGGCGTAGTCGCATGGCTCCGGGTCGCCAGGACCGTTCGACAGAAAAATACCGTCTGGATTAAGTGCCAGAACCTCTTCCGCCGGAGTTTGCGCCGGCACGACCGTCAGGCGGCAGCCGCGATCCACCAGCATGCGCAGGATGTTGCGCTTGGCGCCGTAATCGTACGCCACCACATGGAACGGCAGCTCTTCCGCCGTTTTCTGCTCCGGCAGGTCACCTTCCAGTGTCCAGCTGCCCTGCTGCCACGCGTAGGTTTCCGCGGTTGTCATTTCTTTCGCCAGATCCATGCCTTTCAAGCCCGGGAACGCCTGCGCTTTCTGCAGCGCCAGTGCGGCATCCGGATTATCACCCGCAATAATGCAGCCGCTCTGTGCACCCTTCTCGCGCAGCAAACGGGTAAGTTTACGCGTGTCGATATCGGCGATGCCAACGATGTTATTGCGCTGCAGGTAAGCTGCCAGACTTTCTTCGCTGCGGAAGTTGCTGGTAATCAGCGGCAGATCGCGAATAACGAGGCCTTGAGCATGAATTTGGCTGGATTCTTCATCGGCGGCGTTAACGCCAACATTGCCGATATGGGGATAAGTGAGGGTAACGATTTGGCGGGAATAGGAAGGATCAGTGAGGATTTCTTGATAACCGGTCATTGAAGTGTTGAAAACAACTTCCCCCACTGCCGACCCCGTAGCCCCGATGGCCCGACCGTGGAATTGGGTTCCGTCTTCCAGAACCAAGAGCGCTGACTTAATCAAAACATCCTCCAGGGAATAAACAGTCACAATATTTGCATATTAATTCAAAAGCAGTGCCAGAATCAATGCAAAACCCGCCTGAGTACTCGAATTTTGGCAAATTGCGCGCATTCTAATGATCGCCCCGCACCTTGTCTACAACATGTGGTTATTTTTTTGTATATTTCGGGCAACTGAATGTTAAAAACGGCGAAAGGCGACAAAAGAGTGAGATAACTCGGAAAAATAATCGGTTGCCTGACGGCGATAATGGCAAACTGGTGCTGGCGCGCATAAATTTTTGACCAAACGGTCAAAATTAGCCATCGCAAGCCTGATAATCACTCATCAACTTCGACAAATAAGCACTTCGAACCAATAATATAGCAAAATGGTCATTTACAGATAAAATAAAGGGCAATGATCACATTGCCCTCGTCAATCAAGGTCTTACCGATTGAAATAACCACATCACGATGGTTCACAACACTCACAACATCGATAAATCCAGCACATCACGCATGTCGTAAAGGCCAGATTTCTTGTTCTTTAACCAGCTTGCCGCTTTAACTGCACCATTTGCAAAGGTCATACGGCTGGAAGCCTTGTGGGTAATCTCTACGCGCTCACCAATATCTGCAAACATCGCGGTGTGTTCGCCGACGATATCACCAGCGCGCACGGTAGCAAATCCGATGGTTTGCGCTTTACGCTCACCGGTATGACCTTCACGGGCATACACCGCGTGCTCATCCAGATTCCACTTCATGGCATCGGCAATCGCTTCGCCCATCGCCAGCGCAGTACCTGATGGTGCATCAACTTTGTGACGATGGTGCGCTTCAACGATTTCAATGTCCGCGTAGTCGCCCATCACCTTCGCTGCCTGCTGCAGCAGATTCAGCACCAGGTTGACGCCCACGCTGAAGTTAGCGGCGAACACGATGCCAATCTCTTCAGCAGCCGCGCGAATCGCCGCTTTACCGGCTTCATCAAAACCGGTGGTACCGATCACCATCGCTTTGCTGTGCTGTCGGCAAAATGCCAGATACTCCAGCGTGCCTTCCGGACGGGTGAAATCTATCAGGACATCGAAGTCGTTAACCACCTTTTGCAGGTCGTCAGAGACGATCACGCCTGTTTTGCCGATGCCCGCCAGTTCGCCAGCATCTACGCCCAGCAATGACGAACCGCTACGCGCCAGTGCTGCGCCTAACGCAACACCTTCCGCCTGCTGTACGGCCTGAATCAAATTGCGTCCCATGCGACCCGGCGCACCAACGATAGCAATGCGGATTTCACTCATAATTATTCATTCCTGATACAAATCTATGCATGTAAAGCGTAAACAGGTTAACGGTCAGATAACAGTCACGCCACAATAATAAAGGGATATAAGAATTTTATGCCAGCCGCGAAACATTATCAGTAAAAGCAATCCCGTATGCTGGAAGCAGGATTTCCTGCAGCGACAGGCAAAGAAAAGGCCGAACAATGTCGGCCTGATTTTACTACGGTGTAAACCGCTTACTGCACGTTTCGCACGTCGACGCGCAGCTCTTTTGGCACTTCAAACACGATGTTCTCTTCACGGCCAATCAGCTCAATCGCCGCTTCACCGCCGAGCTCACGCAGACGCTGAATCACCTGTTGCACCAGAATATCAGGAGCAGAAGCGCCCGCGGTGACGCCGATGATCTGCTTGTCTTTGACCCACTCTTCCTGGATGTCATCAGCCGAATCAATCAGCTTCGCCAGCTTACCAGCACGCTGCGCCAGTTCGGCCAGACGGTTCGAGTTAGAGGAGTTTTTCGATCCCACGACCAGCACCACTTCAGCATCACGCGCTAAGACGCGTACCGCTTCCTGACGGTTGGTGGTGGCGTAGCAGATGTCATCTTTGCGTGGACCGATAATCGCCGGGAAGCGCTGACGCAGTGCATCAATCACGTCCGAAGTATCATCGACTGAAAGTGTGGTCTGCGTCATAAAGCACAGGTTGCTCTCATCTTTGACGTTCAGCTTGAACACATCTTCCGGCGATTCCACCAGATACATGCCGCCGTTAGGATTGCTGTACTGGCCCATGGTGCCTTCCACTTCCGGATGCCCCGCGTGACCAATAAGAATCGCTTCAACACCTTTACGGCTAGCGCGCGCCACTTCCATATGAACTTTGGTCACCAGCGGACAGGTCGCATCAAACAGCATGGTGAGGTTACGCGCTTTGGCTTCGGCGCGAACCGCTTGCGATACGCCGTGCGCGGAGAAGATCAGAATGGCGTTATCCGGCACTTCAGCGATCTCTTCAATGAAGATCGCCCCACGTTCGCGTAAGCTACTCACCACGTAGCGGTTATGCACCACTTCGTGACGCACGTAGATGGGCGCGCCGTACATCTCCAGCGCGCGCTCAACGATGCTGATGGCGCGATCGACGCCTGCGCAGAAACCGCGTGGGTTAGCTAACAGGATTTGCATCGTTGGCCTCCAGCGCCGGATCAATCTCCAGCACTTCAATGTCAAACTGAATGCGCTGGCCCGCCAGCGGATGGTTGAAGTCTACGGTGATCGAGTCACCGGAAACTTCACGGATCACGCCAGGCATTTCGCTGCCGCCGCGGCCGCTGAACAGCATGATGGCACCCACTTCCGGCTCGCCCGCATCGTTAAAGTCACGACGTGAGAAGTACTGAACCAGATCCGGGCTGGTGCCGCCAAACGCATCTTCCGGTTCCAGCGTAAAGGCATGCTTGTCGCCCACTTTACGTCCGAGTAGCTGCTGTTCCAGCGCGCCCGACAGGCTGCCATCACCCAGACGGAACAGCGCAGGTTTGCCGTTGGCGCGCGTGGATTCGGCCGTCGAGCCATCCTCCAGCTTCAGCGTAAAATGCACCAGCAACGCGCTATCGCGCTGAACTAAGTCTGTCATCAGTTACCCTTTCTGTTTAGCCGGTTTGCCGTTCGGGCTGAGAAAACCTTCCAGCACCACCAGCGCCGCGCCGATGCAGATGGCACAGTCGGCGATGTTAAAGGTCGCGAAGTGCCAGTCACCGACATAGAAGTCGATAAAATCGACCACAAAGCCGTGATACGAACGGTCAAACAGGTTACCCAACGCCCCGCCGATAATCAGGGCGTAGGCAATATTGGTTAATTTGTTGCTGGCAGCGTTGCGATACATCATCACCAACAGCGCCACCACGATAGCAATGGCGATGCCGGCGAAGAACCAGCGCTGCCAACCGCCTTTGTCGGCCAGGAAGCTGAACGCCGCGCCATAATTATGCGCGTAGAACAGGTTCAGGAACGGCATCAGCGGCTGCGTTTCATGCAGCATCATGTTGTTGATGACCCACATCTTGCTGCCAAAATCGATGGCAATCACCACCAGCACCAGCCAAAGCCAGCGCAAACCGGTTGAAGAGAGCGCTTTACTCATCAGGCAAATTTCCGCTGTTCGCCATTGCCGGCGACGTTGGTGTAGCAACGACCACACACCGCAGCATGCTCCGGATTCTGGCCAACTTCAGTAGTGTAATGCCAGCAGCGCGGACATTTCTCGCCTTCTGCTTTGTGCAGCGCGATTTTCAGACCTTTGAACAGCTCGCTCTGCTGCGCTTCATCGCTGGCAGTAGCGTAATCCGCCACGGTCGCGCCTGAAGTTAACAGCACGAAACGCAGCTCATCGCCCAGCGCCTGCAGCTTGGCTGCCAGCTCGGCATCCGCATACAGCGTAACCGTCGCTTCCAGTGCGCCGCCGATGCGTTTGTCGCTACGCGCTTGCTCAATCACCTTGTTCACTTCACCGCGGACTTTCAGCACATCATCCCAATAGGCATCGTTCAGCGTTTCGTTATCTGCCAGACCAAACAGATCCTGATACCACTCTTCGGTGAACACGTATTTCGCGCGATCGCCCGGCAAGTAGCCCCAGATTTCGTCTGCGGTGAAGGACATGATTGGCGCCATCCAGCGTACCAGCGCTTCAACAATGTGCCACAGCGCGGTTTGGCAGCTGCGACGCGCCAGGCTGTCGCCTTTTGCGGTGTACTGACGATCTTTGATCACATCGAGATAGAACGAGCCCATTTCGATTGAGCAGAAGTGCATCAGACGCTGCACCACTTCGTGGAAATCGTAGTTTTCGTAGGAGTGCACGATATCCTGCTGCGCTGCCAGCGCACGGCCAACCGCCCAGCGATCCACCACCACCATCTCTTCCGGCTTGACGCAATCGGTCGCCGGGTTAAAGCCAGCAAGGTTTGCCAGCAGGAAACGCGCGGTGTTACGGATACGACGATAGCTGTCTGCGGCACGCTTAAGGATTTCGTCGGAGACCGCCATCTCACCGGAATAATCGGTAGAAGCGACCCACAGACGCAGAATGTCTGCACCCAGCTTATCCATCACATCCTGCGGCGCCACGGTGTTGCCGATCGATTTCGACATCTTGCGGCCCTGACCATCCACGGTGAAACCGTGCGTCAGTACCTGACGATAAGGCGCTTTGCCTTTCATCGCCGTGGAGATCATCAGAGAAGACATGAACCAGCCGCGATGCTGATCCGAACCTTCCAGGTACATATCTGGCGTATGGCCACCGAATTCCGGACGCGCATCCACCACCGCGTAGCTGGTTGATCCAGAGTCGAACCAGACGTCTAAGGTGTCTGGCACTTTAACGTAATGGTCCGCGTCATCGCCCATCAGGTCGCGCGGATCGAGATCCCACCAAGCCTGAATGCCGTCCTGCTCAACCCGTTTCGCGACTTTCTCCATCAGCTCCAGCGTATCCGGATGCAGCTGCTCGCTCTCTTTATGCACGAACAGCGCCATCGGCACACCCCACGTACGCTGACGTGAGATACACCAGTCCGGACGGTTCGCTACCATCGCTTCGATACGCGCCTGGCCCCAATCTGGGATCCACTGCACGCCTTTGATCTCTTTCAGCGACTGCGCACGCAGGCCTTTCTGATCCATGCTGATGAACCATTGTGGCGTGGCACGGAAGATGATTGGCGTTTTATGACGCCAGCAGTGCGGGTAGCTGTGCAGCAGTTTCTCCACGTGCAGCAACGCGCCCTTCTCTTTCAGCAGCTCAACGATCATGTCGTTGGCTTTAAAGACGTTTACACCATCCAGCGTCGGGTAGGTGCCTGGCAGATACGCGCCATCCGGCCCCACTGGATTGGCGGTTTCCAGACCGTATTTCTGACCGATCACATAGTCATCCGGGCCATGGCCTGGTGCGGTATGTACCGCACCGGTACCGGCTTCCAGCGTCACGTGCTCACCCAATACCACTTTTGATTGGATCTGCTCGAGGAACGGATGCTGGAACAGCTGCAGCTCCAGCGCCGCGCCGTTGCATTCGCCCAGCACGGTCCAGTCGCTGATGCCCGCGCGCTTCATCACGCTCTCAACCATCTCTTTGGCGAGAATCAGGCTGCGACCGTCGATTTGCAGCAGCTGGTATTCAAATTCAGGATGCAGCGAGATACCGCGGTTGGCTGGCATGGTCCACGGCGTGGTGGTCCAGATCACCAGTGAAACCGGGCCTTCTGAAGCCGCGACGCCAAACTTCGCGCGCACCGCATCGGCATCAACGGCATTGAACATCACATCGATGGATGGCGAAGTTTTGTCGTAATACTCCACTTCCGCTTCAGCCAGCGCCGAACGGCAATCCATGCACCAGTGCACCGGCTTAGCGCCTTTGTGCAGATGGCCGTTGCCGATGATTTTACCCAGCGCACGGATGATGTTGGCTTCGGTCTGGAAATTCATCGTCAGATAAGGACGATCCCAGTCACCGAGCACGCCGAGGCGGATGAAGTCATTTTTCTGGCCTTCAACCTGCTCTGCCGCATATTGGCGGCAAGCGGCACGGAATTCAGACGCGCTCACTTTTTCGCCCGGCTTACCAATCATCTGTTCAACTTTGTGCTCAATCGGCAAGCCGTGGCAGTCCCAACCTGGAACGTACGGCGAGTCGTAGCCCGCCATGCCTTTCGACTTAACGATAATGTCTTTCAGAATCTTGTTAACTGAGTGACCAATATGAATGCTGCCGTTCGCATAAGGAGGGCCATCGTGCAAAATAAAGGTTTTTTTCCCTTTTTTGGCTTCGCGGATGATGCCGTACAGGTTGTCATCATACCAACGTTGCAGCATTCCCGGTTCACGCTTGGCCAGATCGCCACGCATCGGGAACCCCGTTTCCGGCAAATTCAGGGTAGATTTATAGTCACTCATCAGATTCTCGATTCCGTATTTCGGTCATTAAACCGGTGTTTTTAGCCCAAAGAATTGGCGGGCTGTCACCACATCTTTCGCAATTTGTTCTTTCAGCGCGTCCAGCGAAGCGAAACGCTGTTCATCGCGAATCTTCTGTTTCAGCACCACTTCAATGTGACGCCCATAGAGATTCATATGTGTGTCGAGCAGATGAACTTCAAGCTGCTGACGTAAACCTTTTACCGTTGGGCGCGTACCAATATTGGCCACGCCGGGCAGCGGCTGATCCCCAAGGCCCAACACTGCCACCGCAAACACGCCTTTAACCGGCGTAACGGTGCGACGCAAAGGGAGATTAGCCGTTGGGAAACCGATGGTGCGCCCGAGTGCATCGCCGTGCACTACGCGGCCTGAGATGCTGAACGGATGGCCCAGCAGCGCTTCGGCTTGCGCAAAATCATCCTGCGCCAGCGCCTGACGAACGGCGGTACTGCTGATGCGCTTGCCGCTGTCACAATAAGTCTGGGTGCTGATAACCTCAAAGCCATACTCCGCACCGGCTTTCTGTAATAACAGGAAATCCCCCTGGCGACCAGCGCCGAAGCGGAAATCATCGCCTACGGCCAGGAACTTGACGTTGAGCTTGTCTACCAGCAATTCGGAAATAAAACTCTGCGCCGAATGCGCAGCGAAGCGACGATCAAAACGTACGCAGAGTACGGCATCAACGCCCGCTTGTTCGAGGTACTTCAGCTTTTCACGCAAACGCGTAAGGCGCGCCGGGGCTTTGTCGCCGGCAAACAGCTCAAGCGGTTGTGGCTCAAATACCATCACCACCACCGGCAGATTGCGTTTTCGTCCTTCGGCAATCAGCTGCGCCATCAAAGCCTGGTGGCCGCGATGTACGCCGTCGAAATTGCCAATGGTCAGGACGCAGCCGCGATGCTGCTCTTTCAGATTATAAATACCGCGGATAAACTTCATGGCTGACTCAAACCGGTGGAAATCGGCGGATTATACCCTTGAATGGCGTTTAGGTTAACCCGTATACGTGCCTTTCCTGCTTCTGGCGCGGCTTATTCCACGCGTGGGCAATTGCTTAGCAAGGATCTGAAGATTTT
This sequence comes from Kluyvera sp. 1366, assembly GCF_054823405.1. Classification (NCBI taxonomy): domain Bacteria; kingdom Pseudomonadati; phylum Pseudomonadota; class Gammaproteobacteria; order Enterobacterales; family Enterobacteriaceae; genus Kluyvera; species Kluyvera sp. 1366. Next base: position 173,531 of record NZ_JBTRDW010000005.1, read on the forward strand.
TGCTGCGAAATACTGTATTCAACGCCGCGTTGCTGGTAGAATCCTGCGCCATCAATTACGTAATCGAGTGTTGTTTTTAAAACGACGCTTATTTGCACAAATCCATTGACATAAGAAGGCGCAAAAGGCATAGTCCTCGGCCTTTGATTTGTCCATATAGATCACATTTGGGAGTTGGACCTTGGCTAATATCAAATCAGCTAAGAAACGCGCCGTAACATCTGAGAAACGTCGCAAGCATAACGCAAGCAACCGTTCAATGATGCGTACTTTCATCAAGAAAGTATACGCGGCTATCGCAACAGGCGACAAAGCTGCTGCGCAGAACGCATTCAACGAAATGCAACCACTCGTGGACCGTCAGGCTGCTAAAGGTCTGATCCACAAAAACAAAGCTGCACGTCATAAAGCAAACCTGACTGCTCAGATCAACAAACTGGCTTAATCGCCCGTCTGTTAATCGCTTTGTAAAAAAGAACCGGCGTTTAGCCGGTTTTTTTATGCCTGCAATTCAGGGGTAAACAGCGCACTAAAGTCGCGATGGCAGATCCGCTGTACCGCCGGATGCTGAATCATCCGTTCGGCAAAGATCACGTGATACTCCTCCATCACCGCATCCAACCGCCCAATCTCTTTGATGGCGTCATCCCGGTAAATCTCGTCGCCATACAGCGTCGGAGCCACAAATATCGCGTTGTTAAGCGCACCAAAAGCTTTCATTAATGCCGCATCATCAAACTCGCCCAGAATCTCCACTTGCAATCCCTGGCTGTGAATCCAGTTCAGCAGTTTACGACCCAGCATCGAGCGACGCCCCGGAATCAGCAAACGCCGCTCTTCCAGGCTGGCAGGAAACGGCAGCGTCGGTAACGGTGTGTTGCACCAGAAGCTGATCGGACACTCGCCCAGCTTGACCGAAAACAGCCCTTCCTGCTGAGTCGAATCAATTGGGCAATCGGAAAGAATCATATCCAGCTTGTGCTGGCTTAACTGTTCCAGCAGCATCTCGTGCGTTGATTCAAAGCAGCGCAGATGGATTCCCTCTTCAGCCACCACCGCAGCCTGCAGCACCTTGCTCACCAGTTGCTTAGACAAGGCATCCGCTACGCCAACATCAAACAGCAGATGCGACTCTTTGCGGTAGTTAACGATATCGAGCATCTCCTGGCTCAGCATGAACATGCGGTCGGCATAGCGGAACACCAGCTGACCAAGCTCCGTCGGCACTAAACCGCGCCCCTGACGACGAAACAGCACGCCGCCGAGTTGCTCTTCCAGCGATTTAATCTGGCCAGTAACCGTCTGTGGCGCCAGGCACAGCACATCCGCCGCGCGCACTACCGAACCGGTTTTACACATCTGCCAGAAATAGTAGAGATGATTAAAGTTGAGCTGATTCATCGGCAAAAAAGGAGGCTTTCGCCCCCTTCCTCTTTTAACGCAATTTGATGCGCAGCAGCGTGTAACCAATCACCGCTGAGAGCAGCGAGCCACTGAGAATCCCCAGCTTGGAGAAGGTCACCAGTTGCTCATGGGCGGCATCAAACGCCAGCGAACTGATAAAGATCGACATGGTGAAGCCGATACCGCACAGCACACCAATCGCCATGATATCGCGTATCGTGGTGCCCGCCGGCAACACCGCCAGCCGCCACTTCACCGCCAGCCAGCAGAACAGCGTGATACCCAACGGTTTACCAATCAGCAAGCCGAGAATGATGCCCAGCGGCTCTGGCGACAGCGTATCCATAAAGGTAATGCCGCTCAGCGAAATGCCGGCGTTGGCAAAAGCGAACAGCGGCAGAATCAGCCAGTTTACCCACGGCATTAAACCATGCGCCAGGTGCTCGGCTGGAGAGTGGCCGTTCTTCTCTTCCAGCGGCACGAAGAAGCCAACAATCACGCCCGCTAACGTTGCGTGCACACCCGATTTGAGCACCGCCGTCCACAGCACAATGCCGACCAACATATAGATGGCAATGTTACGCACGCCACAACGATTGAGAATCGCCAGCAGCACAATCGCACCTGCCGCCACGCTCAGCGACAGCACGGAGAGATCGCTGGTATAGAACAGCGCGATAATCACGATAGCGCCGAGATCATCAATAATCGCCAGCGCCATCAGGAACACTTTCAGCGCGGTTGGCACGCGGCTGCCCAACAGTGCCAGCACGCCCAAAGCAAAGGCGATATCAGTAGCAGTAGGAATTGCCCAGCCGTTACGTGCAATAGGATCGCCATGATTGAGCAGCAGGAAAATCAGTCCCGGCATAACCATGCCGCCAATTGCCGCAATCACCGGGAAAATGGCGCGATCGCGGCTGGCGAGTTCACCGGTGATCAGTTCACGTTTCACTTCCAAACCAATCAGCAGGAAGAACAGCGCCATCATGGCATCGTTGATCCACAGCAGCAGGTTTTTGCTGATGTCTAATGCACCGAAGCGAATCTGCACCGGCTCGGCGAGAAACGATTGATAAGCTTGAGCGGTTTCCGCGCTGTTAGCCAAAATCATTGCCGCGACGGCCGCCAGAATCAGCACCATGCCGTTGCTGGCATCGCTGGCAATAAAGCTTTTCAGTAAGCTTCGAAGAGAACGGGGTTTGTTCACAACTCCTCCTGAGTAGAGACATTTAGGCTGAGAAGTGTAGCGACTCAAACACCTCGTTAAAAGCAGCTTATGTCTCGTTAACGACTCGATAATACCGATGCATTACGAAACGGTTTCTGCTTTTATCTCACGCCAGGCAGATTGAGCTTATATCAGGAGCGACGCGTTGGCGGGAAAACATAAAAAAAGCGGAGAGTTTCCTCTCCGCTTTATTAAGCATGCCAGACGGGATTAACGTGTTAAATCGTCAAAAAACTTCTTCACGCCGTCGAGGAAGCTTTTGGAGCGCGGGCTGTTTTTCTCACCGCTCGGGCCGCCAAAACTCTCTTCCAGTTCACGCAGTAACGCTTTCTGTTTGTCATTGAGGCTAACTGGCGTTTCCACCACCACACGACACAGCAAATCGCCTACCGCACCACCACGCACCGATTTCACGCCTTTACCGCGCATGCGGAACAGCTTGCCAGTTTGCGTTTCAGAAGGCACTTTCAGGTTCACACGTCCATCAAGCGTCGGCACTTCAATCTCGCCACCTAATGCTGCCATCGCAAAGTTAATCGGCACTTCGCAATATAGGTTGTTATCTTCACGCTCGAAGATCGGGTGCTTTTTCACCGAAACCTGAACGTACAGATCGCCCGCTGGTGCGCCCTGTTCGCCCGCTTCACCTTCGCCGGTCAGACGAATGCGATCGCCGGTATCCACGCCTGCTGGAATTTTCACCGACAGGGTTTTACTGCGCTCAACGCGACCGTGACCATGACAAGCATTGCAAGGATCTTTGATCACTGAACCGCGACCGTGACAGGTCGGACACGCCTGCTGCACGGTGAAGAAGCCCTGACGCATCTGCACCTGGCCTGCGCCATGACAGGTATGGCAGGTCTGCGGTTTGGTCCCCGCTTTCGCGCCGCTGCCGTGGCAGACATCGCACTCTTCCAGTGTTGGAATGCGGATCTCTTTGGTCACGCCGCGTACCGCTTCTTCCAGCGTTAGCTCCATGTTGTAGCGTAAATCGGCGCCACGTGCGGCACGCTGACGGCGGCCACCACCAAAAATATCGCCAAATACGTCGCCAAAGATATCGCTGAAGTCGGCACCGCCGCCGCCGAAGCCACCACCGCCGCCCATGCCGCCTTGTTCAAAGGCTGCGTGACCATATTGGTCGTAGGCCGCACGCTTCTGTGCGTCGGTCAGAATTTCGTAGGCTTCCTTAATTTCTTTAAACTTCGCTTCGGCTTCTTTATTGTCCGGATTACGGTCCGGATGGTATTTCATCGCCAGGCGCTTATAAGCCTTTTTGATTTCACGCTCATCTGCGGATTTAGAGACGCCTAAGATCTCGTATAAATCACTCTTAGCCATATTTGTTCTGCCCTTAACATGATCGCACGGGCGTGGAGAGATCTCCTACGCCCGTGCTGGTTTCAACGGCTGTCAGGCCAGCCGTCGCGCCCGGTCAGGGGCAATTATTTTTTGTCTTTAACTTCTTCGAACTCAGCGTCGACAACGTCGTCTTCTTTCTGTGCAGAAGCATCGCCTGCATCAGCTGCCTGACCCTGCTGCTGTGCCAGCTCCATCAGTTTGCTGGACACTTCCATCAATGCCTGCATTTTGGCTTCGATTTCTGCTTTGTCTTCGCCTTTCAGCGCGGTGTTCAGCTCGGTCAACGCAGCTTCGATTGGCGCTTTGTCGTCAGCAGACAGTTTGTCGCCCGCTTCGTCCAGCTGCTTACGGGTGCTGTGCGAAATCTGATCGCCCTGGTTACGGGTCTGAACCAGCTCTTCGAACTTGCGGTCAGACTCGGCGTTCGCTTCCGCGTCACGCACCATTTTTTCGATCTCTTCTTCATTCAGACCAGAAGAAGCCTTGATGGTGATCTTCTGCTCTTTACCGCTGTTTTTGTCTTTCGCAGACACGTGCAGGATACCATCCGCATCGATATCGAAGGTGACTTCGATCTGCGGCATACCGCGCGGTGCAGCCTGGATACCGTCGAGGTTGAACTGGCCCAGGGATTTGTTATCACCTGAACGCTTACGCTCACCCTGCAGCACGTGAATTGTCACGGCAGACTGGTTGTCTTCAGCGGTAGAGAACACCTGGCTGTGCTTGGTTGGGATGGTGGTGTTCTTGCTAATCAGCGAAGTCATCACGCCGCCCATGGTTTCGATACCCAGCGACAGTGGAGTCACGTCCAGCAGCAGAACGTCTTTCACTTCACCCGCCAACACGCCGCCCTGAACCGCAGCACCCACGGCTACCGCTTCATCCGGGTTCACATCTTTACGTGGCTCTTTACCAAAGAACTCAGTCACTTTCGCCTGAACCATTGGCATACGCGTTTGACCGCCCACCAGGATCACGTCGTTGATGTCTGAAACAGACAAACCTGCATCCTGCAGAGCCACTTTCAACGGCTCGATAGAGCGAGAAACAAGGTCTTCAACCAGTGATTCCAGTTTCGCACGTGTTACTTTGATGTTCAGGTGCTTAGGACCGGTCGCATCCGCCGTGATGTACGGCAGGTTAACGTCGGTCTGCTGTGCTGAGGACAGCTCGATCTTGGCTTTCTCTGCCGCTTCTTTCAGACGCTGCATGGCCAGCGGATCGTTGTGCAGATCGATGCCCTGATCTTTCTTAAATTCAGCCACCAGATAGTTAATCAGACGGCTATCGAAGTCTTCACCACCCAGGTGGGTATCACCGTTGGTTGCCAGAACTTCAAAGGTTTTCTCGCCATCAACGTCATCGATCTCAATGATTGAGATATCGAAAGTACCACCGCCCAGGTCGTATACCGCGATGGTGCGGTTGCCCTGACCTTTATCCAGGCCGTAAGCCAGTGCAGCTGCGGTTGGTTCGTTGATGATACGTTTTACTTCCAGACCCGCGATACGGCCGGCGTCTTTGGTCGCCTGACGCTGCGCATCGTTGAAGTAAGCTGGAACGGTAATAACCGCTTCAGTGACGGCTTCACCGAGGAAATCTTCCGCGGTTTTCTTCATCTTTTTCAGCACTTCAGCAGAAATCTGCGGCGGTGCCATTTTCTGGCCTTTTACGTCCAGCCATGCGTCGCCGTTATCTGCGCCGATGATTTTGTACGGCATAATTTTAATATCACGCTGTACTTCTTCGTCCTGGAAGCGACGGCCAATCAGGCGCTTGATCGCAAACAGGGTGTTCTGCGGGTTGGTCACAGACTGACGTTTAGCCGGTTGACCCACCAGAGTTTCGCCATCCTGTGCATACGCAATGATCGACGGCGTGGTGCGATCGCCTTCGGCGTTTTCCAGTACGCGTGCTTTACCACCATCCATAACTGCAACACATGAGTTGGTTGTACCCAAGTCAATACCAATAATCTTGCCCATCTAAACGTCTCCTACTTAAATTCTTTGCCAATTTGGGTTGTGAAACAGAGATGCGGTCAAACTGACCACTTTCAACTGCTGAAGCAGGCTTTTTTTGCTGCCTCACAACGCTCGATGACAAGTAAATGGGGCCGGTTCGATGCGCATCAAGGGTTAAAACTAAAAAAAATTTCATTCTCTCGTCGATTCAGATCAAAGTTGGCTAAAAAGAGGCCGCTTATTATGCAGCGCCTCGCGCCCCCAGCGGTTTGCGCGGGTGTAAAACACGAACAACATCTTCAACGCTGCTTCTGAGGAATTATGAGCAATACCACGCTGGCGAATCCCGCCCCGTTGGGCCTGATGGGATTCGGTATGACCACCATCCTGCTCAACTTACACAACACCGGCCTGTTTGCGATGGATGTGATAATCCTGGCGATGGGGATTTTCTACGGCGGCATCGCGCAAATTTTTGCCGGGCTGCTGGAGTATAAGAAAGGCAACACCTTCGGGCTGACCGCCTTTACCTCTTACGGCAGCTTCTGGTTAACGTTGGTGGCGATTCTACTGCTGCCAAAACTGGGGCTGGCAGAGGCGGCCGACGGCCACTTCCTTGGCGCGTATCTCGCGCTGTGGGGCGTGTTCACTGCATTCCTGTTTTTCGGCACGCTGAAGTCACCGAAAATGCTGCAGTTCATCTTCGCCAGCCTGACGCTGCTGTTTGCGCTGCTGGCTATCGGCCACCTGACCGACAACGCGGGGTTGCTGCGCGTTGCCGGCTGGATTGGCATTATTTGCGGTTCGAGTGCGTTCTATCTGGCGATGGGCGAAGTGCTGAACGAGAAGTTTGGTCGTACGGTATTGCCGATCGGCGAGTGACAAATGAATAGCGGAGCTGTTTGGCTCCGCTTTTTGCATTATGACGAGTGCAGCGACATATCTAACTGCGCATACTGCTGACGGCTATCGCGCCACAGCCAGATTCCCACCATAAAGCCAATTATCGCCAGCGCCAGCACATACCAGGCAGGCGCCATTGGCGTCAGGCTCATCATCAGCGTTACGCTAATCGGCGTCAGACCACCGAAAATCGCGTAAGCAACATTGTACGAAAATGAGATGCCGGTAAAGCGCACCGCCGCCGGGAATGCGCGCACCATCACAAACGGCACTACGCCGACGACCCCCACGCTCAGGCCCGCCAAACCGTACCAAACAAACAGCATTTCCGGCGTGCTACTTAACTGATGGAAGAAGTTCCAGCTGCCGATCGCCAGCAGTATTGAACCGACCATCAGCGAACGCGCCGCGCCGAAGCGATCCACCAGCCATCCGGCGATAACACAACCCAGCAGCAGCATAATGGTGGCGAAGCTGTTGGCCTGCAGACTGAGCGCGGCGGGAATGCCATGCTGTTTTTGCATCAGCGTCGGCGCCATCAAAATCACCACCACAATGCAGGCCGACAGAAGCCAGGTGAGCAGCATCGAAATTACGATGCCGCGCTTATGGCTGGCGAAAATGGTTTGCAGCGGCATTTTTTCTGCCAGCGCTTTACGCTGCTGCATCTGCTGGAACACCGGGGTTTCATGCAGCCAGCGACGCAGATACATCGCCAGCAAGCCAAACACACCGCCGAGGAAGAAAGGAATGCGCCAGCCATGATCGCGCATCGCAGCCGGTGACAGCGTGGTGTTCAGCACCGTTGCCACCAGCGAACCGAGCAGAATCCCTGCGGTTAAGCCTGCGGTCAGCGTGCCGCAGGCAAAACCAATGCGTTTTTCAGGCACATGTTCGGCGACAAACACCCACGCGCCAGGCACTTCACCGCCGATAGCCGCGCCTTGCAGCACGCGCATTAGCAGCATCAATAACGGCGCAGCGATGCCAATGCTGGCATAAGTGGGCAATGCGCCCATCGCCAACGTCGGCAGCGCCATCAGCAGAATACTGAGGCTGAACATCTTCTTACGCCCCACTTTGTCACCAAAGTGCGCCATGATAATGCCGCCTAACGGACGCGCCAGATAACCCGCAGCAAAGATGGCGAAAGTCTGCACCTGACGCAACCATTCAGGAATGTCAGGCGGGAAGAACAGTTCGCCAATCACGGCGGCAAAGAAGACGAAGATAATGAAGTCGTAGAATTCCAGCGCCCCACCAAGGGCGGCCAGCGACAGGGTTTTGTAATCCTGCCCGTTGAGTCGGCGCGTTGCGTGCGTATCCATAATCCAGCGGTATCCAGAGGCAAAACAACTTATGTAAAGATTGAATTACTATACCGTCAATATTTTGCCACACCAGTGCCGCTGGATTTTATGCCTGAAAATGCCGATTTTTAGTCATTTGTCTCACGACGGGCGCTTTTGGGGCGAAAAGCTGCTACCACATCGGCATGAGTTTCCACATACGGCCCTTCCAGTAGCTGTAAACAATAAGGTACAGCGGCAAAAATCCCCGGCACCTTTACCGTTCCATCTTCCGCTTTCAGCCCTTCCAGCGTCTCTTTAATGGATTTTGGCTGGCCCGGCAGATTGAGGATCAGCGACTGCTTACGGATCACGCCAACCTGGCGAGACAAAATAGCGGTCGGCACAAATTGCAGGCTAATTTGGCGCATCTGCTCGCCGAAGCCCGGCATTTCACGGTCGGCAACCGCCAATGTGGCATCTGGCGTCACATCACGCCGCGCCGGTCCGGTGCCGCCGGTGGTGAGGACCAAATTGCAGAACAGCTCATCGACCAGCTCGCAAATCGCCTGCTCAATCATTGGCTGCTCATCCGGTACCAGACGCGTTTCAATTTCAAACGGCGTAGCCAGCGCGGCGGTGAGCCAGCTCTCTAACGCCGGAATGCCCTGATCCTGATAGATGCCGTTAGCAGCACGATCGGAAACGGAAATTAATCCAATTCGTAAAGTATCCATAGAGTTATCGCTGTGGTTAGCTGCATGGCAGCAAATGACGTGAGTAGTTAGAAGGATAATACAAGAAGCGGGGGAAAAAACGTAAAACCGTGGCAGCGGTTGCCGCCACGGCCAATCACCTTACAGCAGCTCGGCGATCATCTTCTCAAGTTTGCCCTGATCGATGGCAAAGTTGCGGATACCTTCAGCCAGTTTGGTAACGGCCATTGGATCCTGGTTGTGCTGCCAGAAGAACTCAGCTTCGGTCATCTTCGCTGGACGCGCTTTCACTTCGCCGGTGTAGCTCAGTTTACGCTCAACGGTGCCTTCGCTCTCAGCCAGCTCTTTCAGCAGGCCCGGAGAGATGGTCAGACGGTCGCAGCCAGCCAGCTCAATGATTTCACCAACGTTACGGAAGCTTGCGCCCATTACCACGGTTTCATAACCGTGCTGCTTGTAGTAGCTGTAGATTTCAGCCACAGACACCACGCCTGGATCTTCGTGGGCTGCATACTCTTTCTTATCGGTGTTCTGCTTGTACCAGTCGAGGATACGGCCAACGAATGGAGAGATCAGGAACACGCCCGCTTCGGCACAGGCACGCGCCTGCGCGAAGGAGAACAGCAGCGTCAGGTTACAGTTGATACCTTCTTTTTCCAGTTGCTCAGCAGCACGAATGCCCTGCCAGGTTGACGCCAGTTTGATCAGGATACGGTCATTGCTGATGCCCGCATCGTTGTACAGTTTGATCAGGCTACGCGCTTTAGCGATGCTCGCTTCAGTGTCGTAAGAGAGGCGCGCATCGACTTCAGTCGAGATGCGACCAGGGATCAGTTTGAGAATTTCCAGACCAATGTTGACGGCCAGCTTGTCAGAAACCAGCGCCAGCTGATCTTCTTTGTTGCTGCTCTGCTGACGTGCCCAGGTAATGGCTTCGTCAATCAGTTTGCGGTATTCAGGGATTTGAGCGGCGTTGAGAATCAAAGAAGGGTTCGTGGTCGCGTCCTGCGGCTGGTAAAGTTTCATCGCCGCGATATCACCGGTGTCGGCGACCACAGTAGTCAGCTGACGCAAGGAAGTAAGTTTGTCCGTCATGGTTCTCTTTCTCTTAGGTTGACTGTCAGGGTGTAAAAGGCTGTTGCGATAATATCACGCACAAGTGACGGCGCAACACCACGAAGTGCCCTTTACGATAGCGCTAACAAATGGGAGCGATTTGCCGATCCATGCCGCTTTTTTGCTACACTCCTTGCGACATTTTCCCTTCAATTCCCTGATAAACCTGCGGGTCAAAGAGGACGTACACGATGCTGATGGTTATCTCACCAGCGAAGACACTGGACTATGAAAGCCCGCTGGCGACACAACGCTTTACCCAACCGGCGCTGTTAGAAAAATCACACCAATTAATTGACGTTGCGCGCGATCTTTCACCGGCGCAAATCAGCTCACTGATGGGCATTAGCGACAAGCTGGCGCACCTGAATGCCGATCGTTTTAACCAATGGCAGCCGCCCTTCTCGCTGGAGAATGCGCGTCAGGCGATCCTGGCGTTTAAAGGCGATGTGTATACCGGTTTGCAGGCCGAAACTTTTAGCGACGACGATTTTGACTTTGCCCAGCAGCATCTGCGCATGTTGTCGGGTCTTTACGGCCTGCTGCGCCCACTCGATTTGATGCAGCCTTATCGCCTGGAGATGGGCATCAAGCTGGCGAATCCGGCCGGGAAAGATCTCTACAGCTTTTGGGGCGATTTGCTGACTGAGAAGTTAAACGAGGCGATTGCTGAGCAAGGCGATGACGTGCTGATCAATCTGGCATCCGATGAGTATTTCAAAGCCATCAAGCCGAAGAAACTCAACGCCGAGTTGATCAAGCCGGTGTTCCTCGATGAGAAGAATGGCAAATTTAAAGTCATCAGCTTTTACGCCAAGAAAGCGCGCGGTTTGATGAGCCGCTATGTGATTCAGAACCGCCTGACCAACCCTGCGCAGCTGAAGAAGTTCGATGTGGATGGATATTTCTTTGACACGGCAGAAAGTAAAGATAACGAGCTGGTGTTTAAGCGCCGCGAACAGAAATAGTTCAGCAAGCGCTGCCCTGGATTGTGCTCGCTGCCCCCCTCCTTGGTTCGTGCTCGCTGCCCCCCTCCTCGGTCCTCCCCCATAAATGGGGGAGGAAGATGCTGCAATATGTGAGTTTGGAGGCTGCGTGTGGCAGCGTCTCCTTCCCCCGCTAGCGGGGGAAGGCCGGGATGGGGGACAGCGAGCACTGACCCCAGTCAGCACTTACTTCAGCAAAAACGCCCGCAGCTCCGCGAAATCGCCTTTCAGGTTGTGCGACAGCAGTGGCAAATCGGCGCGCTCGGCCAGCTCTTTTGGCAGCGGCAGATCCTGACCCAGAATCTCATCCACGCTCTCTTTGAACTTCGCCGGATGCGCAGTCCCGAGGAACAGGCCATATTCGCCCTCCTGCAGGTTGTCGCGCAGCAAACGGTAAGCAATCGCCGCATGCGGTTCAGAGATATAGCCAATCTCTGCCAGCTCGCGCATGGTGGATTTGGTGGTTTCATCGGTTACCGCGCCGTACGCCAGATCGGTCAAACGCCAGGTTTTGCGGCGGAACAGCTCTTCCACGCGCGGCCAGTTGTTCGGCTGGCTGACATCCATGGCGTTCGACAGCGTTGCTACCGTGGCGTTTGGCTGCCATGCGCCGTTGCCGAGGAAGCGTGGCACGGTATCGTTAGCATTGGTCGCAGCGATAAAGCGCTTAATCGGCAGACCCAATGATTTAGCCAGCAGGCCAGCCGTTAAGTCACCGAAGTTTCCGCTCGGTACCGACACCACCAGCTGATTGCGCTTCTCTTGTGGCAGCTGCGCCACCGCTTCGAAGTAGTAGCAAATCTGCGCCAGCAGACGGCTAATGTTGATAGAGTTCGCCGAGTTCAGGCCAATCGCCTTTTTCAGCTCTTCATCATCAAACGCCTGTTTCACCAACGCCTGACACGCATCGAAATCGCCTTCAACCGCGATGGTTTCGATGTTGCCGCCCAGCGTACAGAACAGTTTCTCCTGCAGCGGGCTGATTTTGCCCTGCGGATAGAGAATCACCACGCGCACGTTTTCCATGCCGTAGAAGGCATGTGCCACGGCGGCGCCGGTATCGCCGGACGTGGCGGTCAGAATGGTGATCTGCTCATCCGCACCGCTCACATAGGAAAGCATCTGCGCCATAAAGCGGCCGCCGAAGTCTTTAAACGCCAGCGTTGGACCATGGAACAGCTCGAGGCAGGCTACATCATCGCTGACCTTTGCCACCGGTGCCGGGAAAGCAAAGGCGTTTTTTACGCGCTCGGCCAGCTGATGCGCCGCAATTTCATCGCCAATGTAGGCAGAGAGAATTTTGCTGCTGCGGCTGACGAAATCCATCTCCAGCATGGCGTCGATATCGGTCAGTTCGAATTCCGGCAGTTCGAGCGGGAAAAACAGCCCTTGCTGCGAGCCGAGGCCCTGTTTAACGGCCTGAGCAAAACTAACCTGCTCGTTGTGATCCTTAAGGTTGTAGAGTTTCATGCGTTATCCCAATTTACGTGCGCCAGCCGTATCAAGACGGCAGATGTGGACGAAACCTTCTTCATTCTGCAGATAGTGCTGGCTCAGCCAGTCTGCCATCCGCTGTGCCGTTGCCATCTCGTTGCAAACGGCGAAAAGTGTCGGGCCGGAGCCCGAAATGCCGCACGCCAGTGCGCCAATATCCTGCGCCGCTTTACGCGCATCGGCGAAGCCTGGCAGCAGTTTAGTGCGATACGGCTCGGCGATGACATCCTGCATAAGTTTAGCCGCCAGCTCAGGCTGCCGCGTATGACAAGCGTGAATAAAGCCTGCCAGCAGGCGACCATGCTTGATGGCATCCTCTTTGCGGTACTGTGCCGGCAGAATGGCGCGCGCTTCGGCGGTGGAGACTTTAATCCCCGGATACGCCATCACCCACAGCCATTCGTCAAAGCACGGCACGTCCTGACTGATGATGCCGTTCTCTTCAATCATCAGCTGCACGCCGCCAAGGAAGCAGGGCGCAACGTTATCAAAGTGTACACTGCCGGAAATACGCCCTTCCAGCTCGCCCATCAGCGCCAGCAGTTCGGTGTCGTTGAGCGGTTTGCCGCAGAATTCGTTCATCGCCATCAAACCGGCAACCACCGAACAAGCACTTGAGCCGAGTCCGGAACCAATCGGCATATTCTTTTCCAGCGTCATCGCCACCGGAACTTGTTTACCAATCGCCTGGCAAAAACGCTCCCAGCACTGATAAACGATGTTCTCCTGCGGATTGGTCGGCAGTTTGCTGACAAAACGCCCGGAGTTCACCAGGCTAAAGCTGTCGGCGGCTTCCACGGAAACGCAGTCACCCAGCAAGGTGCCATCCACCGGCGAAACCGCCGCGCCAAGCACATCAAAGCCGACGCTGACGTTACCTATCGAGGCCGGTGCATAAATTTTTACCATCATCAAACTCCCAACTTCCACGACAGCGTACGCAGCAGGTCAGCAAATACGCCCGCTGCTGTGACATCATTCCCTGCACCATATCCACGCAGAACCAGCGGGATTGGCTGATAGTAGCGGCTGTAGAATGCCAGCGCATTCTCACCGTTCTTCACTTTGTACAGCGGATCGTTGCCGTCCACCGCGTCAATCTTCACTTTGCAGACGCCACCCTCTTCTATCGCGCCGACGAAGCGTAATACTTTACCTTCGTCACGCGCTTTGGCAACGCGCGCGGCAAAGGCGTTATCCAGCTCCGGCAGACGTTGCATAAACTGCTCAACGTCGGCGATCTCCGTCAGGCTGGCGGGCAGCAGCGGTTCGATATCGATATCGCTAAGCTCCAGCTGATGCCCCGCTTCACGCGCCAGAATCAGCAGCTTACGCGCCACATCGGTGCCAGAAAGATCGTCACGCGGATCCGGCTCGGTAAAGCCCATCTCACGCGCCATTTTGGTCGCTTCCGACAGCGAAACGCCCTCATCAAGCTTGCCGAAGATAAAGGAGAGCGAGCCAGAGAGAATACCGGAGAACTTGATCAGTTCATCCCCGGCATTCATCAGGTTTTGCAGGTTTTCGATCACCGGCAAACCGGCACCGACGTTGGTGTCGTACAGGAACTTACGGCGCGATTTTGCTGCCGCTGCACGCATCTGCTGGTAATAATTCCACGACGACGTATTGGCCTTTTTGTTCGGCGTGACGACATGGAAACCTTCGGCGAGGAAATCGGCATATTGATCGGCAACCGCCTGGCTGGAGGTACAATCGACGATCACCGGGTTTAGCAGATGATACTCTTTCACCAAACGCATCAGGCGACCAAGATTGAACGGCTCTTTGGCTTCGTTCAGTTCTGCCTTCCAGTTGCTGAGATCGATACCGTGTACGTTGGTCAACAGCGCCCGCGAGTTAGCGATGCCGCACACGCGCAGATCGATATGCTTCTGTTTCAGCCACGTCTGCTGGCGATGCAGCTGATCCAGCAACGCTGCGCCCACACCGCCAACGCCGACCACGAACACTTCAATGACCTGATCGGTAGCGAACAGCATCTGATGCACCACACGCACGCCGGTGGTGACTTCATCGTTGCTCACTACCACCGAGATGGAACGCTCAGACGAGCCCTGCGCAATCGCCACGATATTGATGTTGGCTCGCGCCAGCGCCGAGAAGAATTTAGCCGAGATGCCGCGCAGCGTGCGCATGCCATCACCGACCACCGAGATCACCGCCAGCTGTTCCAGCACGTCCAGCGGATCGAGTAAGCCATCTTTCAACTCCAGATAGAACTCCTCCTCCAGCACGCGACGCGCACGCGCCTGCTCGCTTTGCGGTACGCAGAAGCTGATGCTGTATTCCGAAGAGGATTGGGTGATCAGCACCACGGAGATGCCGGTGCGTGACATTGCGGCGAAAACGCGCGCCGCCATGCCGACCATGCCTTTCATGCCCGGACCTGACACGTTGAACATCGCCATGTTATTCAGGTTAGTAATGCCTTTCACCGGATTTTCATCCAGCTCGCCTTCGCCACCAATTAAGGTGCCCGGCGCTTGCGGGTTAGCGGTGTTTTTGATCAGGCAAGGAATCTGGAACTGGGCGATGGGCGCGATGGTACGCGGATGCAAGACTTTGGCGCCGAAGTAGGAGAGCTCCATTGCTTCCTGATACGACATCGATTTCAGTAAGCGCGCATCGGGCACCTGGCGCGGGTCGCAGGTATATACGCCGTCAACATCGGTCCAGATTTCACAGCAATCAGCGCGCAAACACGCAGCCAACACGGCGGCGGAGTAGTCAGAACCGTTGCGGCCCAGCACCACCAGTTCGCCCTTCTCATTACCGGCGGTGAAACCGGCCATCAGGATAAAGTGATCGGCTGGGATCTGGCTGGCGGCGATGCGACGCGTGGATTCGGCGATATCAACGGTGGATTCAAGGTAATGACCAATCGCCAGCAGCTTCTCCACCGGATCGATAACGGTAACTTTGTGGCCGCGCGCCTGCAGCAGCGCTTCCATAATAGCAATCGACAGCTTTTCGCCACGGCAGATAATGGCGGCATTTACAGCGTCCGGACATTGGCCCAGCAGGCTGATGCCGTGCAGCACTTGTTTCAGCTGCGCAAATTCCAGCTCAACGCGGGTTTTTAGTCCGTCATAATCAAAGCCCGACTGCGCATCACGCAAGCCTTGCAGCAGGTCGGCAAAAATACGTTCGGCATCGCTGATATTCGGCAACGTGTCCAGGCCGCTGATGGTTTTCTCAATCATCGCCACCAGATGATTGGTAATTTTTGCTGGTGCAGAGAGTACGGTCGCAACCTGTCCCTGTTGTGCATTGCTTTCCAGAATATCCGCCACACGGAGAAAACGTTCCGCATTGGCTACTGAGGTTCCGCCGAATTTCAGCACTCGCATATTTGAAGCTCTCCTGAATTTTTGCCGAAAAAAAAGCCCGCACTGTTTAGGTGCGGGCTTTTTTCTTTGTTTTTCCTGTATGCGTCAGCCCGCACCGTTACCTGTGGTAATGGTGGTGGTAATAATAATTGTGGTGTTCAGGCTGAGTTTACGCATTTAGATTTTTTTCTGTCTGTCTTTGTCATGTCCGTCTGCCTTCCAGAAGTAAAGCAAAGCGCACGTTAAGTCAACGAATTTGTCTTAGCCGCGCCGTCCCTGGCGTTGCGCAGTGCTGCGCTTGCTGAGGCAAAAATTATCGCGATCGTTCAGGAGATGCGGCGGATTGCCGCATCAGTCACTAGCATCTCAGGATTTATCCGAGCAATTATCTATAAGTTTTTTTTCTACGTCGTGTAACAAACGATGCAGCATGGCGCTGTCACGCTGTTCCAGCAGGCCGATACGCTGATCGATCCAGTCCGCCATTTTGATGTCATCACTCACATCCAGCTTGACCAGTAACTGATGAAAGCGCTGGCGCAATGCCTGCAACTGCTGCTCATTCGCCACTTCTGCGGTCTCAGCCGCAATCTGATTGAGCGCCGACAGCTGATAGCAATACACCATCACCGCCTGACCGAGATTCAGCGACGGATAATCATTGGCCATCGGAATACCGGTTAATAGATCGACCTGCTCCAGCTCTTCATTAGTTAAGCCGCTGTCTTCACGGCCAAACACCAGCGCGATGCGGCTCAGCCATTGGCGCTTCTCCTGCAGGATGTTTTCTACCTGAGTGGGCGTAGCGTAATAGCGGAATTTCGCGCGGCTACGTGCGGTGGTCGCCACGGAAAAATCGACATCCTTTAGCGCCTCGCTCAGCGTGGCGTAGGTTTTGACATTATCGAGGATCTCACCGGCGCCGTGCGCCACTCGACGTGCTGCAGGATCTTGCCAGGCATCGCTGGCGACAATGCGCAGCTCGCTAAATCCCATGGTTTTCATAGCGCGAGCAGCCGCACCGATATTTTCCGGACGAGCGGGAGAGACAAGGATTAAGGGGAAATGCATGATTTTTCCATCGAACTGTTAACAACTCGCATTATGTTGGCATGCAGGAGAGAAAATACCAACTGCGGCTAGAGGAGAAAATAAGATGTTAACGATGTTAAAAGAGGGATAAATCCAGCTGTAGTGGAAATTAGCGGGCATAAGCAAAATTAACGGAACTATTGAATATAAAACCCTTTTCTTTCATATCATTGAAATATAATTTCCTGCGTGTTTTAGTTTTGGTTTTATAAGGACGGAATGTAGCAAAATTGCTGCATTTTGTGAGCTAAACTAGCAATCCTGGAGAAGTTTTTCATAAAAGTGTTAACGTGCTACACTTGCATTTGATATAAGTCAACGAAGCGTTGTTTTTATGCTTATCGGTTGTTGTTGGTGCTGTTAGGTTGCTGTTAATACGGTTAGGATGAGCGCCTGTCCGAGATCCTCGGGGCGTGCAAATATCCATCCTGACTGGCTGAGCTAACACTGAAGTTGACGTAGATGGATGGTGTATTCCGAAGATTATTTCGTATACCGGTTGCAGCACATTAGCGTAACCGACGTACGCCCTGTTTTCGATTTGTTGGCAAATTTTAGGTAGCGAAACATGCAGACCCCGCACATTCTTATCGTTGAAGACGAACTGGTCACGCGTAACACCCTCAAAAGTATCTTTGAGGCAGAAGGTTACGTGGTCTATGAAGCCACCGACGGCGCCGAGATGCATCAGGTTTTGACGGACAATGACGTCAATCTGGTGATTATGGATATCAACCTGCCAGGTAAAAACGGTTTGCTATTGGCGCGCGAATTGCGTGAGCAAGCAAACGTCGCGCTGATGTTCCTTACCGGCCGTGATAATGAAGTGGATAAAATCCTCGGTCTGGAAATCGGTGCCGATGATTACATCACCAAACCGTTCAACCCGCGTGAGTTGACGATTCGTGCACGCAATTTGCTGTCGCGCACCATGAATCTGGCGATGCCAAGTGAAGAACGCCGTACCGTTGAAAGCTATCGCTTCAACGGTTGGGAGCTGGATATCAACAGCCGCTCACTGATCAGTCCGAACGGCGACCAGTACAAGCTGCCGCGCAGTGAATTCCGCGCCATGCTGCACTTCTGTGAGAACCCAGGCAAAATCCAGACGCGTGGTGACTTGCTGAAGAAGATGACCGGCCGCGAGCTGAAGCCGCATGACCGTACCGTGGATGTCACCATCCGCCGCATTCGTAAGCATTTCGAATCCACGCCAGACACGCCTGAAATCATCGCCACCATTCACGGCGAAGGTTACCGCTTCTGCGGCGAACTGCAGGATTAAAAATTGAAAGAAAAAACGCCCGTCAGGGCGTTTTTTTATGCCTGTATTAATGCCACGGCATAATTGGCACGGCGCTCAGCGCATTCTTCGGCGATCCATCCACCACCTTGTCGGAATAGCTCAGGTACACCAGCGCATGACGTTTCTGGTCAAAGAAGCGCACCACCTGCAGCTTCTTAAACACCAATGATGTGCGTTTTTTGAACACCACTTCACCTTGCGCCTTGCCTTGTGCGATTTTCTCGCTAAGCTCTACCGGTCCCACCTGTTGACAGGAGATGGCCGCGTCGGACGTGTCTTCCGCCAAACCTAATCCCCCTTTAATACCGCCGGTTTTTGCCCGGCTGATATAACAGGTTACATTTTTTACGTCGGGGTCATCGAAGGCTTCTACCACGATCTTATGATCGGGGCCAAATATCTTGAATACCGTGTCAACTGAGCCGATCTCTTCGGCCTGAACGCCAGCACTGAATACATATGTTGCCAACGTGATTATAAGAATACGAGCTATTGTCATTGAGTTACCATTGCCAATCGAATAGATGAGAATGTAATGTACTGTCAATCGAACAGAGAACCAAATCTAAAAGGGTTTTAACCCGCTTTGACTTAGCACACTCGATTAGCAAACCGCCCCCACGCTTTTGTGCATTTCGTGCTATTATTCGACGACTTCATAGTTGCGCCACCAGAGAGTTATGAGGATGTTTTATGGACCAAGCCGGTATCATTCGCGATTTGCTTGTCTGGCTGGAGAGCCATCTGGATCAACCGCTTTCATTAGATAACGTTGCGCAGAAAGCAGGCTACTCCAAGTGGCATCTACAGCGGATGTTCAAGGAAGTAACCAGCCACGCGATTGGTGCGTACATTCGCGCGCGTAGGCTGTCGAAAGCCGCGGTGGCGCTTCGCCTGACCAGCCGCCCCATCCTCGACATCGCGTTACAATATCGCTTCGATTCGCAGCAGACCTTTACCCGTGCGTTTAAAAAGCAATTCAACCAAACGCCTGCCTGGTATCGTCGCTCATCGGAGTGGAACTCGTTTGGCATTCGCCCGCCAATTCGTCTCGACGATAACAGCATGCCGGAAGCGCAGTTTGTCACGCTGCCAGAAACGGTGCTGGTCGGCCAGACGCAGAGTTACTCCTGTACGCTGGAGCAGATTTCCAGCTACCGCGATGAGATGCGCCTGCATTTCTGGAAGCAGTTCCTGCTGGAAACCGACACGGTGCCGCCGGTGCTGTATGGCTTGCATCAGGTGCGCGCCAGCCATGAAAAAGATGATGAGCAGGAGATTCTCTACACCACTGCGGTGCCTGCCGATCAGCTGGCAAAAAGCATGCAGTCGAATCAGAGTGTGATTGTGGAAGCCGGTGATTACGTGCAGTTCACCTACAACGGTGCGCGCAGCGCGCTGGGTGAATTTATCCTGCTGCTGTACGGCACTTGTATGCCAACGCTGGGATTAGTGCGTCGTCAGGGACAGGACATCGAGCGTTTCTACACGCACGGGGGTAAAAAACGTAGCGAGCCGCCAACGGAAATCCGCTGCGAATACCTGATTCCGATTCGCCAACAGAATAACTAATAAAAAATGCCGTCATCGCGACGGCATTTTTTTTTGGCTTAGCGTTGAAGCTCGTCTAACGCTGGCGCATCCAGATGCGACACATCGCCCGCCGTCTCAACCACCCAACCGGCCGCCAGCCACGCGCTCTGCTGATGATCCACGCGCGAGATCGAGCAATTCCGCAAACGCAAACGACGTTCCGCATGCGCAGGCAAACCGAGAATGGTACTGACCAACACGCCCAGCGCCATCCCGTGGCTGACAATCAGCGGACGGCTACCGGCAGGCAACTCCAGTAGTGCATTCAGCGCTTCGTGCATCCGCGTCGCCATCTCCGCCATCGATTCGCCACCCGGAATACGTCCAGCAGTGGTGCCATCCACCAGCGTTTTCCGCCAGTGTTCCTCTTCTTCGGTTAAGCCATCAAGTGGACGTTGTTCCAGGCAGCCCATATTGAGCTCGCGCAGACGCGCATCGAGCGTCACGGTGCAGCCACACGCATCGGCGATAATCTCTGCCGTACGCCGCGTCCGTCCCAAATCGCTGGCAATCACATGGGTAATGCCCAGCGATTTCACTCGCTCGCCCACTTGCTGAGCCTGCTGCTCACCTTTTTCCGTTAACGGGCTGTCAGACTGCCCCTGAATGCGCCGAGCCGCATTCCATACCGTTTCACCGTGACGAACAAGATAGACCTGTAGCATGCTTAATTTCCGTTATACTGCGACAAATTTGCCTCGAGGGTTCAAACAATTATGTACCATGTTGTCGCAGCCACCATCAACCCGGCAAAAATTCGCGCGATTGCTCAGGCGTTCAACGACGTTTTCGGCGAAGGATCCTGCCACATCGAAGGGGTTGAGGTCGAGAGCGGCGTCGCAGCCCAGCCACTTAGTGATGTTGAAACGCGAACTGGCGCACGTCAGCGGGTAGAGAACGCGCGTCAAACGCGTCCACGGGCCGATTACTGGGTGGCGATCGAAGCGGGAATCGAAGGCGATTGCGCCTTTGCTTGGATGGTGATTGAAAACGCGCAGCAGCGCGGAGAATCACGTTCGGCCAGCTTTACGCTGCCGCCGATTGTCGTGGCAGGCTTGGCTGCCGGGCATGAACTGGGTGATGAGATGGCACGCTTAACCGGCGTGGAGAATATCAAACACAAAGGTGGCGCGATTGGTGCCCTTACCCACGGCCTGCTGAGCCGCTCCAGCGTCTACCATCAGGCGCTGATTCTGGCGCTGTGTCCGTTCACCCATCCGCTCTACAGCCAGCGTTAACCGCGGCCAAGACGCGCTTCCAGCCAGCGTTTTAGCTCTGGCGGCGCCTCTTTCAGACTATTAGACCCGCGCGTAATGGTGGCGATGCCGACGCCCAACTCATTCTTCAGTTCACGCTGGCTCATATCGCCGTTCATCAGCTCTTCAATAATGCGCAAACGCGTCCCGTAGGATTCACGTTCATCCGGCGTCATCATCAGTTGTAATAACGGCAGCGCCACGCCATCGGCAAAGGCATTTTGCATCAGTTCGATAAATCGCAGCCAGTTATCTTCAACAGGCTGAGCCGATTCCGGCTGGGAAGAAAGGGGTTGGCTCATGAAGGGCTTCCGTACTCATTAACGAGTACGGAAGCATAGCACAGTCAATACTGGCGATTCCACTCACTGTCGGCGAGAATCTTGTCCGGTTTGCCCATGAAGTAACGGTAATAGGCATCGTAGGCCAGCACGTTTTTCACGTAGCCACGCGTTTCGGAGAACGGGATGGTTTCGATAAACGCCACCGCATCCAGATTACCGCCGCTGGTTTTCTGCCAGCTGCGCACGCGTCCCGGACCGGCATTATAGGCGGCCGAAGAGAAGATGCGGTTCTGACCAAACTGCTGATAGACATACTCCAGATACTGCGTACCGATCTGAATATTGGTCTGCGGATCCAGCAGCTGGCTGCTGTTCACATAGCCGGGAATGTTATACATCTTCACGGTATGCGTCGCCGTAGCGGGCATCACCTGCATCAATCCGCTGGCGCCCACCGGTGAACGCGCTTTCGGATTCCACGCGCTCTCCTGGCGTGAAATCGCCATCGCATAACTCTGCGGAATGCCTTTGTCGCTGGTGTATTGCTGGTAAAGGTTTTGCCACGCCAGCGGGAAGCGCTCTTTCAGGCTATCCCACATTTTCGCGGTGATGGTGGCCTGCACGCTGAGATCCCACCAATCCTGCTCGTTAGCGTAACGCGCCAGCATCTGCTGCTGCGAACGGGTTTTGCTGGAGATCAGATTGGCCCACTCGCTGCGTGCCAGGTTATCCAGCCCCCAATACATCAGTTCACGCACGCGCGCCATTTCCGCACCTTGCGTCACGCTGCTGTCGGCTGCCGGAGCCTTGTCGACCTGCAACGGATACTCCACGCCCAAACGCTGCGCCGCGACCATCGGATAGAAGCCGCGCGCCTGCATCAGCTTCCGCAGAATATCGTTGGCTTCCTCTTTGCGGCCCTGCGAAATCAGCAAATCCGCCTGCCAGTATTGCCACTCATCTTTCTCTTTGGCTTCCACCGGCAAACGCGCGATCCAGGTATTGAGACCACGACGATCGTTCTGGCTCAGCGCCAGGCGTACGCGGCGCTCCACCAGCGCGGTAGATTCGCTGTTCATCACCACCGCATCACGCCAGCGCGCCTGCTCGCTGGTGAGATCCGCGCCCATCATGCGCCACACCACGGTCTCTTTCAGGTCCTGCTCATCGGCCTGGCTCATCTTCTGCGCCTGCACCAGCTGCGGGATCATCATGCGCGCGTTATCCATATCCTCACGCGCCACGCGGGCGAAGGCGTAGCTGGTCGCCATGCGGGTGAAATCGGTGGGTCCCATGCTGCTGGCAAAGGTGGTGACGGTTTGCGGATTCTGCTGCAGCGCAATCAGCGCGCTGGCGGTGGTTTGATAATCCGCCGGCAGCATTTTCGCCAGGTAATTCACCAGGCTGTCGTTACCGGCTTTCATCGCCAGACGAATACGCTCGAGAATGGTGATCGGCGAGAGTTGCCCGCTGGCTTGCCATACCGAAAACAGCTTGTCGCAGTCGTTCGGCAACGCGGTGCCGCGCAGCCAAATCTCTTTCGCACCGGCAAACGCCGCCTGCTGCTGGCCGGTCGCCCACTTAGCGTAATACCAGTTACAGCGCGCCTGCACCGGTTTCGGTTCATCCGGGCTGAAGCTGAGTACGCCCTGCCAATCCTGACGGTTTGCCAGCACATTCACAAAGCGCGTTGAGAGCGAGCGCGCCGGTGGCAGCGTAGGATACTGTTGAATAAAGTTCTTCACCGCCAGCGGCGTCTCTTGATCGAGATCCTGCGCCAGCAGGCGATATTGCAGATAAGGATAAAGCGGATAATCCTGCAGCGTCGGCATCAGCTGCGTCACCTGGTCCATCTGTTTGTTATCCCAGGCTTGCTTGATTTGCGCATAGCGCTGTCGCTGCTGATCCAGCGAATCGGCCCATACGCTGCTGGCCGTGCTGACCAGACAGATCCCTAGCATCCAGTAACGCCACTTCTCCATTACGCTCTCCTCTCAGTGCTGCGATCCAGCTCATGCCAGACTTCTTTCATGCTAACCAGGCCAACCGTCTCTTGCCATGTTCTTCACAAAATTTACGCTCGCGCACCGCCGTTGCGCAGCGTTTGCGCCGCCGTTGTGCAATTTATCATCAGAAAAACGTATTACACATCAATTAACTACGCGGTTTCATCGGCTTACAAAAATGGCACGCACTTTGCTCTGTTGAATTCCATCTTGTATACCAGTTGGAATTCACTCATGGCATCGACCTTTGGCTTTACGCTCCAGGATTGGCAACGCAGTTACCAACAGAATCCACAACAGATTACCGCCTTGCTGGCGGCTCATCTCGACGCCATCGACGCGCAGGATAACGCGTGGCTCTATCTTGCCACGCCCGCGCAGCTGCAGGCACAGATTGAACCGCTGCTGGCGAGCTATCAGCGCAACCCGGCGGCGCTGCCGCTGTTTGGTGTGCCGTTTGCGGTAAAAGATAATATTGATGTCGCTGGCTGGCCGACCAGCGCCGCCTGCCCGGCCTTCACCTACACCGCCGAAGCCGATGCCTTTGTTGTCGCGCAGCTCAAAGCAGCAGGCGCGGTGGTGATTGGCAAAACCAACCTCGACCAATACGCCACCGGCTTAGTCGGCACGCGTTCGCCGTTTGGTGCGGTGAGCAACACCTTCAATCCTGATTACGTCAGCGGCGGCTCCAGCTCCGGTTCTGCGTCGGTGCTGGCGCGCGGTCTGGTGGGCTTCTCGCTCGGCACCGACACCGCCGGTTCGGGCCGCGTGCCCGCCGGTTTTAACAACATTGTCGGCCTCAAGCCGACCAAAGGTTGGTTCTCTGCCAGCGGCGTGGTGCCCGCTTGCCGCCTCAATGACACCATTTCCGTTTTCGCGTTAACCGTCGAAGATGCCTTCGCGGTGGCTACCGCAGCGGGCGGCTATGACGCGGGCGATGCCTATTCGCGCAGCAATCCGCACACCGCGCCAGCCAGCTTCAAAGCGCAGCCCGATTTCGCCATTCCCGCCACGCCTGAATTCTTCGGCGACAAGCAAGCCGAAGCGGCCTGGCTGGCGGCGCTGGAGCAATTGCAGGCCGGCGGCGCCACACTGCATCCAATCGATTTTTCTCTGTTCCATCAACTCGCCGAGCAGCTCTATTACGGTCCGTGGGTTGCCGAGCGCACCGTGGCGGTGGGCGAGATGATCCATCGCCCGGAAGAGATGGATCCGGTGGTGTACGGCATCGTCAGCAGCGGCCTGAAATACACGGCGGTGGAAGCCTATCAGGCGGAATACCTACGCGCCGAACTGACGCGCCAGATTCAGCAAACGCTGGCGCAGTTCGATGCGCTGTTGGTGCCCACCTCGCCAACCATCCATACGCTGGACGAAATGCAGCAGGAGCCGGTGCACTACAACTCGCAGTTCGGCACCTACACCAATTTCACCAACCTGGCCGATCTCAGCGCGCTGGCGCTGCCTGCGCCGTTCCGCGCCGATGGATTGCCCGCCGGCATCACGCTGATTGCACCTGCGTGGCACGATCGCGCACTGGCTGGTTTTGGCCTGCGCTGGCAGCAGCAGATGGCGCTGCCGCTCGGTGCCACTGGCAAAGCAGCGCCCGCACAATCATACGCGCTGCCGATTTCAACCGATCACGTCCGCGTGGCGGTGGTGGGTGCGCATCTCACCGGCATGCCGCTCAACTTCCAGCTCACCACGCGCCAGGCGGTGCTGGTCGAGGAGACGCAAACCGCCAGCCATTACCGTCTGTTCGCCCTGCTCGATGGCCCGATTAAGAAGCCGGGCCTGCTGCGTGGCGAGAGCGGTGCGGCGATCACCGTGGAACTGTGGGATATCCCGCTGGCGCGCTTTGGCGAGTTCGTGGCGGAAATCCCGGCCCCGCTCGGCATTGGCTCGCTGACGCTGGCCGACGGACGCATCGTAAAAGGCTTTATCTGTGAACCGGCGGTGCTGTCGCAGGCGCTGGAAATTACCGAATTTGGCGGCTGGCGCAACTGGCTGGCCTCTCTGGGGAGTAAATAAGCATGTTCAGCACCGTTCTGATTGCTAACCGTGGCGAAATCGCCTGCCGCGCCATTCGCACCTTAAAACGCCTCGGCGTGAAAAGCGTCGCCGTCTATTCCGATGCTGACCGCAACGCGCGCCACGTCAAAGAAGCAGACGTCGCCATCGCCCTCGGCGGCGACAAAGCCAGCGACAGCTATTTACGCATCGATAAAATCCTCGCCGCCGCGCAGGAAACCGGCGCGCAAGCCATTTGGCCGGGCTACGGTTTCCTGTCAGAAAGCCTGCCGTTTGCCGATGCCTGTGAAAAAGCCGGCATCGCCTTTGTCGGCCCCACCGCGCAGCAGATTGGCGAGTTTGGCCTGAAACACCGCGCGCGTGAGCTCGCCGCCAGCGCAGGCGTGCCGATGACGCCGGGCACGCCGCTGCTGAGTTCGCTGGAAGAAGCTTTAAGCGCCGCCGACACCATCGGCTATCCGGTGATGCTGAAAAGCACGGCAGGCGGTGGCGGCATTGGCCTGACGCGCTGCGCCGACGCCGATGCGCTGCGCAATGCGTGGGAGAGCGTGCGCCGCCTTGGCGAGCAGTTCTTCAGCGATGCGGGCGTGTTTTTAGAACGCTGCATCGATCGCGCGCGCCACGTTGAAGTGCAGATTTTTGGCGACGGCAGCGGCAAAGTGATCGCGCTCGGCGAACGCGACTGTTCGCTGCAGCGCCGCAACCAGAAAGTGGTGGAAGAGACGCCTGCCCCCAATCTGCCGCAGGCAACGCGTGAAGCGCTGCTCTCTTCTGCAGTACGCCTTGGCGAGCTGGTGAATTATCGCAGCGCCGGTACGGTGGAATACATCTACGACGCCGAACAAGATGCCTTCTACTTCCTCGAAGTAAACACCCGCCTGCAGGTTGAACATCCTGTCACCGAATGCGTCACCGGCCTCGATCTGGTTGAGTGCATGCTGAAAGTCGCCGCTGGCGATGCCCTCGACTGGGCGCGCCTGCAGCAAGCGCCCGCTGGCGCATCGATTGAAGTGCGTATCTACGCCGAAGATCCGCTGAAAAACTTCCAGCCCAGCCCCGGCGTGCTGACCCACGTCAGTTTCCCGGATGACGTGCGCGTTGATGGCTGGATCGCTACCGGCACCGAAGTCTCGGCGTTTTACGATCCGATGGTCGCCAAACTGATCGTGCATGCCGACACGCGCGCAGCGGCGCTGGCGAAGATGCAGCAGGCGCTCGACGCCACGCAGCTGCATGGCATCGCCAGCAATCTCGATTATCTGCGCCAGATCGTCGCCACCGACGCCTTCCGCAGCGGCAACGTGTGGACGCGTTTCCTTGATAGCTTCACGCCAGCCGCCAGCGTGATTGAAGTGCTGCAACCCGGTACTTTCAGCAGCATTCAGGATTTCCCTGGCCGCCTCGGCTACTGGGATATCGGCGTGCCACCGTCCGGCCCAATGGACGATTTCGCCTTCCGCCTGGCCAACCGCATTGTCGGCAACCACGACAGCGCCGCGGGCCTCGAATTCACTCTGCAAGGCCCGACGCTGCGCTTCCACAGCGATGCCGTCATCGCCCTGACAGGCGCTGATTGCGCGGCGGATGTCGATGGTGAAAGCATCGCGTACTGGCAGCCCGTCAGCGTCAAAGCGGGACAAACCCTGACGCTGGGCCGTGCACAGAGCGGCTGTCGCACCTACTTAGCGGTACGCAACGGTTTCGACGTGCCGGAATATCTCGGCAGCCGCTCAACCTTCTCGCTCGGCCAGTTTGGCGGCCACGCCGGACGCACTCTGCGCGTCGCCGACATGCTGCCAATCTCCCAGCCGCAGCTTGCCGCCTGCACCACGCCCGCGCCGGTCAGCGCACCGCAGGCGCTCGATCATGCGCTGGTGCCGCACTACGGCACTGAATGGCGCATCGGCGTATTGTATGGACCGCATGGCGCACCGGATTTCTTCACTCAGGCGGCGATTGATGAGTTCTTTGCCAGCGACTGGCAGGTGCACTACAACTCCAACCGCCTCGGCGTGCGTTTGGTTGGCCCGAAACCGACATGGACGCGCGCCAACGGCGGCGAAGCCGGCCTGCATCCGTCCAACGTGCATGACTGCGAATACGCCATCGGCGCGGTGAACTTCACCGGCGACTTCCCGGTGATCCTGACGCACGACGGCCCTAGCCTCGGCGGCTTCGTCTGCCCGGTGACCATCGCCAAAGCCGAACTGTGGAAAGTCGGCCAGGTGAAACCGGGCGATAAAATTCGCTTCCACCCAATCAGCGCCGACGAAGCGGTGGCGCTGGAAAAAGCGCAGGCGCACAGCGTGGCCACGCTGCGCAGCAGCCACGCGCCGGCCTTTGCGGTGCCCTCTTTAGCAGCCAGCGCTATCGGTTCCGCCACCTTGCTGGCGGCGCTCCCCGCCACGGCAACCACGCCAGCGGCGGTTTATCGCCAGGCGGGCGACAAATATGTGCTGATTGAGTACGGCGATAACGTGCTGGATCTGGCGCTGCGTCTGCGCGTGCATCTGCTGATGAATGCGCTACGTGAACGCGCGGTGCCGGGCGTGGAAGAGCTGTCGCCGGGCGTGCGCTCTCTGCAGGTACGCTACGACAGCCTGATTCTCAGCCAGAAACAGCTGATGCAGCTGCTGCTGGAACTGGAAGCCGGGCTCGGCGATGTCAGCCAGCTGAAAGTGCCGTCGCGCATTGTCTGGATGCCGATGGCCTTCGAAGATAGCGCCACGCTCGGCGCGGTCGAACGTTATCAGGAAACCGTGCGTGCCAGCGCGCCGTGGCTGCCAAATAACGTCGATTTTATCCAGCGTATTAATGGCCTGCCGAGCCGCGAAGCGGTGCGCGACACCCTTTTTGATGCCAGCTACCTGATTCTCGGCCTTGGCGATGTCTATCTCGGCGCGCCGTGCGCGGTACCGATCGATCCACGCCATCGCCTGCTGAGCTCCAAATACAGCCCGGCGCGCACCTTTACCGCCGAAGGCACGGTCGGCATTGGCGGCATGTACATGTGCATCTACGGCATGGATTCACCCGGCGGCTATCAGTTGGTGGGCCGCACACTACCAATCTGGAACAAGTTCCTGAAAAACGAGCAGTTTGCGGCCGACGAGCCGTGGCTGCTGCACTTCTTCGATCAGGTGCGCTTTTATCCGGTAACGGAAAACGAACTGACGCAGCTGCGCGATGACTTCCGCGAAGGCCGCGCCACGGTGCGCATCGAAGAAACGGTCTTCGACTTCGCCGCCCATCATCAATTCCTGGCGGAAAATGCCGCATCGATCAGTGATTTCCGCCAGCGTCAGTCCGCCGCCTTCGAACAGGAAGTGACGCTGTGGGCGCAGGAAGAGCAGAACGCGCCGCTCACCAGCGAGGAGACGCTGGTGGTGGCCGAAGCCGACGACGATGCGCTGGCGGTGTGCGCCGATATGAACGGCAACATCTGGAAAGTGCTGGTGCAGCCGGGCGACGCGGTGGAAGCCGGTCAAACGCTGATCATCGTGGAAGCGATGAAAATGGAACTGGCGATTGTCGCGCCGCAGGCCGGCACGGTGAAACGCATTGCCTGCCAGGCAGGACGTCCGGTGAGTCCGGGCGATGCCCTGCTGTGGCTGGAATAAGGAGCTGGCATGAACACGAGCCCTCGTAGCAAAGGTCGTCCGGAAGCACTGGCCGAAAAGGTTTATCAGGCGCTGAAACAGGACATTTTTGAGTTCCGACTGATGCCGGGCGATCGCTTCAGCGAAAACGAAATCGCCGATCGGCTGGAAGTGAGCCGCACGCCGGTGCGTCAGGCGCTGTTCTGGCTGGAGCGCGAGGGCTACGTCGAAGTGTGGTTCCGCAGCGGCTGGCAGGTGAAGCCGTTTGACTTTGAATATTTCGAAGAGCTGTACGACTTTCGCACCGTGCTGGAGTGCGAAGCGGTGCGCCGCTTGTGCGCACTGCCCGCACCGCAGTGCATCGACATGCTCACCGCGCTGAAAAGCTTCTGGATGGATGCACCGCCGCTGGCCGATGGCAAAGCGGTTTCGGCGCAGGATGAAGCCTTTCACATGGCGCTGGTGGCCGCCGCTGGCAATCAGGAGATGGCGCGCATCCACGCCGAACTGACCGAAAAAATCCGCATCATTCGCCGTCTCGATTTTACCCGAGACGACCGAATGGAGGCGACATACCGCGAGCACGCTCAGATTTTACGGGCGATTTTCCAGCAACAAACCGAGGAGGCGCAGCGCATTTTAACCGACCACATCGCCGTCAGTAAGGCAGAGGTCAGAAAGATCACATTGCATATGTTACAGCAGGCTCGACTTCAACCCATTGAATAACAATACAAACATCGTGAGGGGTTTACTGATGAAAAGACGTTCGTTGCTCAAGGCTTTCGCGCTCTCTGCCTCTGTGGCCAGCATGGGCTTTGCCTTTGCGGCGCAGGCTGCTGACACCATCAAGGTGGGCATTATGTCCTCGCTCTCCGGCACCATGGCGATCTCCGAAACGCCGCTGAAGGATGTGGCGCTGATGACTATCGATGAGATCAACGCCAAAGGCGGCGTGCTGGGCAAAAAGCTGGAACCGGTGGTGGTCGATCCGGCCTCCAACTGGCCGCTGTTTGCCGAAAAAGCGCGTCAGCTGCTGACGCAGGACAAAGTGGCGGCAGTGTTTGGCTGCTGGACCTCGGTATCGCGCAAATCGGTGCTGCCGGTGTTTGAGGAGCTGAACGGCCTGCTGTTTTATCCCGTGCAGTACGAAGGCGAAGAGATGTCGCCGAACGTGTTCTACACCGGCGCCGCGCCGAACCAACAGGCGATTCCGGCGGTGGAATACCTGATGAGTGAAGATGGCGGCAGCGCGAAACGCTTCTTCCTGCTGGGCACCGACTACGTCTATCCGCGCACCACCAACAAGATTCTGCGCGCCTTCCTGCACACCAAAGGGGTACAGGATAAAGACATCGAAGAGGTCTATACGCCGTTTGGTTACAGCGATTATCAGACCATCGTCTCCAACATTAAGAAGTTCTCTGCCGGTGGCAAAACCGCGGTGATCTCCACCATTAACGGCGACTCCAACGTGCCGTTCTACAAAGAGCTGGCCAATCAGGGCATCAAAGCCACGGATATCCCGGTGATCGCCTTCTCCGTCGGCGAGGAAGAGTTGCGCGGCATTGATACCAAACCGCTGGTCGGTCAGCTAGCGGCGTGGAACTACTTCGAGTCGGTGGATAACCCAACTAACCAGAAGTTCGTCGCGGATTACCGCGCCTACGCTAAGGCGCACAACCTGCCGAACGCCAACACCGTGGTGACGAATGACCCGATGGAAGCGACCTACGTTGGCCTGCACATGTGGGCGCAGGCGGTAGAGAAAGCGGGCACCACCGATGTGGATAAAGTGCGCGCGGCGATGGCGGGACAGACCTTTAAAGCCCCGGACGGTTTCACTCTGACCATGGATAAAACCAACCATCACCTGCATAAGCCAGTGATGATTGGTGAAGTGGAAGAGAACGGTCAGTTCAACGTGGTGTGGCAGACCGAGCAACCGGTACGCGCCCAGCCGTGGAGCCCGTACATTGCGGGTAATGATAAGAAGCCGGACCATCCGGTGAAATCAACGCAGTAGGGGTTGTGCTGGCTGTCCCCCATCCCGGCCTTCCCCCATAAATGGGGGAAGGAGACGCTGCCACATGCATGTTCATTGCTGGCATTGGGCAACGTCTTCCTCCCCCATTTATGGGGGAGGACCGAGGAGGGGGACAGCCACACCAATCCAAACCAAAACAACTTCTCACCATCAGGGCCAGAACCATGACAATCCGCCGTTATCTCTGCTGTCTGCTGTTACTGCTGCCCTGGCTCGCCCAGGCGGGCGATGGCGCAGACTTCGCGGCCGCCAGCCGCGCGCAACAAGCCACGCTGCTCCAGCAGTGGGCCGCCGCACCGCAGGCCAGTCGCTTGCCGCTGCTGCAGGCGCTGCGCAATGAAACCGTGGTCATCGACCAAAAACAGCAGCCGTTCAGCAAACAAGGTGAAGCGTTGCAGCCGCTCGACAGCGCGCAACAGCCCGACGGCGACACCAAAAAGCTGTTCATGAACAACCGCCTGCGCGTATTGATCGCCAGCGCCCTCGCCGCCCATCAGCTGGTGAGCGATGATGCCGCGATCCGTTTACGTGCCGCACAACAACTGCAAAATGATGGCGTCGCCGACATGCTGCCGCTGATTGAGCAGCGTCTGACGCTGGAAAAAGACGCGAAAGTGCACGACGTACTGCTGATGGCAGCGGCCAACCTGCAACTCGCCAGCCCGGATGCGGCGCTGCGCCTTAAGGCTGTCAAACTGCTCGGCGAATCCAGCGATCCCAACATGCAGGCCAGCCTCACGCGCTTAACCCAGGCCAGCAATGAACCCGATGCCAGCGTGCGTGATGCCGCCGCCGCCAGCCTGAAGCAGATTAAACAGCGCCTGATGTGGGGCGATCTGCTTGGTCAGGCGTTTACCGGCCTGTCACTCGGTTCGATTCTGCTGCTGGCCGCGCTCGGTCTGGCGATCACCTACGGCCTGCTGGGCGTAATCAACATGGCGCACGGCGAAATGCTGATGCTGGGCGCCTACGCCACCTGGTTTGTGCAAAGCCTGTTCCAGCAGTTCGCACCGCAGTGGCTGGCCTGGTATCCGCTGCTGGCGCTGCCGGTGGCCTTTCTGGTCACCGCCTGCATGGGCATGCTGCTGGAGCGCACCATCATCCGCCATCTGTACGGACGTCCGCTGGAAACGCTGCTCGCCACCTGGGGTATCAGCCTGATGCTGATTCAGCTGGTGCGCATGCTGTTTGGCGCGCAGAACCTGGAAGTGGCTAACCCAGGCTGGCTCTCCGGCGGGCTGCAGCTGTTACCGAATCTGGTGCTGCCGTACAACCGTATCGCGGTGATCCTGTTTGTGTTTGCCGTACTGGCCCTCACCTGGCTGCTGCTGAATAAAACCCGTCTCGGCCTGAGCGTGCGCGCCGTGACGCAGAACCGCGCAATGGCCGACTGCTGCGGCGTGCCGACCGGACGTATCGATATGCTGGCGTTTGGCCTCGGTTCTGGCATCGCCGGACTCGGCGGCGTGGCGCTGTCGCAGCTCGGCAACGTCGGGCCGGAGCTCGGTCAGGGCTACATCATCGACTCCTTCCTCGTGGTGGTGCTGGGCGGCGTCGGCCAACTGGCGGGCACCGTGGTCGCCGCCTTTGGTCTCGGCATTCTTAATAAAGTGCTGGAGCCGCAGATTGGCGCGGTGCTGGGCAAAATCCTCATCCTCGTGCTGATCGTGCTGTTTATCCAGAAACGTCCGCAGGGCCTGTTTGCCTTCAAAGGGAGGGTGATTGACTGATGAGCCAGCCAATGACGTTAACTATTGCGCGCAAAGCGCCACGCCTGACGCTCAGCCTCGGCGTGGTGATCGCTGTGCTGCTGCTGGCGCTGCCGTTCTGCGCCCTGCTGCCCGCCACCCATCCGCTGGCGATCTCCACCTATACGCTAACGCTGGTCGGCAAGATTCTCTGTTACGCAGTGGTCGCGGTGGCGCTCGATTTAGTGTGGGGTTACGCCGGGCTGCTGTCGCTCGGTCACGGCCTGTTCTTCGCGCTTGGCGGCTATGCGATGGGCATGTATTTGATGCGCCAGGCCTCCGGCGACGGCCTGCCTGCGTTCATGTCTTTTCTTTCATGGAGTGAGCTGCCGTGGTTTTGGGCG
Source organism: Kluyvera sp. 1366 (assembly GCF_054823405.1). Classification (NCBI taxonomy): domain Bacteria; kingdom Pseudomonadati; phylum Pseudomonadota; class Gammaproteobacteria; order Enterobacterales; family Enterobacteriaceae; genus Kluyvera; species Kluyvera sp. 1366. Next base: position 206,661 of record NZ_JBTRDW010000005.1, read on the forward strand.
GGCACGCAACATTTTGTCTGGGCGCTGTGCCTGATCATGCTGGTGCCGGGTTTACTGGCGCTGGTGTTTGGCTTCTTCGCCTTCCGCTCGAAAATCAAAGGCGTTTACTTCTCAATCATGACGCAGGCGCTGACCTACGCTGGCATGCTGCTGTTTTTCCGCAACGAAACCGGCTTCGGCGGTAATAACGGCTTTACCGGCTTCACCACATTGCTCGGCTTTAACGTCACCGCTACCGGCACACGTATTGGGCTGTTTGTCGCCACGGTGCTGCTGCTGCTGGTCAGCCTCGGCATTGGCTTCGCGCTGGCACGCAGCAAGTTTGGCCGCGTGTTGACCGCGGTGCGCGATGCGGAGAACCGCCTGATGTTCATCGGATACGATCCCAAAGGCTTCAAGCTGTTTGTCTGGACGCTGTCGGCGGTGCTGTGCGGGCTGGCGGGCGCGCTCTACGTGCCGCAGGTTGGCATTATCAACCCCAGCGAAATGTCGCCAACCAACTCGATTGAAGCGGCGATTTGGGTGGCGCTGGGTGGACGCGGCACGCTGATTGGTCCGCTGCTTGGTGCCGCCATCGTTAACGGAGCCAAAAGCTGGTTCACCGTCGCCTTCCCGGAATATTGGCTGTTTTTCCTTGGCCTGATGTTTATCCTGGTCACGCTGTTCCTGCCGCGTGGCGTGATTGGCCTGCTGCGCCGGAGGCGTGATGACTGAACACCTGTTTACCCAACCTCATCCCTCGGATCGCTATCGTGAACAAAGCGATCCGGTATTGCAGCTGGAGAAGATCAACGTGTCGTTCGACGGCTTTCGCGCGCTCACCGATCTCTCACTGAAGATCGGCGTGGGCGAACTGCGTTGCGTGATCGGCCCCAACGGCGCGGGAAAAACTACGCTGATGGATGTGATCACCGGTAAAACCCGGCCGGATAATGGCCAGGTGATCTACGACCAGGATACCGATCTCAGCAAAATGTCGCCGGTGGAGATCGCGCGCGCCGGTATTGGGCGCAAGTTCCAGAAACCCACGGTATTCGAAGCGCTAACGGTATTTGAGAATCTGGAAATCGCGCTGAAAAACGACAAATCGGTGTGGGCCAGCCTGCGTGCGCGGCTGAACGGCGAGCAGCAGGATCGCATTGATGAGGTGCTAAAACTGCTGCGGCTGGGTGCCGAACGCCAGCGCAAAGCCGGTTTGCTGTCGCACGGCCAGAAGCAGTTTCTGGAAATCGGCATGCTGCTGGTACAGGACCCGCATCTGCTGCTGCTGGATGAACCGGCAGCCGGCATGACCGATGCCGAAACCGAATACACCGCCGAGCTGTTTCGCAGCCTCGCCGGTAAGCATTCGCTGATGGTGGTCGAGCACGACATGGGCTTTGTTGAAACCATTGCCGATCACGTCACCGTGCTGCATCAGGGCCAGGTTTTGGCCGAGGGATCGTTACGCGAAGTGCAGGCGGACGATCGGGTTATCGACGTTTATCTGGGGCGTTAACATGCTGCAAGTCGCGGAACTGAATCAATATTACGGCGGCAGCCACATTCTGCGCGGCCTGTCGTTTGAAGCGAAGCCGGGTGAAATTACCTGCCTGCTGGGACGTAACGGCGTGGGTAAAACCACGCTGTTGAAGTGTTTGATGGGGCTGATTCCGGCCAAATCCGGCGAAATTCGCTGGCAGGATAACGTGATCAACAGCCGCAAGCCGCATCAGCGCGTGCAGGCCGGTATCGCTTATGTGCCGCAGGGGCGCGAAATCTTCCCGCGTCTGACGGTGGAAGAGAATCTGCTGATGGGGCTGGCGCGTTTTTCCGGCGCACAGGCCAAAGCGGTGCCGGAGGAGATCTATCAACTGTTTCCGGTGCTGCGTGAGATGAAAGCGCGCCGCGGCGGCGACCTGTCGGGCGGGCAACAGCAGCAATTAGCGATTGGCCGCGCCCTCGCCTGTTCACCAAAGCTATTGATCCTCGATGAGCCAACCGAAGGGATCCAGCCGTCGGTGATCAAGGAGATCGGTGCGGTAATCCGCCAGCTGGCGCAGCGCGGTGATATGGCGATCCTGCTGGTCGAGCAGTTTTACGATTTCGCCGCCGAACTGGCCGACAGCTATCTGGTGATGTCGCGCGGCGAGATCGTGCAGCGCGGCGCCGGATCCGCCATGGAAGCCGACGGCGTACGCGGATTAGTAGCGATTTAGTTGAGCTTGATAATTCAAATGGGCGGCCTAACGGCCGCGTCTACAAGCAGAAGGCACGTCGTTTCGAGCATTTTAAATATTTTAATTAATTTTCAAATTCAAAATCTGCCGTGCCAACTTTACTGCTCACTGACACTATTTTTCCACTCCATCCAAAGGTGATATGCCCATTAGCTGATATGTTAATTGAGCGGATGCTTCCTACACCTTCAATGAGAGGTTCCAACGTTTTAAGTTTATTTAAAACTTGTTTTTCGTTGCCGGTAATCTCACTGGTTAAATAATATCGATAAATAACAGGAACAGTGGCACCGCCAGCACTGTATTCAGTCATATATAGCCAGGAAGATTGATTGATTTTTTGACTACGCTTCAACACATCATTATCGCGTGAGCTTTCATTACCGATGACTAAAAAACCAATAATAATCAGCAAAAGAAGAGTCAGTATCAAATGAAATCGCTTAATAACCGTGCTGTTTAGCATACTCAATTCCCTCGCGTATATTGCGTTGATCTGTGGGATCATCTCCATAGGGAGGAACATCATACCACTTTCCCCAGCGAGGTTTTGATGTGCCAGCGAGTGTTTGAGCAAATCCCGCGCCCATCAGCAAAATGTCATCGGGTATTCCAGCCGCTCTGCCTGAAGCGCCAAAATTGAAGTTTCCAAAAGCAGCCCAATTGAAGTCGAATTGTTTGTAATCCCAAGGGCCGCGATTGCGTACTTTTTGATAAAACCAGTAATAGGTTGCCGGTGTCGCCATACCTCTCGACATACCATTACATCTGGCTTCACGCATATTATTCTGAATAATTAATGCACCAGGTCCTATCGGTACAGATGCCATAATCCTTCCCTGAACGTAAATTTAAATCAGTTAACTATAATGCACATCCTCTTATTTAATAATTTGATCTAAATCATTAGGTCATTGCAATTAACCGAGGGGAGATAGGGGTATATTTGATATTTTTTAAATGATTTTTAATATCAACATCCGCTGTTGATATTGATTTTAAAATGGCGATCCTAAGACCGCCATTGATTACAAAATCCCGGTCTCAACGCTGAAGTGACGCTGTTCGCCGGGGGCCAGCTCAATCAGCGTGCCGGCGCGCTGTGCGGCTTTGAAACCCTCCGGGCGGCAGGTTGACGGCAGCACATAGGCGGCGACCTGCTGATCGCGGTTATGCAGCATCCAGCGCGTGGCGTGCGGGAACTGTTGGCTGGAGAAGCGTGTCATCAGAGCAAACCCTTGCGGTGAGTGCAGCTCGAACTGCATCTCATCGCCGTACTGCTGGAGATCGTCGGCGAAAAACACGATCTCCGGATCGCACGTCTGCGGCTGATCCAGCTGCTGAAACGCCTGCGGATCGCGCGCCAGTTGATCGGTATATGCGCGCCACTGCGGGGTAGGTTTGACGTGCGCCGGGATCGAACTGCGCAGCTGGAACGCATCGGTCGGAATTGACTGCTGGAAACGCCCTCGATCCAGCCAGGCGCTGTTCAAATGACACATATACTGCAGCGGCATCGGCGCGCCTGCCAGGTTAGTGACGTTCATCTCAATGTGCAGGCGCGCAGCATTGGCCTCAAGGCGCACCGCCGGTGCGGCAAGATAGTGATGGCCAAAGCCCTTCACATACTCGGTTTCGCCCTCCAGCGACAGGCGATCGTCCTCCAGTACCATCCACGCGCTGTCCATGCGCGCGCAGGCCATTTCGCCATGCAGCGGATGATCGTCATCCTCTGCCGGACAGCCGTTGGCCAGCAGCCCGGAGTGGAAAGCGAAACAGCCGTAGGTATCAATGATCGAACTGCCGGGCAGCGGCTGCTTAAAGCTGTGGCCCATGGTCAGCGAATGGCCGTCAAAGTTGGCGTCCCACACCATCTGACCGTAAAACGGCAGTACGATCACCGTGCCGCGTGGATTGCTGATGCGCACCGCTTCCACGCCTGCGGGATAGCGAAACAGCTCGACGTGGAACGTCTCGTTGCGCAGCAGCGTGGCTGGCGTTTCATGAAACTGCTCACGACGTAACGGTAAACGGGTTTTCATGGCATCTCCTCAACTAAACGACCGGCTGCTTCTGCCTGTTTTTTATGACGCAGCTCGCCCCAGAAGAAGTAACCCACCCAGGCGAAGCACAGCAGCGAAACGCCGAACGCCAGCTGCATCGATCCAAGATGATCGGAGACGAAGCCCTGAATCGCAGGAATAAAGGCAGCACCGACAATCGACATCACGATAAACGCGCCCGCCACTTCGGTGTATTTGTTATCGACGGTCGCCAGCGTTCCAGCGTAGATCGTCGCCCAGCACGGACCAAACAGCGCACTGACCAGGATGGCGGCATAGACAGCGGTAAAGTTCGGCACAAACATCACATACGCCAGCGCCAGAACACCCAGCAGCGAGTAGGCAATCAACACTTTTTCCGCACGGAAGCGCGTCATCAGGACGTTGGCGATAAATTTACCGATAAAGAAGCCGATGAAGCTGTAAATCATAAAGTTAGAGGCATGGCGCTCATTGACCGCGCCGAGCGTCAGCGCCAGACGAATGGTGAACGACCACACCGCCACCTGCATGCCGACATACAAGAACTGCGCCAGAATCCCGCGTTTGAAGTGACGATTCGCCGCCAGATAGCGGAAAGTTTCGCCGAGCGACGGCAACGATTTTTCACTGCTTTCCGGTTTGCAGCGCGGATAGCGGGTGAACAGGAACAGCAGCATTACTACCACCAAAACCATCACCAGATATTTATACGGCTCAAGCGTGTGCTCCAGCATGGTGAGACGGAACGCATGCGCCTGTTCCGCATTCATGCCGGCCAGCTGACTTTCCAGACTGTCGCCCTCCTGGAACACCAGATATTTGCCCAGCACGATGCCCATCAGTGCGCCCACCGGATAGAAAGTCTGGCTGATATTCAGGCGCAGCGTGGCGTGATCGCGATGACCAATCATCGAGCTGTAGGTGTTGGCGGCGGTTTCGAGGAAGCTCAAACCGATGGCGATGGCGAAAATCGCCGCCAGGAACATGGTGTAGGTTGCCATGTGTGACGCGGGATAGAACAGCACGCAGCCCACGATATACAGCGCCAGGCCCAATAAAATCGCCAGTTTATAGGTGGCTTTACGGATCACCAGCGAGGCCGGAATAGCAATCAGGAAGTAGCCGCCGTAGAACGCGCTCTGCACCAGTGCGCTGGCGAAATCGCTTAACGCGAACACGCTTTTGAACTGGGTGATCAGGATGTCGTTCAGACTCGCCGCACAGCCCCACAACGGGAACAGGCACGAGAGCAAAATGAACTGGAACAGCGGCGTTTTATTCAGATAGCCATCAGATTGCTGAACAATGTTCGGTTGCATAACTCGACCTCAGTGAACGTTGAGAAAACGCTGGAAGGTTTCCGCGTCGGGATAGGAGCGCTGCGTGCCGCGACCGGTCACGCTGCAGGCGGCATAAGCCGAGGCTTGCGCCATCGCGGCCGGGATATCGCCGCTTTTCACCAGCTCGTGGGCGAAGCAGCCGATAAAGGCATCGCCCGCGCCGCTGGTGTCCACCGCTTTTACTGCGGTGGGTGCAACCTGATGCACGCTGTCGCCAGACATCCACAGCGAACCGCGCCCGCCCAGCGTGATGATCAGGTTTTTCAGCCCACGTTTAAGCAACGATTGCCCCGCCAGCTTCACCTCTTCATCCGTGGTGACCGGCATGCCGGTGAGGATCTCCAGCTCGGTTTCATTCGGCATGAAAAAGTCGCATTTGCAGGCGTAGTCGATATTGAGATCCGCCACCGCCGGTGCCGGATTGAGGATCACTTTGATGTCATGCTGACGGGCAAAATCAATGGCGTAATAAACGGTCTCCAGCGGGATCTCCAGCTGCAGGATGATCAACTGGCAGCTTTTCAACGCGTCAGCGGCGGCATCGATATCGGCTGGCTTCAACTGTTGGTTGGCACCTTTAATAATCAGAATGCGGTTCTGCGACTCATCGTCGACGAAGATAGGTGCCACGCCGCTGGAGGTGCCTGGCGCGGTGGTGACGAAGCGGGTATCAACGCCTTGCTGCTGCAGATTGGCCACGGTATTCGGCGCGAACAGATCGTCGCCGACTTTACTCACCATCATCACGCTGCCGCCCATCTTCGCTGCTGCCACAGCCTGATTGGCACCTTTACCCCCGCAGCCGATGGCAAAATCGGGTGCTTCCAGCGTTTCGCCCGCTTTAGGCAGCTGATTGGTATAGGTAATGAGGTCCACCATATTTGACCCAATAACCGCAATATCCATTGTTTTCTCCCGGTGAATTTTTAGCTTTATAATGTTATTAAAATAACAATATCAGGTTAATAAAGTTAATTGTGTGATAAATTTCACACCTCGACATCCTGATAAAAAGCCGATAAACAGCCATTAATTGGTAGAAATGAATGTTATTATTCTAACAATGGAACAACATTGAGAATCAGAGCGAAGCGGCTTGAGAGCAACACGTTGGCGGCATTGCATGAGGTTTGCGGGCCGATCTCATTACAGGTAAGATTGAAAACTGGCCTGCTGGATACGTCGCAAATCATTAAAATATGTGAGATTTATCGTGATTTTTGACCAGGCCACTTCGACTTCAGGATTAATTACGCAGAGATGATCATGGAAACCCGGCGCGACGAACGTATTCACAAGTTGGCTCAGGCGCTGAAACGCACCGATAAACTGCACCTGAAAGACGCGGCGCAGCTGCTCGGCGTGTCGGAAATGACCATCCGCCGCGATCTCACCGAACCGGCTTCAACCGTGGTGCTGCTGGGCGGCTATATCGTCAGCGATCCGAAAAGCCACGCCGGACACTACTTTATCTCCGATCAGCACGGTCAGAACGCCGCACGCAAACAGCGCCTGGCGCAGGCTGCTGCGGATCTGATCAGTGAAAATGACACGGTATTTTTTGATTGCGGCACCACGCTGCCGTACATCGTAGATGCGATACCTGATAGCTTGCCGTTCACCGCCATCTGCTGCGCGATGAACACTTTCCTGGCGTTGAAAGAGAAACCGGCCTGCAACGTGATCCTGAGCGGCGGTGAGTTCCACGCCGATAACGCGCTGTTCACGCCGATTGGCGCGCACTCGATCCTCGACGATCTCTGCCCGACGCTGGCCTTTATTTCGGCGGCAGGTATCGATCAGGAACAGGGCGCCACCTGCTACAACATTAACGAGCTGGCGATGAAGCACCACGCGATGCTGCGCGCACGTCAGCGCGTGCTGGTGGCGGACAGCAGTAAATTTGGCAAAGTGCTGCCCGCGCGTATCGGTGAATTACGCCGTTTTGATTTGCTGGTCAGCGATAGCGCACCCGAACCGGCGCTGAAGAGTTGGCTGGCACAACAGAATATACCGCTGCGATTGCCTAAATCTTAGAATTCCTCTGTTTCTATTACCGGGAAACAAAACCAGACCCTAAATAATTCGAGTTGCAGGAAGGCGGCAAGTGGGTACATCCCCAGGCGCATACATAAGTATGTGACTGGGGTGGACACAAGCAGCCAACGCGCCTGCAGCGCGAAGTATGACGGGTATGAATAAAGGCTGAAAACGGCTAAACTTCTGTACCTAAAGTTCATAACTCACAGACCAAAAGGCTCAATACAACGTGGCTCAATTCGTCTATAGCATGCATCGCGTCGGCAAGGTCGTTCCGCCGAAGCGTCACATTCTGAAGAATATTTCTCTTAGCTTCTTCCCTGGAGCAAAAATCGGTGTGCTCGGCCTGAACGGCTCGGGTAAATCGACGCTGCTACGCATCATGGCCGGTATCGATACCGATATCGAAGGGGAAGCACGCCCACAGCCGGGCATCAATGTGGGTTATCTGCCGCAGGAACCGCAGCTGAACCCGGAGCACACCGTGCGTGAATCCGTTGAAGAAGCGGTTTCAGAAGTGGTTGGCGCGCTGAAGCGCCTCGACGAAGTGTATGCGCTGTATGCCGATCCCGATGCGGATTTCGACAAGCTGGCCGCGGAACAGGGCCGTCTGGAAGAAGTGATCCAGGCGCACGATGGTCACAACCTCGATACCCAGCTGAACCGTGCCGCCGACGCGATGCGTCTGCCAGACTGGGATGCCAAGATCGCTACCCTTTCCGGTGGTGAGCGCCGCCGCGTGGCGCTGTGCCGTCTGCTGCTGGAAAAGCCAGACATGCTGCTGCTCGACGAACCGACCAACCACCTGGATGCCGAATCCGTGGCGTGGCTCGAGCGCTTCCTGCACGACTTCGAAGGCACCGTTGTGGCGATCACGCATGACCGTTACTTCCTGGATAACGTGGCTGGCTGGATTCTGGAACTGGACCGCGGTGAAGGTATTCCGTGGGAAGGTAACTACTCTTCCTGGCTGGAGCAAAAAGATCAGCGTCTGGCGCAGGAAGCTTCTTCTGAAGCGGCGCGTCGCAAATCTATCGAGAAAGAGCTGGAGTGGGTGCGTCAAGGCGCGAAAGGCCGTCAGTCGAAGGGCAAAGCCCGTCTGGCACGCTTTGAAGAGCTGAACAACACCGATTACCAGAAGCGTAACGAAACCAACGAACTCTTCATTCCACCTGGCGCTCGCCTTGGCGACAAAGTGCTGGAAGTGACCAACCTGAAGAAATCGTATGGCGATCGCGTGCTGATCGACGATCTGACCTTCTCTGTACCGAAAGGCGCGATTGTCGGCATCATCGGCCCGAACGGCGCGGGTAAATCTACGCTGTTCCGCATGATGTCAGGCCAGGAGCAACCCGATTCCGGCACCATCGAGCTGGGCGAAACCGTCAAGCTGGCGTCGGTTGATCAGTTCCGTGACGCGATGGACAATTCCAAAACCGTGTTTGAAGAAGTGTCTGGCGGTCAGGACATTATGCGCGTTGGCAACACCGAGATGCCAAGCCGTGCCTACGTTGGTCGCTTCAACTTCAAAGGCACCGATCAGGGCAAACGCGTGGGCGAGCTGTCAGGGGGTGAGCGCGGTCGTCTGCACCTCGCCAAGCTGCTGCAAGTCGGCGGCAACCTGCTGCTGCTCGATGAACCAACCAACGACCTCGACATCGAAACTCTGCGCGCGCTGGAAAACGCCCTGCTGGAATTCCCGGGCTGTGCCATGGTGATCTCGCATGACCGTTGGTTCCTGGACCGTATCGCCACCCACATCATCGATTATCAGGATGAAGGCAAAGTGGAGTTCTTCGAAGGTAACTTTACCGAGTACGAAGAGTACAAGAAACGCACCCTCGGCGCCGACGCGCTCGAGCCGAAGCGTATCAAGTACAAGCGTATGACGAAGTAAGTCTGTTGCTGTGAAAAAGGCGCCATTAGGCGCCTTTTTTTATGGCTGAATCAGCTGCCCAGCATCTGCTTTACTAACTCGACACAACGCAGGAAGCGCGTGTCATAGTCATCTTCTTTAACGTGCACAAACTCGATATTGTTTTCACGCAGCATGGTGATCAGCATGGTCTGGAACTCGCGACGATCCATTGAGCTGCCGAGGCTGCGCAATCCATCCGCCACCCAGGGCACGTTGTTTTCCAGCAAAATCACCAGGTCGAAACGGTATTCATCAATTAACGCCTGCACAAACGGGTGCTCGCGACCTTCGTACTTGAGGCAAAACGCCTGCGTAGTGATGAAATCGGTATCGATAAAGGCGACTTTACTGGCGTACTTTACGGCGAAGTCGATGTACTGGGCCTGACCGAGCGCGATTTTGTCGTAGTCGGAATATTGCAGCGCCATCTCGTCGCCACCGAGGTGCGAGAAGACATAATCGCGGCCATATTCCCATGCGCTGGTGGTGTTGAAGATGTTCGCCAGCTTGTTCACCAGCGTTGATTTGCCGCTCGACTCGCCGCCCAGCACCGCCACGGTGCGCACGAAGAATGGCTTCACTTCGGTCGGGATGTATTCCCAGTAGCGGAACGGATCCTGACGAATCTGCCCGCCGCTGATGTTCATAAAGGATCGATTGGGATCGATCACCACCGCCGGAATGCCGAGGTGCTGCTCATACATCGCGGCATCCGGCTCTTCACTGGTGTAGATACAATTCGGCTCAATGCCCTGCTCAGCCAGAAAGGTTTTGACGCCGCCGCTCCACACATCCCAGCCGTGCGGATAAGGTTCAATGCCCTCTTCATCAAACGAATGGATGCGGATATTTTTCTGGTATTTGAAGGTTTGCAGCAACCAGCGTAGTCGATCGCTGATGGTCGGCTGCTGCGACATGGCGCTGTTTTCAAACAGTTCACGATCGCGCGGCTCGTCGTGGCCCATGATGATATGCAGCTCATCCACCTGACTGCAGGCGCGCTGGATTAAATATATGTGGCCGGTATGCAGCGGATAAAATTTCCCGAACACCACGCCAACGGTTTTATCGCGGCGCGGAAATTCCAGGCCAAGAAAACGGTGCAGCGCTTCCAGCTTCTGCGCACTCGGGCTTTTAATTTTGGCGTTGAGCAGCTGGCTTAAGTAGCCTTTGGTCATTCCGCTGGCGTCGGCAACCTGCTGCAGCGTGTGGCCTTGCTGGCGAATGGCTGTTTTCAGGTAGTCAAACGATGACATTTAGTGCCTCCTGCGTGGAATAAAGGGCGGTGCGGCCTTTAAGACGGTGCGCATAAATGCGCACCCTACAAACGTAGGGTCGGCATTCATGCCGACCGGTAAAACTTACAACTCATCCAGAATCGCTAACGCATCCGCCAGCTTCTTCGCGCTGTACACCTTCATCCCTTCGACCGGTTTCTTCGGTGCATTACCGGCCGGGACGATGGCGCGCTTAAAGCCGTGTTTCGCCGCTTCGGAAATGCGCTCCTGGCCGCTCGGCACCGGGCGAATTTCGCCGGCAAGGCCCACTTCACCAAAGATCACCAGATCCTGCGGCAGCGGACGATCGCGGAAGCTCGATACCATCGCCATCAGCAGCGCCAAATCGACGCTGGTTTCGGTGACTTTTACGCCGCCGACCACGTTAACGAACACATCCTGATCCGCCATCTGCAAGCCACCGTGGCGATGCAGCACCGCTAACAGGATTGCCAGGCGATTCTGCTCCAGACCCACCGCGACGCGGCGTGGGTTGCCCATCATCGAATGGTCCACCAGCGCCTGAATCTCGACCAGCAGCGGACGCGTACCTTCCCACAGCACCATCACCGAACTGCCCGAGGTGATCTCATCACCGCGAGACAGGAAAATGGCCGATGGATTGCTGACTTCGCGCATGCCTTGTTCGGTCATGGCGAACACGCCGAGCTCATTCACCGCGCCAAAGCGGTTTTTATGGCTGCGTAAGGTGCGGAAACGGGAATCAGCGTCGCCATCCAGCATCACCGAACAGTCGATACAGTGTTCCAGCACTTTCGGGCCGGCCAGCGAACCGTCTTTGGTGACGTGACCGACCATGATGATCGCCACGCCGCGCGTTTTGGCGAAGCGTGTCAGGTAGGCGGCCGTTTCACGCACCTGCGCTACGCTGCCCGGCGAGGATTGGATCTCCGCCATGTGCATTACCTGAATCGAGTCGATCACCATCAATTTCGGCTGCTCCTGCTCGGCGATCAGGCAGATCTGCTCGATGCTGGTTTCCGACAACATATTGAGGTTTTCGGTCGGTAATCCCAGACGATGGGCGCGCATCGCCACCTGTTGCAGTGACTCTTCGCCGGTGACATACAGGGTTTTCATCCCTTCTGCCAGCTTGCACATCACCTGCAGCAGCAGCGTCGATTTACCGGCACCCGGATTACCACCAATTAAGATGGCGCTGCCCGGCACCACGCCGCCGCCCAATACGCGATCGAACTCTTTGAAACTGGTTGAGAAACGCGGCAGGGCTTCGAGGCTGATCTCCGACAGCTTCTGCACGCGGCTAACGCCCGCGTTGCCGCCGGCATAACCGCTCAGGCGCTCATTACGCGCCGCCGCAGGCGAGGCGGCAATGCGCACCTCGGTGATGGTGTTCCACGCATGGCAGGCGCTGCATTGCCCCTGCCAGCGCGGATAATCAGCGCCGCATTCGTTACAAACGAAGGCGCGTTTTGCCGCTTTGGCCAAATCAAATCCTCAGTTAACGCTCTTCGTGAATCAGGCTGCCGGTCAGGATGCAGAACACACCCATCAGGTCAGCATGACGGATGATGATTTCCGTCTGCTCATTCACTTTAGGTTTAGCATGATAGGCGATACCCAGCGCCGCGGTTTTAATCATCGGCAGATCGTTGGCACCATCGCCAATCGCCACGGTTTGTTCCGGAGCAATTTCAAAGCGCTGTGCCAGATCGTTCAGGGTATCGGCTTTAAATTGGGCGTCGACAATTTGTCCCAGCACCTGGCCGGTTAACTTACCGTCGCGAATTTCCAGCTCGTTGGCCACCGCCGCGGCTAAATGCAGCGTCTGGCGCAAATAGTCGGCGTAGAAGGTAAAGCCGCCCGAGGCGATCGCCACCTGCCAGCCCAGCGCCTGCAGCTTCTGCACCAGCGTGGTTAAGCCTGGCATCAGCGGCAGCGCATCGCGCACTTGCATCAGGATATTGGCATCGGCGCCCGCCAGGGTGCCGACGCGCTCGCGCAGGCTGGCTTTGAAATCCAGCTCGCCGCGCATCGCGCGCTCGGTGACTTCCGCCACCTGCTCGCCGCAACCCGCCAGTTTGGCGATCTCATCGATGCACTCAATCTGGATCGCGGTGGAATCCATGTCCATCACCAGCAAACCTGGCGTTTTCAGATGCGGGATTTTGCCGAGCGGTGCCACATCAAAACCGGCTTCATGCGCCAGTTTGCTGGCGCGCGGCGTCAGCGAGCCTGCCAGACGTATCACCTGATACTCATCGACATTCCAGGCGCTAACGATCACCATCGCCGCCCCCAGCTTATGCTGATAATCGGTGAGTTTTTGTTTATCGAGCCCGCGCCCATACAGCAACCAGCCAGTCCGACCAGCACGGTAATCCAGCGGCATCACTTCATCACCGCTGAGGGAAAGGGGTAAACCCGGCCAAAGTGAAACATCGGCGGGCAGATCGCACCAGGTAAGACGATTTGGCATTACAGCTCCTGTAGGGACAACAAAACCACGCAAGAGGCTACCTTGTCTGCGCGGGTTCTGGCAACATAATTGCCAGCCTTTCTGCTGTTACATCACACGGGTTTCTGATGGTTAAAACCGCACTGAAATTTCGCCTGCATCGCACGGTGATTGTTCTTATCTCGCTGGCTCTGTTAGTGGTTCTGATGCAAGGCGCATCCTGGTTTAGCCTCGGCCATCAAATGGCTCGCTCTGAACAAGTGGAAGAACTGGCGCGCACGCTGACCAAACAGGTGGCGTTTAGTCTTAAACCGTTGATGGATAACAGCGACGATAACCGCACGCAGATTGCCGCCATCCTCAATCAGATGACCGACAACAGCCGCATTCTTGATGCTTCCGTCTACGCCGATGATGGCAGCCTGGTGGCGCACAGCGGCGAAAGCATTAATGTGCGCGATCGGCTGTCGCTGGATGGCAAACGCGCTGGTAGCTACTTCAACCATCAAATCGTGCAGCCGCTGGAAGGCAAAGATGGCCCGCAAGGTTTCCTGCGCGTCACGCTGGATACTCACGTGCTGGTGACGGAATCACGTCAGGTGGATAACACCACCAACATCCTGCGCCTAATGATGTTACTGGCGCTGGCCATCGGCATTATCCTGACGCGCACCCTGCTGCGCGACCGTCGCACCCGCTGGCAGCAATCGCCGTTCCTGCTAACGGCGAGCCGCACGGTGAAAGAGGATAAAGAGAAAGAGCAAGAAGAGGCGGCGGCGGCAGCCACTGAGAATGAAAAAGAGCGTTAAGCCATTTTATGCAACGTCATTTCCATCGCTTCCAGTTGCTGTAATGCCTGCCCGGCAATGCTGCGGAAGTTCGCGCTAAACGCAGCATCCTCTGCAATCGCTTGCCAGTAGATTTTCGCCATAGCGCTGGCAGCGCGCCACACGGCGCCTGGCAGCGCGAAATCCAGCGTCAGTTTGACTTCATCGCGCATGTGCCCCTGAGAATTGGGCGCCAGCGCCATCGGCAGCATGTCGTAAGCCGGTGTCAGGCTGAAACGTTCTTCATCAGTAAAGAAAGACAGATTGCCCGCGTGCATGTCGCTATTGGCAATCAGTCGTCCAAACGCCCACTGCAAAGTCCCGCGTTCAACCGCTACCGCATCAACACGTTGCTGACGCTGCAACTCACGCAGCGCATCCGGCCAGTGTTGTTGATGGCCGATAAACTCTGCGCTTACCGCTTCTAATGAACTCATGCAGCGTCGACCACGTTGATGAATGCGATCAAAACGCTGCACTTCGAGGAACAATTGTCCTTCACTATCAATCAGCTGGCTATGTGCGGCAGGCAATCCCGCCGCCAGTAAATGCTGCAACGCCAGATGCTCCGCGCGTAACAAATCACGCCAGCGCTCAGCATTATCACTTTGACGGGCGACGGTAAATTTCACCAGACAATGACGATCGCCATTCGCCGTTGCGGCATAGCACAGGAATTTCGGTTGTTCGCCGCCAGCCGATGAGCCCGGTTCATCGCCGCTCAGCGCCTGTTGTGCCATCAGCGGATAACGCGCGATTTTTTGCGCCTCGCTGATGGCTTGCGGTGCGGGCTGTTGCAGCCAACGCTGGTATGTCATGTCGCCAACAATAAAAGCGCCCGGCATATCGATGCCGCCGCTTGCCAGCGCCATCAGGCACTGCTCATCACTCCAGAGACGAATATCATCCGTCAGCCCGAGCTGTGGCGCGTATTCACGGCCCCATTGTCGGCCCAGAAAACCTTGCGGACACATCTCCTGCAGGAACCACGGTAAGCCGTCATAAAAGCGGCCTTGATCGTGCTGGTCCAGATGCAGACAACTGCCCTGCGGCCAGGTTGGCAAAAGGATGCCAGCGGGCGATGCCTGACCTTCAGCAGAAATACGATACAGCGGGAAGCGGCTTTCACCCCGGATGGGCCGCAGCAACGCATAACGCGTCGCGCGCGCTTTGCCCCATTTGATAATCTGCGGCTGCTGACGCAGTTGGCGTGAAAGCGTGGCCTGGCTGATATGCAATCGAGCCAGCAGATCCGCCGCGCTAAGCGGTCCTTCCAGCAGCAAACTTTGTAGCTCAGCCATTGCCGCCACCTTGCCTGATGAATAGATTGATGAATAGATTCATGCATAGATAATAACATAAAAAAAAGCCCGCACAGCGGGCTTCTCAGCATCATCACGATGGTAACGATGAATAGATACTTTTAACCTTCCGTCAGAATCGTTTCCAGCTCGGCCAGCGTTTTCACCTGCCAGGTTGGCGTGATGTGATCGGGTAACGGACGCGTACCGTGATCGATCCAGCAGGTCTTCAGGCCGGCATTCATGCCGCCGAGAATATCTGATTCTGGCGTATCGCCGACCATCAGCACGCGGCTGCGATCCGGGTTGCCCAGCAAGGCCAGCGTGTGATCAAAAATCGCCACGTCCGGTTTCGGTACGCCAACTTCTTCAGAAATCACCAGCGCATCAAACACATCGAGGAATCCGGTACGCTCAAGGCGCGCCTGCTGTAACGCAGTGAAACCGTTGGTAATGATGGCGATTTTCACTTTGCCTTTCAGCGTTGATAACAGATGAGCTGCGCCTTCCAGCGGCAGGCAGATATCAGCCATTGCGCTGAGGAAATCACTGTTGAGTACTTCGGGTGCGACGCTCAGCTTTTCGCCCCACAAGGTGAAGCGGCGCGTTTGCAGCTGCAGTGCGGAAATGGTGCCGTTCTGGTAATCGACCCACAGCGGCTTGTTGATCGCCTGATAATCGGTGTAATCCTGCGCAGAAAATTGCACGTCATAGCGGGCAAACATGCGCTGCAAACCAGCGTAAGCATCGAAATGGAAAAGCGTTTCGTCTGCATCAAACAGGATGCAGTCCCAATCGTTTAGCATGGTGCTCCTTAAAGCGTTAGCGCCATAATGATGGCATCTTCTCGTCCGCTGGCAGTGGGATAATAGTTGGGGCGTACGCTCACCTGATGGAAATCCAGCTGCTCATACAACGCAATCGCCGGCATATTTGAGGCGCGCACTTCCAGCCACAGCGTCATCACGTCGCGCTGCTCGAGCTCAGCAATCAGATGCTGCAACAGCTGGCGCGCCAGGCCGCGGCGCTGGAAGTCGGGATCCACCGCAATATTGAACAGCGACGCTTCATCCAGCACCACTTGGGTGATGGTGAATCCGGCCAGCTTACCTTCAACTTCAATGCGGAAATTAACGAAACGTTCGCCTTGATTGCTGCTAAACGTCTGCTCGCTCCACGGAAAGGCATGCGCGCGGCGCTCAATCGCCAGCAGCTGCGGCTGGTCTTCAGGGGTGACTATAGAGATGGCTGTCATGGTTACACATCTGTTGCCACAGGGCGCGTTTTGCTGCGCCGCTGCTGATCAGTTCATTGAAAACGGCGGTGTTGAAGGTAATGCCGTTAAAGGGATGTTCGCTCTCGACGCCCAGCAGCCAGCCGGCGCAATCGACCTGCTCCGGCAGCATTTGCAGCTGGTCTGGCGTTAACGCCATGACCTGCGCGGGTTGAATGTTCAGCGCGCGCAGCACGTCGCGAATCAGCGGTTCTTGTAGCGTGGGTGCCTGTTCGGCCACCAAAACCAAACGCGTGTCGGGCAAAAGCGTGACGGCAATTTCCCCTTGCAGCACGCGCGGACGCCGCAGCTGATACTGCGTAATCCCCATTTGCTGTAGAAGCCAGTCGCGCCTTGTGCTCATGCTATTACCCGTTATGCTGCCAGAATGCGACGCTATGCTAGCAAACCCATCGAACATGCGCCAACAAAGCACCCTACACAAAATAATTCGAGTTAGAGGAAGGCGGCAAACGAGTGAAGCCCGATGAGCTTACTTCAGGTAAGTGATTCGGGTGAGCGAGAGCAGCCAACGCACCTGTAACTTGAAGTATGACGTGTATATAATCGTCGCTCTGATTTAACAGGAGTGCTCCATGTCTGCTTTTACCCCGGCCAGCGAAGTGATTCTGCGCCACAGTGATGAATTTACCGCCCGCAACGTTTTGTTTGCTGGCGACCTGCAGGATGACCTGCCCGCCCAGCTAGAAACCGCGTCGAGCCGCGTGCATACCCAGCAATATCATCACTGGCAGAACCTAAGCCATCGCCTTGGTGAACGTGCGGTTTACAGCATGGTTGCAACCGCTGCCGATGTTGAAGGCTGCGATACGCTGGTTTATTACTGGTCGAAGAACAAACCCGAAGCGCAGTACCAGCTGCAAAACCTGCTCTCTCTGCTGCCGGTCGGCTGCGATATCTTCGTGGTGGGTGAAAACCGCAGCGGCGTGCGCAGCGCCGAAGGCATGCTGGAAGCGTGGGCGACGCTGGAGAAAGTTGATAGCGCGCGTCGTTGTGGCCTGTATCACGGTCGTCTCGATAAGCAGCCAATCTTTGATGCCAGCAGCTACGGCCATACTTATCAGCTCGAGGATCTCACCATCCATACCTTGCCGGGCGTGTTCAGCCGTGATGGTCTGGATATCGGCAGCGATCTGCTGCTCTCCACGCTGACGCCGCATTTCCGTGGCAAAGTGCTGGATATCGGTTGTGGCAGCGGTGTGCTGGCAACTGTGATGGCGAAAGTGTCGCCGCGCGTGCGTCTGTGGCTGTGCGATGTGCATGCTGCTGCGATTGAAGCGAGTAAAGCCACGCTGGCCGCCAATGAACTGGAGGGTGAAGTGTTTGCCAGTAACGTTTTCTCTGACGTTACCGGCCGTTTCGACATGATCATCTCCAACCCGCCGTTCCACGATGGCCTGCAAACCAGCCTTGAAGCGGCTAACACGCTGATTCGCGGTGCGCTTAAGCATCTGAACAGCGGCGGCGAACTGCGTATCGTGGCTAACGCCTTCCTGCCGTATCCACAGATTCTGGATGAAACCTTCGGCAATCACGAAGTGCTGGCGCAAACCGGACGCTTCAAAGTCTATCGCGCCGTATATGGTCGCGGTGCCAAAACGCGTTAACAGCAGCGCGGCGGCAGAAACGTTGCTTTTTACAGCGATCGTTTTGCCGTCGCGAAATATGTGTTGACGCAATGAGTAAAATCTCTAAAATGCGCCTCCGTGGTTAGCAATACTTTAGGGTGTTGTTAGTTTGCGATGGTGGCGGAATTGGTAGACGCGCTAGCTTCAGGTGTTAGTGTCCTTACGGACGTGAGGGTTCAAGTCCCTCCCTTCGCACCAAACTAAAATCACACAGTTTATATCTGCGCACTGAGCGATGGTGGCGGAATTGGTAGACGCGCTAGCTTCAGGTGTTAGTGTTCTTACGGACGTGAGGGTTCAAGTCCCTCCCTTCGCACCAATGCGACGATATAAACAGACAACTAAGATGCGATGGTGGCGGAATTGGTAGACGCGCTAGCTTCAGGTGTTAGTGTTCTTACGGACGTGAGGGTTCAAGTCCCTCCCTTCGCACCAACAGTTGTCACTCCTTTCGAGCAGTAAATCCCCCGAAAGATTTTTCAACGAACTTCACGCTCTCAGCGTGATGTTGTCGTTTCTGAGATTTAATCAGATAACGTGGAAATTGACCGACACCGCGGCTAAGCCGCCTGCCAAAGCCAGACAAGACGGCAGCAACAGATAGTGACGCAGGCGATGGTGAAACAGCATCACCACGGTCAGCAGCAACGCCACAATCATCACCACTCGCCATTGACTGAAACTCGGTTCCCATAACGCAAAAATCGGCATCGCCGCGCAGGGTAATAACACGCCCCAACCGCTATCCAGACGTTTACCCATTACCCAGCTCACGCCCCATAGTCCGCAGGCGGCTATTATCGCCATGATCATCGCGCAACCCTCAAATGATAAATATTCGCATTATCATATGACAATATTTCTCATCTTGCAGCGAATTTTTGTCGCAAGCCATGCCGGATGACAGAATTACTGGAAAATGCTAAATTGCCGCCGATAACAATATCGCTAACACAACAATAACGTGCTCTCTATCCGGGTAGGTAAACTATTACTTGCGGGTAGCGCTTTGATATATCAGGGCTGTCACGAGAATAATAATGAAATTACAATCTTATGATGAGTTGAAACAGAGTAAATATCGGCTGTCGCTGATGCTCTTTCTGTTTCTTAATGTCGCCGTTTCACTTTTTTGCCTGCTGCCGATTTTAGGCAGCGATAGCCCAATACGCTCGCTGCCGGTGGACGTTGTAGCGGGCTTCAGCTCCACGCTGCTGGTTATTTGCTTAATGGCGTCAAAACAAAAATTACCGCTATTAAATCCTGTGGCTTTTATTTTGGGTGCGCTGTGGGCGTGGCATATTAACCACAGATATCATCTGGTTTACTATTTTGATGGCAGCTTTTTAATTATCAGCCTGTTAAGCGTGTTCTTTATCAGTGCCATTGCGCTGAGTGATTATTTGATTGCATTCTGTTTACACATCACGCCGCCGGTATTAACCGTGCTGTTATTGGATGATGGTCAGCATTTAATGATGATCTTATTCACCATTACGCTGCCATTAATCGGCTTTTCACTGCACCATTTAATGCGTCGTCGCTTCGATACTTTTACCCGTCGGCTGGTGAGCCAGCTGTACGAGGAAAAAGAGAGCTTCAGCGATTTGAGCATGCTCGATCCGCTTACCGGCCTGTACAACCGCCGTGGATTGAAGAATCGCCTTGATACCATTATGGAAAACCACGCCGGCAGCCACTTTGTGCTGCTGCTGGATATCGACCACTTCAAAGCCTACAACGACAATTACGGCCATGCGATGGGCGATCAGGCGCTGGCGCGCGTGTCCGTGGCGATCCGCGACGCGGTACGTTCGCGCGATGTGGTCACACGCTACGGCGGCGAAGAGTTTCTGGTGCTGATGACCAATGTGAATGCTTCAATTGCGATGAAACTGGCTGAACGCATTCGTCAGTACGTGGTGGATTTAGAAATTCCGCACCGCTTCAATGAGAAAGTCTCGACGCACGTCACCATCAGCGCTGGCATCGCGCCCATCTTTGCTGACGATTTTGACCAGGCAGTCGCTAATGCTGATCGCGCGCTGTATGTGGCGAAAAATCAGGGACGTAACACTATTCTGGCGTGGGAGGATTTGCCGAAATTGACGCAGGCGAGTAATGAACTGATATAAGGTCTCGTCATTACCAAACGCACACCTCGTCGCGGCGCAATTTATTGCGCGATAAAACGTGCCGCGACGAAATGTGCGTTAACAGACGCATGTGCAGAAATGTTGTTCAAAATGCTGGGAACGATTATCATTTGTCTCTCGATTCCCGTTATCACTCAGGACCGGCATGGCCATCATCACGCGTCAGGATCATCGCTTCAGCGAGCATCCACTGATCTTTATGCAGAGCGATCGCAGTTTAGCGAGCGCACTGGAAGATCTGATGCGCGATCAACGCAGCTACATGCTGGATAACCTCAAGCTTGGCCAGCCGGCACCCGCCGGGACGTTAACTCTGGCTGAATGGTCCAATCCGCTTCACTATCGCCGCCTGACGCAGCGCTACAGCGATTATCTCTATCGCGATCATCCTGATGTGCAGCAGGAAGCTAAGCCGCTGCAATCGCTGTGGGCGCAGTGGTATTTTGGCCTGCTGCTGCCACCGCTGATGATGGCGTTATTGCAGGAACCGCGTGCGCTGAACTGCTCGCCGCATCTGATTCACGTTGAGTTCCACGAAAACGGCCATCCGTGCGCTTTCTGGCTGGATGTGCAGGAAGATGAGGATGCGCGCTACCTCAATGCCCAGCAGCGTATCGATCGCCTGATTCAGCAATGCCTGATTCCGGCGGTTAACGGCATGACGCAGCACGGTGATATCAATGCGAAGCTTATCTGGAACAACATGGGCTTTTCGTTTTACTGGTTCCTTGGTGAATTGAAAAACCAGTTGCCAGAAGAGAAGATTTTGCAGCTGGAACAGGCGCTATTTTTCAGCAAATCCCTGCTCGATGGCAGCGATAATCCGCTGTATCGCACCATGATCCCGCGTAATGGCGAAATGGAACGACGCAGCTGCTGCCAGCGCTATCGTATCCCCGATGTAGAACGTTGCGGTAACTGCACGTTAAAAGCGGTGTAGCACCCGCGCATTCTGTTACAGATTCTCCTTTTCTCCCGTTTACACTTTTCCAGGCTTATGGCATTTTTTCGGCTCTGTTTTTACCGGAGATAACAATGAGCCTGGAGTCGGTACGGCACTTCTTTGCCGAACATGCACCGGATATCGACATCATCGAGATGCCGGAAAGCACCGCCACCGTTGAGCTGGCCGCACGCGTTCATGGCGTTCAGCCTGGGCAAATCGCCAAAACCCTGTCGCTGAAAGTGAAAGATGCCATCGTGCTGATCGTTACGCGCGGCGATGCGCGTCTCGACAACCGCAAGCTGAAAGCTGCGCTCGGCGCCAAGGCGCGCATGTTAAGCGTGGATGAGGTGGTGAACTGGACCGGACATCCGGTCGGCGGCGTTTGCCCGTTCGGGCTGGAAAATCCGCTTACCGTCTATTGCGATGTGTCGCTGCGCAGCTTTGATGAAGTGCTGCCCGCAGCCGGATCGATTCATAGCGCGGTGCGCATTTCGCCGCAGCGCATGGCGGAACTCACCGCGGCGAAATGGGTTGACGTCTGCGAGACGCTTTAAGACGACTCGCGCGCGGCGGCACCGGAGATTTCGATGCCGCGCGTCTCGCGACCAAAGGCCACTAACACGCAAATCAGCACCGCCACCGTTCCGGCGACAATCGCCATACCCAAACCATAATTGCCGCCGTGCGCCTCGGCGATACGCGACTGCAGCGTTGCATTCACGGAGGCGATCAAATTCCCCAACTGATAGACAAAGCCCGGCAGCACCGCGCGCGCATTGGCGGGCACCAGTTCGGTGAGATAGGTCGGCACCACGCCCCACGCGCCCTGCACCATAAACTGCATCAGGAACGCGCCGATACCGATCATCCATGAACCGCTGGAGAAGGCCCACAGCGGCAACACCGGCAGCGCGAGGAATGACGCCAGAATAATCGCGCGCTTACGGCCAATGCGCTCGGAGAGTGCACCAAAGGTAATGCCGCCCAGCATCGCCGCGATGTTGTAGCTGATGGCAATGATGCTGACGGTGTGCGGATCAAACTGATGCTGCACTTTCAGGAAGGTGGGATAGAGATCCTGCGTACCGTGGCTGAAGAAGTTAAAGCAGGCCATCAGCAGCACCATATAGATACAGATTTTCCAGTGCTGGCGGATAATCGGCAGCAGCGCATTGCTCTCTTTCCGCTCGCGCGCCGCCAGCCACACCGGCGATTCCGGCACTTTGAAGTAGATAAACGGCAGCAGCAGAATCGGCAACGCGCCAATCAGGAACATGCCGCGCCAGCCGACCGTTTCGAAGAACAAACCAAAAATCACCGACGCCAGCAGATAGCCGCACGGATAACCAGCCTGGAAGATGCCGGACATCAAGCCGCGCGAGCGATCCGGAATGGTTTCCAGCGCCAGCGACGACGCCACGCCCCAAATCCCCCCCATCGCCACGCCGTAAATCACGCGGAAACCGAGGAACGCCGTGAAGGTGGGCGACCACGCCGAAAGCAGCTCAAACGCCGAGAACATCACGATATTGAGCATCAAAATCGGTCGGCGGCCGTACTTCTCCGCCAGCCGACCAAACAATAGCGCGCCGATCGGACGCACGGCGAGCGTGAGCATGATGGCAAGAGAAACATCGGAGACGCTGGTATGGAAATATTGGGCAAGATCGCTGAGGACAAACACTAAGATGAAGAAGTCGAACGCATCCAGCGTCCAGCTCGCGAAACTGGCAAAAGCCACGTTGCGCTGGGTCGCAGTCCAGTTGAACATGTTGGTATCCTGTCTGATGAGCTTCCGGTTCGTTGGCCGGATTTATAGTAGAAGTTACCGCGCGAATAATTTCACGGGTTACTAATTTGTTAACTATTTGTATATAGCATGTCAGAAAGGCGGGCTGTGGCGGGAATTGTCAGCGAGTGATGCGCGGTGTAAAAAAACATGTCATTGATGGAGGCAATATCCTGTAGCGGCGCGTTTTATCGCGCCGTTACGGCAGGTGCAGTCGAGGGTTTTATAACTGATTAAATGCCTTTTCGATCATATCAAGCAGCAGCGCATTATTAACGGTTTGAATCACATGCACCAAGGCGCCGGTCTGCGGTGGCACGCCAATATCCAGGCGCAGCGGCGTGCGATAACGCCAGCTTTTGCCGCGCGTGGCGCCAGGTCGCAGCTCAATATCCACATGATAATCCACGCCGTCGGCGACACGCTGATTCAGCAGCCACGCCACCACCAGCGCATCATGTATCCAGCAACCTGGCAGATGACGGGTGCGGATCGAATAATCGATCCACGGCCGTAACGTCTCGCGCACAAACTGCGGCAACGGATGATCGTTAGCGGTCAGCCGCGTGAGATCCTGCTGCGTCATCAGAGTTTGCGTGGTGGCGTCCATCGGTACCAGCGTGATGGCAGCACCGCTGTGCAGCACCTGATGCGCGGCTTCCGGATCGAGGCCAAAATTGGTGTCTTTGATGTAATCATCCAGCGCGAACACGCCGCCCATAATCACAATCTCTGCCACCGATTCAGCCATCTCTGGATAACGCTGCAGTGCCAGCGCCACGTTGGTCAACGGGCCAATGGCTACCAGCGTAAACTCGCCGGGATTGTCACAAATCAGTTGGCCCATGACGCCAGCCGCATCATGTCCATCCGCCGGAATACGCTGCGGTTGACGAACACCGCGCCACAGTTCACCGAGCTTTTCATCAGCAACGTGGTCAAGACGCGCACGCCACGGCGCAGGATCTTCACGCAGCGCCTGCAGCGCGCCCTGCACCACCGGAATGTTGCGTCCCAGCCGCTGCAGCAGATCTTTCGCGACCTGCGCACCCACCGCGCTCGGCGTGTTGCCGGTCACAGTGGTAATCAGTTCCAGCGACAGTGACTTTGAGGCCAATGCTAACGCCAGCGCGAGGCCGTCGTCGGTGTTGGCGCCCGCTATACCGTTTCCCGGATCACAATCAATAATCAATCTTTTCATAGTGTTATAATTTTATTCTTGTTGAGTAAGCTGGCAGCCACAGGACTCACCGATTTCTAAATGGTGAGGAAATTCCGCCAGCTTCGCGTCGCCATCCCAATTTTTGAGCATAGCAATCGCACTGCGCGCCATATCGCGCAGCGGCTGACGTACGGTGGTGAGCGTCGGCACATGAAACGCCGACTGATCGGTACCGTTAAAACACACCAGCGCGACATCCTGCGGCACGCGCAGTCCATGCTCCGACAGCGCACGAATGCAGCCAATCGCCTGGCCTTCATTACTGGTAAACAGCGCGCGCGGCACACGACCGCTGGCCACCATGCGCTGCGCGGCGTCGTAACCGCCCTGCCGCGTGTAGCTGGCAGGGAAAATCATTGCCTCATCTGCCAGCAACCCTTTCTGCGCCAGCGCATCGCGCCAGCCGTGAATACGGTCCTGCGCGTTAAGCATGTCCAGTGGACCGCTGATCATGCCCACCTGCTGATAACCGTGGCTGAGCAGATGCGCGGTCACCTGGCACGCCGCTTCGCGCTCATTGACGCGCAGCATGCCAACGCCTGGACGCGGCTCAATGCGATCCAGCATCACCAGCGGCGTACCGCTGGCCTGAATCACATCGATGTAGGGATGGCGATCGACGCTGTTGTAAAACAGGCCATCAACCTGACGATTTAACAGGCCCTGAATAATCTCCAGCTCGCGTTTGCGATCGTCGCCGGCATCCCCCAACAGCATGACGTGGCCGTGATTCATCGACTCCTGCAACAGCATGTGCGCCATCGAGGCAACAAAGGGATTGCCGATGTTTGGCACCACTAAACCAAAGGTTTTAGTGCTGCCCGAAGCCAGCGCGCGCGCTACCGCGTTGGGGCGATAGCCGGTCTGTTTGATCGCCTCCAGCACGCGCTGACGCGTGGCTTCTGCCACCGGACGCGGGCCGTTATTGATCACGTAACTGACCACCGCCACCGAGGTGCCGGCGATTTTTGCCACGTCCGTGCGCGTTACGTTTCCGGTTGGAGATTTCGCCATTCCTTTGCCCCTGCGTAAATGCCATTGGCCGGAATATCCGGCCAATGGGGGTTGTGATTTACGCGATCCTGCTGGTCAGATGGCATCTTCCGGCAGATTGAGATCGCGTCCGCGCGTTTCCGGCGCCACGAAAGTGGTGAGAAAACCGATGCTGGCCATCGCCGTGAAGTAAACCGCGATCGGCCACCAGTGTCCGGTAAACGACAGCAGCGCCGCCGCCACTAATGGTGCGGTGCCTCCTGAAAGGATAGACCCCAGCTCTTTCGCTACCGCCATCTTGGTATAACGACGCTTCACGCCAAACATCTCGACGCCCCACGCTGCCTGCACGCCGAAAATACCCAGCGATGCCAGCGCCATGCCGACCACAATCACCGCGATGACAATCGTCGGGTCGCGGCTGTCCATCAGGCTAAAGGCGGGCCAGGCGTAGAACATCAGCAATAAGCAGAAGCAACGATAGGTTATACGGCGACCAAAGCGATCCGACAGCCAACCGGCAAACGGAATAATCACGAAGCCAAGTAACGAGGCGATGAACACCGCGGTGGTGGGCACCGACTTATCGATCATTAGCACTTTGGCGACGTAACCGACGATAAAGCCCTGCGCCAGATAAGAAGGGCCGTTTTCGCCGATGCGTAAACCCACCATGGTCCAGAAGGCCCGGGTGCGACGCCAGAAACTGCGCGTATCCACTTCTGCTTTCGCCTGCGCCAGCGTGGCGTTTCGTTCGGCCTGCAATTCCGCCTGCTGGCGTTCAAACACCGGCGTTTCTCGCAGATGACGACGAATCCACAACGCCACCACCGCAATCAGTACGCTGCTGAGGAACGGAATACGCCAGCCCCACGCCAGCAAGCTCTCTTTGTCCATCTGGATCACCGCCAGCCAAACCAGCGAGGCGATCAGCGTGCCGCTGTTCGAGCCCAGCGCAATCACCGATGAGACCAAACCACGACGCTCAACCGGCGCGTATTCGCCCAGCATCACTGTGCCGCCGGACAACTCTGCGCCCGCCCCCAAACCCTGGGTAAAGCGCAGCAGCACCAGACACGCCGGTGCCCAAACGCCAATGCTGGCATAGGAGGGAATCAAACCGATTAATGTAGTGGAGGCGCCCATCAGAATGATGGTCGAGATCATCACCGTTTTGCGGCCTTTACGATCGCCGATCCAGCCGAACAGCAAGGCACCAATCGGGCGGGCAATAAAGCCAACCGACCAGGTGGCAAAACTCGAGAGCAAGGCGATAGTCGGCGTGGCTTCGGGGAAGAAGACATCACCAAAGATAATGCCGGCAGCGAGGCCATACAGCGCAAAATCCGCATATTCCATCGCGGTGCCGAGCCAGCACGAGAAGGTGGCGCGCCAGAAATCTTTGCGGCCGGATGATGTTTCAAGCCGCGCGTCGGCAGCTGAGGAGGATGTCAGTGAGCTTTGTTGCGAAACCGTCATAACCCAATCCCTGAATGAGGTAAAAACAGCAAACGCCCTTCCGTGGGTCAGTTCCCTTGCAACAAGCGGAACTCCCCGGTGGCGACGTTCAGTAGGCAAACCTGGATGAAAAATCAGTAATGAATTCCCTGGTGTTGGAATCCGCTTCTTCGCCTGTTCCCGCCGATGTAATTTTCATCGATCGCATTAGTAAGGCAAATGTAACTGGGTCATCTCAAGGCCAACTTCGTCTCTGGCACCGTGAGTTATCACTATGGGCATAGTCTATCTACGCGCGTAGATAAATCAAGCAAAAATAGTGACATTTATTAGATAAACTTCACTATAACTCATGAGCACAAGATAAAAGAGGCGTTAATTCATGACATTACATCTAATGCGCGTATGCAAGAAATGTCTGATTACAACGTAATTAACGATTATTGCTTACCATTTAACGGCGCATACTGCATCTTCATCGCGCTGGTTTTCGCACAGTTCAGTTAAAGTTTAATGACACACCCGCAATATTCTTAAATGCCGTCACCGGTGCGCGACTGACTCAGCGTCTGCATTACACTGGAGAAAGATCACTCAGGAGCGCTATGACCATTATTCTTATGCGACACGGTAAACCCAATCATCCGATCACGGGGCGCTTCACGGCTCGGGCGCTGGCCGACTGGTGTGAAGGTTACGATCAGGCTGATATTTGCGACTCCCCGCCGCCGCGCAGTCAGACCATTGCGCGCCTCGCGAGTGTGATCGCCACCAGCCCGCTGCCGCGCGCCCGTTCGTCATTAACGCGTCTCGGTTTACAGCCGCACGCGGTGGATGAGGTTTTTAGCGAAGTGGCGATACCGACGTTGCCGTTTGAACGCTTGCATCTGCCGCTCAACGTCTGGCTGGCGCTATTACGCTTGTTGTGGCTGTGCGGCTATGCCGGCCATGTCGAATCGGTGCAGCATGCGCGTGAACGTGCCCGTCTGGCGGCGGATAAACTGGTGGTGCTGTCGCAGCAAGGCACGGTGTTATTGGTTGGGCACGGCATCATGAATAAGCTGATTGCGCGCGAGTTACGCAAGCGCGGCTGGCAGGCCGAAAAACATGCCAGCAGCCGCCACTGGAGCAGTGCGATTTATCATCGCCCGTTTATTTAAGGTTTGAGCTGAAAGTAACTCAGCACTTCACAACCGGTACCGGCCTGCGGCGTGGCAATCACTTTCATCTGCTGCAGATCAATCAGGCTGAGCGAACCGTCGCCCTCATTAGCAATCAGCAAGCTGTGATTATCCTCACTGAAGCAGCCATCCATCGGCTTGTTGCCAACATGAATATCGCCGAGCGGATTGAGCAGCTCGTCAAACAGCGTCACCACCGGCTCCTGATCGCCAATCGCCACCAGCCGCTCGCCGTTGGCACTGAAGCGCACCACCTGACACGGTTGCTGGTGGCCCGGCAACGTCAGGCGCTGGCGGATGCGATGGCTTTGCCGATCCACCACATACAGCAGCGGCGCATCGGCGGCGCTCGCCACCAGATAAGGATGTTTCGGCGAGGCGGCGATGCCGGAAATCGGGCCGGGCATCAGAATATTGTCAATAATCCGCCCTTCCGCCTCACACAGATCCACTACGGTAATGCTGGCGTCCTCTTCATTCTCGGTGAACAACTTGCGACCGCTGGGCGACAAAGTGAGTCGGTGCGCATTGTGCGAAGGCAGCTGAATGGTTTTCTCCACGCGATCGCTAACGGGATCAATCACTGCCACCACCGCGCTGTTTTCACAGCAGAGATAAACTTTACCGTCTCGTCCCAGCTGGCCGCTGTGCGGTGCTTTTAACGGCGACAGATCGATAAAACCGCTGATCTGCCGTAGGCGCAGATCGATGATCGCCACTTTGCGCCCGGGATGCGGATTGTCGCCGTGAATGCCGTCGCCGTAGATCGGCACGTAAGCTTTCTCCAGCTGCGGCAGCATCAGAAGCTCGTGTGGACGCGGCGGAAAGGCATTTAACTCTTGTTCAACGGCAAAGGTTTCGGGATTGAGAAACAGCACGCGATTGCCCTGCTTATCGACCGCCAGTAATCCACGGTTGTGTCGCTGCATAGTGTCTCCTTTTGTTCGTCACCTCCTTTAAGCGTAGCCAACCCGCAATCAGGAGGGGATTTTCCCGGCAGACCAGCGAAAAATGTAGCGAGGTTAACACGTGATCTCACACGCAATTTTTAATCCGCCCCGCGACTTACGCCACGCCATTGTTATTTTATTAGGAATATTCTCAATGAGATAAAATAGAATAATCAACAATCCACGCGGTTATTTATCGTTAATTTAAAGCTTAACGGATCCTTGATTTTCCGGTTTATCTGAAAGGATCAAAAAGTGATAGCCGCGCCGCACAGAATGTTTTATTAAGCATAGGAGAGTACTTTTTACACACAGCCTAAAGGACAATCAAGAGCGCTCAGCGCCGCGATTCAGGGACGCCTTGCCAGCATAATCACAATAATCAGGTGCATCATGAATAAAAAACGCCTTCAGCCAGCGTTAACCCTCTGGCATAACTGGAAAAGACTCGCTTTTACCAGCCAGACTTTCCTGCAGAAAAAACAGCATAATGCGCTCTGTGCGCCGGAATACGATCCCAGCCAGGAGGACAATATCGTGTTACTTTCTGGCGAAAAAGATCTGCCAGAGATTCCAAAGAAAGTCTGGATGTATTGGGATAATGAATATTTACCGAAATCAATGGCGTTAAATATTAAAAAGATTCGTCAGGATAATCCCGATCATGAAATTCATTTATTAAATCGTTTAACGATAAAAGAAGTTTTACCGGATTTTATCTTTACCTCGACCCAATTAACCGCCCAACAACGCAGCGAAGTGATTCGTCTGGAATTACTGTTGCGTTATGGCGGCATTGCCATTGATTGCAGCACTTTATTATTTGAAGATCTCTCCTGGGTACATCGCGCGCATCAGGAACGTCGCATGGATGTGATTGGTTATTATCACGAAAACGCCACCGTCAACTATCTCGCGCCGGTGATTGAGAGCTGGTTCCTGGCGGCAACCGCCAATAATCCCTTTATCCGCGAGTGGCAAAAACATTACGCGCCGATCAAACATCTCGGCGAACAGAATTACTTCAGTGAATTAACCAAGCGCGATGATTATTCCCTGCTGACGCAGAAAATTGCGCAGCCGCAGCAGCAATTAGGTTCTCTGGCGCAGCAGATCGCCATGCGCGAACATCGCCGGGTGAATCTCTATCTGCGTAAATGCGAGGCGAACGCTTATTACTATCAGCGTTTAAGCGGCTGGAAAAGCGAGGCGTTTGCCCACGCGGTGCTGTTTCACCAGCGTCCACTCACGCCGCCACCGGTGATTAAACTCAGCGGCAATGAGCAGTTGCATCTCGACTTCAACCTGCGGCTCGGCAACTACAACCGCGGCAGTTTGTTGGGTCAGATGATGCAAACGCCTGCGCCGATCGCGCTGGCATCACCCATCAACAAAGCGCGCGCGTAACCAGTGAATTAAGGTGGTTACCGCCCGTGGTACCTGTGCGGCATACGGGCGCACCACCCACAACCGGTCGGCGAACGCATCCACCGCTTGCCACTGCGGCAGCACCTGCTGCAGCGTGCCGCTGGCGAGTGCCGCGCTGGCACTGAAATCCGGCAGCATCGCAATGCCCAAACCCTGCAATGCGGCATCGCGGATCGACTCGCTGTTGTTGGTGGCAAAGTTGCCCTGAATCTTCACCTGCACGGTTTCGCTGCCGCCGTCCGCTAATCGAAAGCGCCACTGCGGCGATTCGAGTCCGCGCGGATAATAAAGACAATTATGCTGCTGCAACGCCTGCGGTGAATCCGGCAGGCCGTTTTGCGCCAGATATGCCGGCGACGCCACCAGCAGCGCGCGGGTTTCACACAGCGGCAGCGCAACATGGGTTTCAGGCAGGCTATCACTGTGGCGAATCGCCAGATCAAAGCCTTCACTGCCGAGCGACACCAGACGATCGGTGACATCCAGCTGCAAGCGCACCTGCGGATAGTCGCGCAGGAAATCGCCAATGATCGGCACCAGTTGCTGACGCGCAAACGCCACCGGCGCTGTGACGCGCACCATGCCACGCACTGGACCGGCTTCATCGCGCACGCTGAAAAAGCTCTGCGCGATACTCGCGAAGGGATCGCGCAGCTCATCCACCAGCTTTTCACCGGCGGAAGTCAGTCGCACGCTGCGCGTGGTGCGCTGTACCAACGCCACGCCCGCCATCTTTTCCAGCTCTTTAATCTTCTGACTCATCGCCGCTTTGCTGACGTCTAATCGTTCCGCCGCGCGCGTAAAACTGCCGAGCTCAGCCAGCACGGTTAACCAGTGCAAATGGACCCAAAGGTTATCGGTTTTAATTTCTTTCATATCGATTGTTCAAAATAATAAATAATCAATTCAACCAGCGCGCTTTTTCTTTCCGGCAGCAAGCGGCAGCATAGCGCCACATCCTACTCTTTTCATGTGAGCAAAAACGAGGTTTTATTTATGCCGTTACTGACATTCGACGTTATTCAGGGCCGTTCAGAATCAGAAATCCGCACATTGCTGGATGCCGCACACCGTGCGGTCTTAACCGCCTTCAAAGTCCCGGCGCGCGATCGTTATCAGATTGTTCACGAAAACAAAGGTTATCAGATGGTCTTTCAGGATACCGGCTTGGGCTTTGCGCGAACCGACAATCTGGTCATGGTGCGCGTGTATACCAGCCCAAGAAGTGAAGAGCAGAAGTGCCTGTTTATGGCAGAGTTAGCACGCGAGCTGCTGGAAAATTGTGGCGTACAGGGCACGGATTTGATGATTAGTTTTATCACCAACAGTAAAGGCGACTGGAGCTTTGCCGACGGCGAAGCGCAATACCTCACTGGAAAACTCTGATACCCTTCTCTGCCCTCACTGGCAGCAGTCCGTCCGTTGCTGCCAGGCTAAACCACAGTCAGCCTGAACCCGCCTTAAACGAATCGGAATGCATCGCACAAATCTGGTTGGATGTGTTGCAGCCATGTGACACCCAATATAGATTGTCGCAAAATCCCCGCAGAGGGTCGTTGGCGCAAGGATTGCGTATTCATTCAAAATGAGGATCTGACGTTGTCCGAATTGGTTTCGGTAGTACTCTTTTTGGCTGCGATTGCAGTCTACTCCTTCAAAGCCGGGCGAAATAAATTTTGGTTTAGTCTGATCCTGCTGCTGCTCACGCTGTTTATCGTGCTTAACGTCACGCTGGTCGCCAGCAACTATTTTACCGGCGATGGCATTAATGACGCGGTGCTGTATACCCTGACCAACAGCCTGACCGGCGCGGGCGTGAGCAAATATGTGGTGCCCGCCATCGGACTGATCATCGCGTTGTTCTCGCTATTTTGCCTGCTTTCATGGTTATTGCGCCGCCGTAAGCGGCCGCACCACCTCGGCTGGAGTTTGCTGGCGATTGCCTGTGCTGCGGGTTCGGTACAAACCACGCCTGCGTTCCGCCAGGTGAAAGAGCTGATCGCCTCACATTCGCGCCTCGCCGATTCGGACTTCGAAACCTATTACAAAACGCCTAATAAGGTGATCGCCGAGCCAAAGCTCAACCTGGTCTACATTTATGGCGAAAGTCTTGAACGGACCTACTTCGATCAGCAGGCATTTCCCGGTCTGGCCCCGGAACTCAGCCGCGAAAAAGATAACAGCATCGATTTCAGCCAAACCGAACAATTGCCTGGCACTGATTACACCATCGCGGGGATGGTGGCTTCACAGTGCGGCATCCCGCTGTTTGCGCCTTTTGATGGCAACGCCTCGGCCTCGCTCTCCAGCTTCTATCCGCAGAATATTTGTCTGGGCGACATTCTTAAAAACTCTGGCTATGAGAACTGGTTTATTCAGGGTGCCGATTTACGCTTCGCCGGTAAAGACACTTTTCTGCTGTCACATGGCTTTGATGCGGCCAATATGTATGGCTCGCAGGAGCTGAAAAGTCGCGTCGCCGATCCCGGCTATCGTAATAACTGGGGCTACTACGATGACACGGTGATGGACGAGGTGTTTGAGAAATATGAAGAGCTATCGCGCGCGCAAAAACGCTTCGCATTGTTCACTCTCACCGTCGACACCCATCACCCGGATGGTTTTATCTCGCGCAGCTGCCAGCGCAAAAGCTACAGCTATGATGGCAAACCAAACCAATCCTTTAGCGCGGTCGCCTGCTCGCAGGAGCATGTGGCGCGTCTGATTGAACGCATCAAAGCGTCGCCGTGGTTTAAAAACACCATCATCGTGGTGACCTCCGATCATCTGGCGATGAATAACACCGCGCATCGATACCTGATCAAGCAGCCGCGCCGTGACCTGTTTATGGTGATTCGTGGCGATCAGCCTCAGGCGGAAGTGCTCGACGCCAAACGCAGTACGCTGGATAACGGCGCCACGGTGCTGGATATTCTCGGCGGGGATAACGCGATTGGACTTGGTCGCAGCGGCCTCTCTTCCACCTCGCTGTCAACCGAGTTTGAAGACATGGCGAAGCGCGTCACGGCGTGGAAAGCGGATATCATTCAACTGTGGAATTTCCCCAGTAAGATGGACAGCTTTACCGTCGATCAACAAAAAAACACCTTCAGCTTCTCCGGCGCAACCTTCAAATTGCCGATTCTGTTCCGCGTCTCCGATAAGCATGTTGAACCGCTGCCCGAAGGCGAATACGCGGAGCCACTGCGTTATCAGCTGGCTAAATTTGCTGCCGACGACAAATTCGTTTGGGTTGATCGCTGCTTTAAAATGGCGCGCCTGTGGCAGCCAGATTTAGCTCTGTCGAACGATTTGTGTGTTTCGATGGGACAGATGGGCGCCAAACCCAGCGTTACCCGCATTGATAAACCGCAGTGGAAAGCGAAAGTCAGCTTCCCCAAAGCCGAAGTGAGTGCGGCAACCTTCCAGCTCAACGAGCAGCAGATTCGGATTGAAGACAACGCGATTCGCTACAACGCGGACAGCTTCCTGTTATCAGTGCCTGGCGCGCCAACCAGCGTCAAAAGTTTTAAAGGGATATCTCGCCCGGAAGAGTGGGGACGCTGGTCAAATGCCAATCTGGCCCCGGAAGTGAATATTGAGTACACCGATCCGCTGCCGGAACGCTTTGATGTGGTGATCACCGCGCGGGCGTTCGGTCCGAATGCGCACCGTCCGATTCCGGTGCGCGTTGGCGATGAAGAGCAGCAACTGAATTTAGGTGAAGATTTCTCCACCACCACGCTGCATTTCACCAATCCAACCGGCAGCCGCAATTTGATCATTGCGCCGCCGGAGCCGCAGGAGTCGAATGTCGGCAATATTATCGGCCAGGATCCCCGCAAACTGGGGATCGGCATGGTGGATATAAAAATAATTCCGCAAAACTAACGTAGGGTGCGCAGCGCCTCCAGCTTTTCGCGTTGCGTCCCCTCCGCCGTAAAGTTCTCTGCCGCCAGCCAGCTTTCGAAGCCCTGTTTCACCTGCGGCCAATCGCTATCAATAATCGAGAACCAGCAGGTATCCCGGCTGCGGCCTTTATAGACAATCGCCTGACGGAAAGTCCCTTCGAACTGAAACCCTAAACGCTGTGCCGCGTTTCGTGATGGCTGATTGCAGCTGTCACACTTCCACTCATAGCGCCGGTAGCCCAGTTGCTCAAAGGCGTAGCGCATCAGCAGATAGTGCGCTTCAGTAGCCATGCGCGTTTGTTTGAGCAACGGCGAGAAGGCGACGTGGCCGATCTCCACCGATCCGTTTGTCGCATCGATGCGCATTAACGCCAGGCTACCGACCGCGCGGTTGCTAACGGGATCGATCACCGCGAAATGCATCGGATCACGCCCGTTTTCCAGCTGACGCGCATAGGCAACATAGGCCGCTTCATCGGCAAAAGGTTCGGCGAACATATAGGTCCAGTCACGGCCATCTTCAGCCAGCGCATAGGCTGCATAGAGTTCGCGGCCATGACGCTCGGCACTCAGCGGTTCAAGGCGGCAATAGTCACCGGTGAAGGTTTCATAGCTCGGCCAGGCGCGGGGTTGCCAATCTGGCAGCGGAAATCCTACCGGTTGTCCGTAATCATTCGTGTGTTGCGACATAGCTTAATTCCTTTATCAGTCAGGGCCAGAATCGCAGAGTGCCACTTTGCTGGTGTGTTAAAAAGCGCCACAATGGTTGAAATTGATGGATCCACGGAACCGCGTAAATGAGTGATATTGCACTGCATCGATTATTATTGGCCCCGCTAGAGACCAACGGCGAGCTGACGCTGCAACAGCAGCTGTTCCAGCGTATCAAGCAGGCGATTCTGAGCGGCAAACTCGCTGCCGGTACGCGTTTGCCCGCAACACGCCAGCTGGCGCTGGATCTCGCGGTTTCACGCAATACGGTGATCGCCGTTTGGGCGCAACTGCAGGCTGAAGGATTTTTGCTGAGCGATCGCCAGGGCAGTCGCATCAGCAATATGGCGCAGCTACCGCAGGAAACTCAGCCGCCCGCCAGCAGCGAAATTGTCTTGTCACCACGCATCGCTCAGTTGCGATCCAGCCATCGCACATTGAGTCAGGAGATGGCGCTGCGGCCCGGCGTTCCTTTGTTGGCACATTTCCCGTTGGCTCAGTGGCGACGGGCGCTGAACCGCGTGATGCTGCATCAGCCGCAGCAACTGCTGGGCTATGGCGATCCGCTCGGCGAACGCACGCTACGCGCCGCGCTGGCGCAGCATCTGGCATTAGCGCGCGGCGTGCGCTGTACGCCCGAACAAATCGTAATTACCGAAGGCGCGCAGCAGGCATTAACGCTGTGCGTGGCGCTGCTCAGCAGCCCTGGCGACATCGGTTGGGTGGAGGAGCCGGGATATCGCGGGGCGAAAGCGGCGATGCGGCTGGGAGATATGCGTATTGAACCGATAGCGGTCGATGCACAAGGTCTGGCGCCGCAGCCGCAGGACTGGCAGCAGCGTCCGCCGCGCCTGATTTACACCACGCCAACGCACCAATATCCCACCGGCGCAATCATGAGCGCACCGCGTCGTCTGGCGCTGCTGGCGGCCGCGCGACAACAGCAAACGTGGATTATCGAAGATGATTACGACAGCGATTTTCGTTACAGCGGCGAGCCAATCGCCGCCATGCAAGGCATGACGCAACCAACGCCGGTGATCTACGTCGGCTCGTTCAGCAAAACGCTGTTTCCGGCGCTACGGCTCGGGTTTATGGTATTGCCGCCGCAGCTGGTCTCGCCGCTGCGCCCTGCGCTGCATGAACTGCTGCGCGGCGGGAATCGTCCTGAGCAGCAGGCGCTGGCGCTGTTTTTACGCAGCGGTGATTTTAGCCGTCATCTGAGCAAAATGCGCCG
This sequence comes from Kluyvera sp. 1366, assembly GCF_054823405.1. NCBI lineage: Bacteria > Pseudomonadati > Pseudomonadota > Gammaproteobacteria > Enterobacterales > Enterobacteriaceae > Kluyvera > Kluyvera sp. 1366. Next base: position 242,972 of record NZ_JBTRDW010000005.1, read on the forward strand.
TCTGTACCGCCAACGGCAGGCGACGTTGCGACAGGCATTACAGCAAACGTTTGGCACACAGGTTCCGTTGCTGGGCGGCGAATGCGGCATGCATCTGGTGTTATCACTGGCTGCGGATCAAAACGATATGGCATTGGTGGATCGGCTGATCCAGAGTGGCTACGCGCCGGGCGCGCTGTCGGGATTTTATCTCGGGGAGCAGAAGCAACAAGGGCTGGTGCTGGGTTACGGTAACACCAGCACCAGCCAGATTACGGCGGGCGTCGCGCAGTTAGCGCGTCTGCTGCGGGGGAATTAACCGCGGAAGAAGATTTCGCCTGATTTGCCCATCACGATCTTACCGGTGTCATCGGTGATCAGGATGTAGTTGGCATTGATGTACGCCCAGTGCGTGCCTGGCTGCGGCGCTGGCAGATGGCGTGGCTTCCACTCAACAATGGTGTACTGTTTTTTACGGTACTCATCTGGCACCACATCGCCCACTTTGTACTCTTTGTAGTCGATGATGATGGTGTTCAGATCGTAGTTGTTTGGCGCTGCCGCATTGCCGCTTTGCGGTGGACGAATCGGCGCGACATCGCCGCTGGATTCAGCCGGTTCATTGCTGGCAGGCGCATCAGCGGCCGGCGCCTGAGCAGGCGCATCAGCGGCGGGTGCCTGGGTTTGCGCGTCGGGTGCGGTTTGCTGCACCTGTGGCGGCATGGGTACGGCGTCTGTTTGCTCGCCTTCCGCCAGCGCGGCCGGAGCAAGGCTTAAAGCGCCCAGAAAAATTCCTGCAGAAAGAAGATTGACGTGTGTCCTGCGCATGGGTGATTTCCACTCTGGTTAATTATTAACTGTCCATTTAACTGACACGTTAAGCACGCAGAAGGTTCCCCCGGCGCGCTTAGCGCGTCAAATTTCGCTGCTCAGCATACCTCAGCTCAGGCGCTTTTTGGCGCAGTAAAATTGCAAGCAACCATGTTAGTTTTTGTCGTGCGCTTTATTTGCCAGATCCATCAATAACGCGATGCCCAGATAGTTACTCCAGTTAAACGCGTTCTGCAGCACCACAATCGCATTGCCGTTCTGTTTATCAAAGCCAATAAAGCTGGAGTAACCGCCGATATAGCCAACCTGATAGGTAATCTGCTGATCGCCGTAGGTATCCGTAACCCAGGCGATATTTTGTGACTGATTGCCGTGCTGTTCGTAGCCGTGATTGACCTGCGCAAACGCCGCATTGAGCGAAGCGCCCGCGCCGTCATGCAGGTGCGCATCCAGATAGCGAATCAAATCGCGCGCGTTGCTGTAGAGGCTGGCGGCCGCCACCATATTGTTTTTAAACGCCCAGTCCGGCGTGATTTGCCCGCGAGGAATCAGCTTAGGCTGATCGCCGGCATGACCGAGCGCACGCCACGGATAGCCGCGCAGGCTCTGCGGCTTGAAGCTGCTGCTGGTCATGCCCAGCGGCTGGAACAGATTACGCTGCGCCAGCGTTTCGATGTCCTGATGGAAGCGATATTTAAGGATGTAGCCCAACAGCGCATAGCCGAGATTGGAATAGCGCGCGCCAGGATGCGCGGGCGCGTCAAAGTCGGCCAGATAATCCAGCACGGCGTCGCTGTCGAGGTTGCCATAAAAGTTCTCTCCGCTACGCAGATAGCCCATAAATTTCATGAACATCGGCAAATCCATATCCTGACGCGGCAAGCCCGAGGTGTGCGTCACCAGCTGCAACAGCGTGATGCGTTTGGCATCGGCGCTCAGCGGCACGTTGGGCGGCAAAAGCGTCGCTAAGGTGTCGTTCCAGTGCAGTTCACCGCGATCCACCAGCTCTATAATCACCTCCGCGGTGATGCCTTTACTCAGCGAGCCGAGCGCAAATAAAGTGTCTGGCGTAATGGGATAACGGTGCAGCGCATCGGTGACACCAAAACTGTAAAATTCAGGCTGGCTGCGTTGATGGATAATGGCGATGCTGATGCCAGAAACCTGCTTTTGCTGCATGTAATGGCGCACGATGTCATCCACGTTTTCATTAAAAGTCGCGTGTGAAAGATAGACTTTATCGCTAACGGGCGCGGAGGTTTGCGACAAGGTGCCGCAGGCGCTGAGCAATACGCTCATGCCCAGCACAATGATGCATATTGTTAAACGATGGCACAGCACCCGTTTATTCCTGGCGAAGGTAATCATGGCAATGGATTGAGCGAATTTTTATGTTTTATAAAGGGTGCGACGGGTGTTGGTGGCGAAATATAGCACAGAAGAAAGTCAGCGCCACCTGCCAAAAACAGGTGGCGGCGGGGATTATTGATTAACGGGAATAACCGATCCTTTATAGTGCTGGTTAATAAATTCAGCAGTTTGCTTTGACTCCAGATCTTTCGCTAGTTCCAGAATACGCGGATCGTGCGCCAGTTTCGGCGTAGTGACCAGCACGTTGGCATATGGATTATCTTTCGCCTGTTCCAGCGCCAGCGCATCCTTCGACGGCACTAAACCAGCCTGCAACGCGTAGTTGCCATTGATGATCGCCAATTGCGCATCATCCAGCGCGCGCGGCAGCTGCGGCGCTTCCACTTCGATAATCTTCAGATGGTGCGGGTTGTCAGTAATGTCTGCGGAAGTCACCAGCGTGTTGGCGCTGCTGCTTTTCAGTTTGATCAAACCATTGGCCTGCAACAGATAAAGTGCGCGGCTCAGATTGGTGACATTATTCGGTACCGCCACCTGCGCGCCATCAGGCAGATCTTTCAGTGATTTCACTTTGTGCGAGTAGATGCCAAGTGGCTCAATATGCACGGTGGCGACCACAGAAAATTTCTCGCCCAGCGCTTTTTCCTGATCGCGCAGATAAGGCACATGCTGGAAGTAGTTGGCATCCACGTCACCGCGCGCCAGCAGTTCGTTGGCGTTGAGGTTGCCGTTGAGTTCAATCACTTTGAGATCGAGTTTCTTGTCGCTCTGTTTGATGTGGTTGAGGATTTCGCTGTGCGGTACGGCATCGGCCGCCACGCGCAGCGCGGCCGCCGAGGCGTAAGTGCTGAACACCGAAACCATCGCCAACGCGGCTATCACCTTTTTATTCATCTGCTTCCCTTAGTTTCTTATGATTTAACGCGATTGAGAGTGTCAGCGTAATAACGCTGCGCCACGTCGCGATGCGATCGCAAACGTCCTTTGAGATAGTTCCAGCCCACTTCACGCAGCAGCGGATTGCTGGGATCGCTGGTCGGTCCGCGCGCTTCTGCCGCCAGCTGCGGCGGTAATTGATACAGCGGCACTTCGGCGTCGAGCTGCGCGCCGAGGAAGAAAGCGATGGAGATGCGCTGCTGTTTTGCCGGCGGCGACACCACGCGATGCACGGTGGCGCGCAGATAACCGTTGGTGGCGATCTCCAGCAGTTCGCCGATGTTCACCACAAAAGCGCCCGGTTTCGGCAGCGCATCGATCCACTGATCTGGCGTGACTTCAACCTGCAATCCGCGTTGATCGTCCTGCAACAGAAAGGTCAGAAAGCCGGAATCCTTATGCGCGCCGACACCTTGCTGGCTAGCAGTGGCATCCTGACCAGGATAGCGAATCAGCTTCACATGTTCGTTGGGGTGCGTGCCGTACAGCGCGTCAAACGCGTCCGGCGGCAGCGACAGAGATTTGGCGAAGGCGCGCAGTAAACGCAGCGCCACGTCAGTCATCGCCTGCTGCCACGCGTGGATCACCGGACGCAGCTGCGGTAGCGCCTGCGGCCACAAATTGGGCCCTTGCAGCTGCTTCCACGCCGGATCGTCTGGTTGCAACGTCAGGGCGGCCCGTTCTGCACCGATATCAAATTGCTCACGCTGATCGCGCTGCTCACGGGTGTATTCCACGCCCGCGCGGTTGTAGCCGCGAAAATGCGGTGAATGGATCATCGAAACGCGCTGCTTCTCTTCATCTGGCAAGGCAAAGAACGCGCGCGTGATGCTTTGCACGTTCTGCAGCAGCTGCGGATTGATGCCATGATTCACCAGATAGAAGAAGCCGACGTCTCGCGCGGTTTCGCGCAGCTCGGCGAGGTATTGCGCCTGTTCCGCATCCGGCAGTTCCAGCAGGGCTAAATCCAGTACCGGCAATGTGCTGGCCATACTTTTGCATCCTTCGTGCAGAAAAATTCTGCCTTTACGCTGCCATCTGCTGACAAATGCAGCCAATACTGTTGCGCGATAAGTTATGGCGAATCATTTTTAGGAGAGGTTCAGCAATCGATATGCAAAAAGCGATAAATCGCGCCCGCTTCCCGCTATAATCGCCGCCAATTAACTTTGGGCATGGCCCATCAATGAACAGCAGGAGACGCCGTATGAACCAGGGTCCGTTAACCGAAAAAGAGCTCAACTGGCTTGAAGATATGCTGGAGAAATACGGCAACGAACACTCGGTGGTGGATACCGCTGAGCTGGACGGCATGCTGACGGCGTTGCTCTCAGGCCCGAACGACATCGAACCGAGCGAATGGCTGGTGGCGATGTGGGGCGGCAAAAAGCACATTCCAAAGTGGTCGAATGAGCGTGAGATGGATCGCTTTATGACGCTGACCTTCCAGCATCTGAACGACATCGCCGAGCGTCTGGCCGAGTTCCCGGAGCAGTTTGATCCGCTGTTTGGCACCCAAGAGATGGAAGGCCAGGAATTCACCGTGGTGGAAGATTGGTGCTATGGCTATTTGCGCGGCGTGGCGCTGGATGCGGACTGGTCGCTGCTGCCAGAATCACTGCAGCCGATGATGGAGGCGATTGCCTTGCACGGCAGCGAAGATCATCTGGCGAAGCGCGAAGCCTTCACCCCGGAAGAGTTTGAAGCCAGCATCGAGGCGATTCGCCCCGCGGCGCTGGAGCTGCATGAATACTGGCAGGAACAGCGCATGGCACAGCCCGATCCTGAACCTCAACTGCCGCACTTTGCCGGCGAGAAAACCGGCCGTAACGATCCTTGCCCGTGCGGCAGCGGTAAAAAATATAAGCAGTGCTGCGGTAAATAATATTTGCACCTTCCGTAGCGGCGCAATTTATTGCGCGTCCCTGGCCTTTTAATCGCGCCGCTACCGATATGTGCGGTTTTTATCAGGGAGCCGGTTTCACCTCGGTCACCCAGGTTGGCAACTGCCATGCGCCGCCCGCACGAATCGCGCGGCACATGCCGGTGGTGGCATCGCTGCTCTGCTCAAACGCTTTGCCATCCCACACCCACGCCGCTGTACTCCAGCAATCGCCGATGCCGCGCCCTTTCTGCGCTTCTGAGATCACACCTTCACTGTAATCAGAGCCGGAATCCGTCACCAGCTGCGGCGTGCCCTGCAATGCTTTATCGATCAGCCAATAGCCATAACCTTCGTTATACGCTCCGCGCCAGCACAGCGCGGCGATCAGCACATGCGCATCATCAACCGGCGTTAAGGTCAGCGGCTCCGCACCCTCTTCCGGCTGATCGTCGGACGGAGCCAGATTGTCGCAGCTGTCGTCGTCGGTGAGTGAGGCAATCAGCTTTGGCTTCAACAGCGCCAGCTCATCGGCCGTCAACGGACGCGCATCGGCCTTAGTCACTTTTACCTGCTGAATCACCGGCATCGCCATCGCTGCCGGTACGCTGCTTTCCGGCTTGTTGCCTTTGCGCACCAACGCGCCCGGCGTACTAAGACGACCTTGCGCATCATCCATCTTCAGCAGCACAGCAAATGCGCCATTGCTGGAGAGATCGAAAGGCTCATCACCACCGCGAAACTCCACTTTGCCGCTGCCTTTAATGCCGTTAATTAGCGCCTGGGTTTGTTCATCCGTCAGCGTCCATTCGTCGTTATCGGCTTTCGCCACGTCGCCCAGCGCACGGTCATCAATCCACAACGCTAAGTTGTTCACCACTTTAGAATCGTCATCGCCGGTATCGGCCAGCACCACGCGACCGTGCGTCACCGCATTGGGACCGCCCGCGCGCACCAGCAACACCGAGCCGCCCGCGCCCTCTTCGGCGCTGTAACCAGCGGCACGACAGGTCAGCGTGTTATCGCAGGCCAGTTCCCAGTCTTTGTGGCTAAAGGAGACGCCGTCTTGATCTGCCAACAGCGGCGCACTCAGGCTGGCAAGTAGCGACATCGCCAGCAGCAATCGGGTAATCATGCCATCTCTCCATAATGGTAAAGGTGGCTAGTGTGATGATTTTTGTGACGCGGGAGAAGTGAATTTTTAAGGTCACGTGGATGGCCAAGAACTAGCAGCCGCCGGGTCGTTTACCACTAACCATTCCACAGATGAGCTAATCATTGAAAGCTAAGCGTTCAAAGCAGTAGTATAAGAATTAGCAGGTAAACATTCAGAGGATATAAATTTTCATGGACGAGCAAAGCAAAATCTCGAGTACTCAACAGGCCATAAATATTCTTGATTATTGGCACAAAATAGAGTTTTTCGAATCAACTGACATTAAAGATCTTGAAGATAATGCGGATGGCGTAATTCAACTTAACATTGAAGAATTACAAGATATTACTTCACTTCCCTGGATTGAACCACAGCAAGTCAGGCGCGCAGGCAGTGACTATTTACCTGAGAAAAAATACCGCTACGAACTCTTTTTTGGCATTTTTGATCGTGACGAAATATTCCAGCAAGCCAAACCTTTCGTTGCTGAAAACAGTGATATCGAGAGTGATGCACTCGGTAATGAAGGTCGTACATGCTCGATAAAATGTAAGATTGACCATAATGGCGTTATCGATAGTGATAGTTTTGAATTTTCTACCGTAACCTGGGCATTAGGTCAGATAGCAGAAGGTGGATTAGATCGGCTTAACTTTGATTCATATGAAGTTGATACAAAAAAATTACAACAGCGCTTTAAAGAAATTATTACGGTCGCTGATAATTTAAAAAAACAACACCACCTACCGTCTGTTTTAACCACTTTCGAAATCATTGCGTTTTTAAAAGCAATGGCACAATGGACGCCTTTCACTCCTCAAATCCCTGCTCCTGCGTTATTCATTAAGTTAAATGAAACTACACCTAAAAAAATTCATATCTCGTCCCCGCTAGACCTGGATTTAATTTCAGGCCTGAGCGACATAGCTGAAAAGAAACTTTTAAACGAACCGGAGTATTCTTCGAACTCTGCCGCCCACTACTCAAATGAAATAAGTATATTAAACAGCTTCTACTTACGTGATATCGAGCTGATAATACAAGATATCAAGCGGAATAAGCTAGAAGCTAATTCTCCATTAGGTCGCTATCTAACCGGAAGTCGTAAAAGAAAAGCAGATCTTCTTCTACCGGCAGGACGAACGCTATTAATTGATAAATTACGATTATCCCAGCTTCCTGCCGGACGCTGGCTTTCAGATAGCAGACACAATATGAGTTTAATGCAACAATTTGCCATTAATACTCTTGAACAAGAACTGACGCATCAAGGGCTATATTCAGTTAATGGTCCTCCAGGAACGGGAAAAACCACATTACTACGTGATGTAATTGCGAATAATATAGTCAAGCGTGCTGCTATTCTTGCAAGTTTCGATCGGGTTGAGGATGCCTTTTCTGGCTCGTTTACCATCGACGTTAATGGCGACACACGAAAGATTCCCTGCCTGCGCTCTGAACTGTGTGGCTACGAAATGGTGGTTGTTTCAAGCAATAATGCTGCTGTTGAAAACATCTCTCGCGAACTACCGCAGTTAAAAAGTCTTGGCGATGATTGGCAACATCATGATTATTTTAAATCAGCCGCGCGTAAACTTGCAGCATTTTCACGCATTTTGAAAGAAGATGAAAAGCAAGAAGATAAAACCTATTTAATTAAACCTCTTGCGCCAGAAGATGATTGCTGGGGATTGATTGCTGTAGCTTTAGGTAAGAAAAAGAATCGCGATCGCTTCAAAGAAAGAGTTTTCACACAAAATCATACAAAAGCTGTAACTACACCACCGGCTGATGAATACAGACATCTGTTTGAATCCTTAAAAAATAAAGACATAGTGAGCTTCTCAACAGCTAAAAAAGCCTTTATTCAGGCGCAACAAAACTATCAAGGTATCATTCAGGAAGTTCAGCAACTTGAACGTCTGAATGATCTGTCCAATATTTTCCATCAACAGCAGCTTAAAATAGAACAGTTACGCTTACGAATATTTTCACTCCACGCCCGAACAACGCGGTGCGCTGAACGTTTACCAAAATGGTGGACGTTAAGATTTGGAAAGATCTCTCGTCTTAAAGTCATTATTAAAGGATTAAAAAAGAGATTAGGCTCTGCTTTGGCACTATTGGAGTTGACTGAACAACGTTTAAGTCAAACGAGACGTGAACTGGATGCAAAACAACAAGATTGCTCAACGTTAAAGATTAAATATCAAGATACCATTTTTGCTGCGGATGATTTCAATATTGAGGCTGAGGACATTCAACGTACCGCTTTCGGTCAAGGCGCAATATTGAATGCAGCCCGTAGTCGACTTTCAGCATGTGCCCTTGATTTACACCAATCATGGCTGAAAGAAGCTTATAAAGAGTGCAACTTACTTAAAGTTATATTCTCCGTCAGCGACGCCATTAACGGTGGTGTAGCAGATAGCAAAGCCTGCCGTGCGTTGTGGCAACTTCTATTTATGATTGTGCCGGTGGTTTCTTCTACATTTGCCTCCGTGCATCGTCAGTTCATGCATTTAGGTGCTGGCGATATTGGATGGTTATTTATTGATGAAGCTGGGCAGGCAACACCTCAACAAGCGGCTGGAGCATTATGGCGCGCGAAACGTACTGTTGTGGTGGGAGATCCATTACAGATTGAGCCCGTTTTTACTATTCCTCCAGCATTCGTTGAAGCTCTTGCACAGCGTGCCTTCGCTGATGATTGGCGCCAGTGGTCTCCAACAACACAATCAGTACAAAATCTTGCAGATAGAGTGAACCCCTATGGTTCAGCACAAATATCTAATAAGAATTGGCTCGGCAGTCCGCTGCGCGTCCATCGGCGCTGTGATGAGCCAATGTTCAGTATCGCCAACACAATTGCTTACAACAATAAAATGCTACATGGTCGGGACAAGCGTTGGCCTACTGAAAATGATATTTGGGGAGAGAGTTGCTGGTTAGATGTCTGTGGTGAAGTGGAAGGAAAACATTACGTTCCCGCACAGGGGAAAAAAGTCCTCATGATGGTAAAGGACTGGTTTGAATATCATGGCGCGCTGCCCGACGTCTATATTATTTCACCCTTCAAACAGATAAAAAACCAACTTAAATTCCTGTTGAGTCAGGAACTAAAAGGCATCAAGGATATCAATCGCTGGATTGATGATAGGATTGGTACTGTTCATACCTTTCAGGGAAAAGAAGAAAAAAATGTCATTATTGTGCTCGGTTTATCGGCTAATAATTCTGGCGGAGAGAAATAGGCATCTTCAAAACCCAATTTGTTAAACGTTGCAGTAACGCGTGCGCAGAAACGGGTTTATATCATCGGCAGCAAGGCCATTTGGGCAGGATGCGATTATTTTAATATCGCTAACGAAATGCTAAGCAAAATGGCGCCTCCGGAAATCTCGGAAAAACTTGAGGTTGTGCAGTTTGATTAAGAACGTGACAGCGCCGCCACAATCTGCTGCCGCAGCCACTGCTGGGCCGGATCGCGGTGTAGACGTTCATGCCACAGCAGCAAAATATCAAAGCCCGGCACCTCCAGCGGCAGATCGACAACCGCGAGGTGCGAAGCGTGACGCACCAACCGCTCGGGCAGCACCGCCACTAAATCACTGCTCGCCAGCGTTTCCTGCATAAACAAGAAGTGCGGCACCGACAGCACCACGCGGCGTGAACGCCCGAGCTTCGCCAGCGCATTATCGGTGGCGGCGCTAAAGCCACCGCCATCGGGCGATACCATGACAAATTCCAGCTGACAGAATTGATCCAGCGTCGGCAGACGTTGCAACTGCGGGTGATCGCACCGTCCCGCCAGCACATAGCGCTCGCTGAACAGTTTGCGTTGATGCAGCGTCGGCGGCGCGTTATCGCCCGTATGAAACACCACATCCAGCTCGCCTTTTTCCAACTGCTGCGCCACCAGCGGCGGATTCAGCGCCAATATCGCCATACGACTTTGCGGCGCAGCAGCGCGGATCAGGTTGAGCGCAGGCAGCACCAACGCTGACGAGGTGTAATCGGTGGCGGCGATGCGCCAGGTGTCATCGGCATTGGCCGGATTAAAGGCATCGGGCGGCGCGACCGCACGCTCAACCGCTTCCAGCGCCAGACGCAGCGGCTCACGCAGAGCTGCTGCGCGCGCCGTTGGCAGCATGCCACGCGGCCCCGGTAACAATAGCGGATCGTCAAAATGCCTACGCAATCGCGCCAACTGAGCGCTGACGGAAGGCTGCGAGAGATGCAAACGCTGCGCCGCGCGCGTGACGTTGAGTTCGCTTAACAGCACGTTGAGCGTCTGCAGCAGATTCAAATCCAGCGAGTCGATATTCACTATGGCTATACCTGAGATATCAGCAATTGATTTCCACTATAGCCAGCGCCGACTTAATCTGCAGTGGTTTTCATCTTACAGGATTAAGCCCATGAATGTACTGATTGTGTATGCCCATCCGGAACCGCGTTCGCTGAGCGGTTCACTCAAAGACTTTGCCGTGCAGCATTTGCAGCATGCAGGACATCAGGTGCAGGTCTCTGATCTCTATGCGATGCAGTGGAAAGCGCCGCTCGACGCTGCCGACACGCGCGCCCCGTTAGTGGGCGACCACTTCGATGCTACGGTGGATTCCCGCTTCGCCTACGATCATCAGTTGCAGGCCGCCGATATCGCCGCGGAGCAGGAAAAATTGCGCTGGGCCGATACGGTGATTTTTCAATTTCCACTGTGGTGGTTTTCGATGCCCGCCATCATGAAAGGCTGGTTTGACCGCGTTTACGCCAACGGTTTTGCTTACGGCGTGGGCGAGCACAACGAACAGCATTGGGGCGATCGTTACGGCGAAGGCAATCTTAGCGGCAAACGTGCAATGCTGGTGGTGACGACCGGCGGATGGGAATCGCATTACAGCCCGCGCGGCATTAACGGCCCGATCAACGATCTGCTGTTTCCGATTCAGCACGGCATGCTGTTTTATCCCGGCTTTAGCGTGCTGCCGCCGCTGGTTTTCTATCGTGTACAAAAGTCAGCAGCAGAACGATTTGCTGGCTGGTGCGATGCGCTGGCTACAAGGCTGGATACGTTGGCGGAAACCGCGCCCATTGTCTACCGTCAGCAGAACAGCGGCGACTATGAGATTCCTGCGCTGACCTTAAAGGCGGAGTTTGTCCCGGAAGAGAGTGGCTTTGGCGTGCATGTGAAGCGGTGAAAGGTGGCAGACTCGGCGCTGAGCCTGCTGTTACTCGTACAGCCAGCGCCCCGCTTTTGCTGATTCAATCAACATTCCCAGCGTGAAATCGGGTACCACCGGCACTTCACGCTTATTGAATGGATTGAGAATCTGCGCCAGCGAGGGCTCATCGGGATAGTAGGTTTCAATGACGAATCCGCCGCGATCGACGCTGAACTCGCCGAAGAACTCATCCATCAGCGCAGCGGCTTCTTCACGCTCGAAGTTAAGATCGCTATCAATATCAATCTGCGGCGTCAGCGTCTTTTGCTTAAACAGGTAAACGCCGTCGTAACGCCGCACCAGCTCGTAGATACGCTGCTCAATTTCAACTGTCATCGCTTCTGCACCTCCACTGATTTCACCGGAGCGCCATTCTGCCATGCAATCCCAACAGTTGGATGAAAAAAATCTCTGCAGGAGAATTTTGAGACAAAGAGCCAGTTTTCCCAGCCGGGATGCCTGGTTTATTGCGTTAATGCATCCTGCGCTTCTTTCAACTCATCTCGCGCGTCAGCCAGTTTACGCTGCTGCTTCTCAATTTTATCGCCGCGGCCTTTGGCCTGCGCTTCCCTTAGATCTTGTTCGCGCTCCTGCACTTTCAATTGCTTCTCGGCCACTTTCTGCTGGCGCGCTGTAAGCAAGCCGCTGTCGGTGCAATTTGCCTTGGTTTCGCGTAACGCCTTTTCCAGACCGGCGATGCGCGCAGCATTGCCATGCTCACGCGCCATCGCCAGCTCTTGCTGGATATCCTGCTTTTTAGCGGCGCAGCCGGTGGCTGGGTTGGCAGCCTGAACAGACGTCACGGTCAAAGCAGAGAAAAGAATCGAAAGGGAAATCAGGGTGTTTTTCATGGTGAACTCTTGGTTTACATTGATGGGCGCTATTATACGAAGAGTTCTTAACAAGATCTTAAGTACCACACATCAGCACTAACTTTGCATAGAATCAGTATGGCTTTGCCGTGATAACGACGGGAATGGTATAAATGGAATTATTGTATTTATAAGCAGGGAGATTATTAAAAGAAAAAACCTTACCTTTCACATTCAAATAAATCACTCCATTTTCAATCTTACTTAGTGCTTTAGAATCAGAAGTAATGAGGAAGGGTGAATAATCATTACTTAAAGCCTTCTTGAATGCCTCTATAATTTATAAAAAAAGATGGTTAATTAAGCTGGTAGCGATGCAGGGTTATTTTCGCTGTGCGATTCACCCGGTTATCTTCTTCATACCCAGGTGAAATAGTTAGCATTCATACTGCCGAAGTTAGCAATACTCGCGGCATATCATTTACAAGGCGAACCTATCCAGGCCAGCTAGAGCGAATAAAAATGATCACATTTGATCTTAGGGGCGCCGAGCTTTAGGGAGAGTCTGTAAGCCGTCTCTTTCATTATCTTGCCCACACCGCTGTCGCGCATCGATTGCGTTAAACGCGATGACGGACCTGTTAATGCCAGCGCGGCGAGCAGTTTGTTTCCCTCACCAAAAACGGGAAGAGAGAATGCAGCAATGTGCGGATCACGCATGCCGGAGGTAAAGAGCGGTAATTCTGGGGCAGATTCAAGAAGCGGTTCATTGAGTCCCCAATGGCGAAGCACTTGCCCTATTGCTGAATTATCCAGCGGCAAAAGTGTACCGGGTAAGCGCGTTTCTCGTAATCCTTCGGAGGGCTCCGCTCTGAATAAGCAAAGCCTTTGACCGTTCTCAATCACATACCATGTGGCGCTTTCACCCGTCGCCGTCGCCAGCGCGTGCAGTTCAGGCTGGACAATACTGGCCAGATGAAATGACTGTTCATAGAGCTTGCCAAGATAAAGCAGTCTGGGACCCAACGTGTAAACGCCGCTGTCGCGTCTGATGACGTAGTTCATGCGTTCAAGTGAGTTCATAAGACGGTAAACCGTCGTTTTATGGTAGCCCGAAAATTGTGCCAGAGCGGTGAGCGTCAACGCCTCTTCGCCAGGCTTAAAACAATCCAGTAGTGCCAGCGCTTTCTCAACGGCAATTACGCCTTCATTCCCCATCGGTACGGTCTCCTGTTTGCGACGGTAAGAGTTTACCGTGCAATTTGTGATTCACATCGTATTTACATCACAAATGAAAGCTTAACGCTGGTGCGATCTGATTTAACATCGATATAGTGGTTTTACATAGTACAACATAGTTGTATCAGGTAAAACATGAAGAGGTGATTTATGCCACACGCAGAGAATACGTTCATCAAGCGCGACCTTACCCGTACAGCGCCCGAGCTGGTCAAACAGGCTGCTGAGTTTCAGGCCGCTATTCTTGCCGATGTTGCCGGACGTCGCGGTACACTGCACGGTCGCGTAAAGCCCGTTTCACCCACCATGAAAGTTGCTGGCCCCGCCATCACGGTAGAGGTTCGGCCGGGCGATAACCTTGCCATTCACGCGGCGCTCGCCATCGCTCAGCCTGGCGATGTTATCGTCGTCGACGGTAAAGGCGATATCAGCTGTGCTTTGATTGGTGAAATCATGTCCACTCAGGCAGAAGCGTCGGGCATCGCAGGAATCATCATCGATGGTGCAGTTCGCGACGCCGACGCACTGTGCGAAAACGGCTTCCCGGTGTTTTCCGCAGGTCTGAATCCTTGTGGCCCAACCAAATCTGTCGCGGGCCGCGTTAACTATCCTGTTTCTGTGGCCGGAGCGGCAATCCAGCCTGGTGATTTGATCATTGGTGATGTCGACGGCGTGGTCGTTCTGCCACGTGAAGCCGTTCCGGCGCTGATTGAACTGGCACAGAAAAAACTGGATGCCGAGACCAAACGCATTGCCGCCATCCGTGAAGGCGATATTCGCGCACCCTGGCTGGAAAAAGCCCTGCTTGCGGCTGGAATGTTGAATGAAGGGGAGGAATTGTAATGGCATCTTCTCATCCCGTAATTTTGGTAACCGGCAGCGATTTGGCGCAGGAAGCGTTAGGCTTGCTCAAGGGCTTTGATATCGTTTACGCAGGCATAAAGCCCAGCGAAGACGAATTGTGTCAGCTGTGTCACCAGCACGATCCGGTGGCGATTATTGTTCGATACGGCAAAATCAACGCCCGCATCATGGATGCCGCACCTCACCTGCGGGTTATTTCCAAGCACGGCAGCGGCATTGATGTTATCGATCAAAAAGCGGCGGCTGAGCGCCATATCAGCGTGCAGGCAGCGCCCGGTGCTAATGCAGCAGCGGTGGCTGAACATACATGGACGATGATATTGGCCTGCGCCAAAGCGGTTCTCCCACTGGATCGGCGAATGCGTCAGGGAAATTGGGACAAGTCGACCCACAAGTCGGTTGAGCTTGAAGGCCGAACGCTGGGTCTGATTGGATTGGGTGCGATTGGCGGCCGGGTGGCTCGCATTGGCAAAGCGTTTGGTATGAAAGTCCTTGCCTATGACCCGTTCGCCAGGTCCTTTCCCGACGAGTGTGAATCCTCCACGCTTGAAGCTCTGCTACAACAGGCAGATGTGATTTCATTGCACTGCCCATTGACGGAACAGACACAGCACATGATCAACAGCGACAGGCTGAGTCAGTGTAAAAAAGGTGCGATTCTCGTCAATACCGCACGCGGTGGCCTGATCGATGATAACGCGCTTCTAGCGGCGCTGGGTGACGGCACCCTTAGCTGGGCTGCTCTGGATAGTTTTGCTGTTGAGCCGCTGACCGCACCACATGTCTGGCAGGCTGTTGATAACGTCATCCTGTCGCCGCACATTGGTGGCGTCAGTGACAACTCATACGTGAAAATGGGAACAGCTGCAGCGAGTAACGTTTTGAAGGTGCTGGCTGAACCGATTAAAAGTGAAAGTGCCCTGTCTTAATGCATTAACCTTCCCCACCACTTGTTAAACGACCTTACCAACTTGCTTGCTGGTAAGGTCGTTCATCAACCTCGGCTATCACTGCAAATCTCCGTCACTCCCTCAGCGTTGACCCTTCGATAAGACAGTTACGTCTTTCCAATTCAGACTTGTTACTGAGATTTCAATGACGTTTAGCGGCTTGATAACGAGAAGTGCATAGCTTGGATGAGGCGGAACGTGAACTTCTTTTGGGGTGGATTGATGGTGGGAGGAATGGGAGAAAAGTTTCCCGCAGACGCTCAGATAAGCGCCCGCGGGAGGGTGACGTTATTTACTCACCGGCGACGCGGTGTTTTCGACTTCAATGTTTAACTCTTTTTTGCGGCCCATGATCAGCACGGCGATACCGCCGATACCACACAGAATCGCCAGCGGCACCATAGCCAGTGTGTGGCTGCCCGTGGCCTGGTTGATGATGCCGTAAACGTTGACCATCAATCCTCCGCCGATCAGGTTAGCCATGGCGCCAATCGCAGCCAGACCGGCGGCCGCAGTAGTGGAAGACATCCATCCCGATGCAAGCGCCCAGAACGGACCTTTCATTGAGTACGCGCCTACCAGCACCAGCGACAGAATCACCACGCTGCCCGTCAAACTGTTGGTGATAAAGGCAGATAACAGACCACCCGCAATCAGGAAAAGGGTTAAAGCGGTATGCCAGCGACGCTCACCGCTGCGATCGGAGCTTCTGCCCCACACAATCATCAGGATAGATGCCAGACCGTAAGGGATGGCGTTCACCAAACCGGTGGTAAAGTTATCCAGGCCATATGATTTAAGCAGTTGCGGCGACCAAACGCTCAGCGTTGAGCCTGCCGCAGAAGCGCCGGCATAAATCAGCGCCATCACCCAGATATGTTTATGGCGCAGCAGCTGCCATAAAGAGATGTGGCCAATCGCTTTCTTCTTCGCGTTCTCGGCTTCAAGCGTGCTATTCAGCCACGCTTTTTGTTCCTGATTTAACCAGCTGGCATCGCTGGGTCTGTTGCTCAGCATAAAGAAGGCGGCAATACCCAAAACCACCGCTGGAATGCCTTCCAGGATGAACAACCAATGCCAGCCACGCATGCCGTACCAGCCATCAAGTGACAATATGGCCCCAGAAATGGGCGAGCCGATAAAATTCGCGGCGGGAATGGCAACCATAAAGGTGGCGATCACGCGGGCGCGATATTTACCCGGAATCCAGTAAGTCAGATAGAGAATCACGCCAGGGAAGAATCCAGCCTCAGCTGCACCCAGTAAAAAACGCAATACGTAAAGTGTATTGGCACTTTCAACGAAGGCGGTACAGACCGAGATAATGCCCCACGAGACCATGATGCGAGAGATCCAAATCTTCGCACCGATTTTCTGCATCGCAAGGTTGCTGGGTACTTCAAAAAGAAAGTAACCCACAAAGAACAGGCTACTGGCCAGACCAAAAACGGCTTTAGATAATCCCAAATCTTCATTCATCTGTAGCGAGGCCATACCGATGTTGCCACGGTCAATGATGGCAATCAGATAGCAGACGATGAGAAAGGGCAAAATGCGCCAAACCACCTTCTTAACGGTCTGCTGCTCTATATCGGCAGAGAAAGACGTGGTGTGCTTTTTCTCAGACATGATAATCCTCACAAGTTTGTCATGGCCTTACGCGATGATATGTTCGCAATGCCGATTGTTGTACTGTGTAAAACTTAGATGTACAGAGTACAATCATTATCTCGACAAACGCCCTTCTGTGCCTGAAGTTGTAATCAGGTTGTGTCTTTTGTCACAGAAAGGTATCTGATGATTTTCATTTTTGTGATGCTGGCGAGATTTCTTTTTCGCGCGCACCGCGGGTCTACTGAAAATCATAAGAAATGAGGTAAGTAAAACGGCAGGAATGGAAAAATTAACTGAGACTAATAAAGGAAATATAAATCAGCAATATCAATCAATTAAATGTATTCCCCAATTTCGCAGGATGGATATCATCAACAGGCGCTGCTATTAAAACTCACTGTGACGATACAAAGCGAAACCAATAAACAAAAAGTCATGTTTTGATCGGGTGGGCGTTGAATTGTACTTCAGGAGAAAAAGACAATAGAAGATGAAGTGCCCCGTCGACCTTAGCATAACCACAATAAGGCTCGGACGGATTTGAACCAAAAAAAAAGCCTTTCGGCTTTAATTTTAGTAACTTGCGGACTGTTACGGAAGTTCTCGTATCTTTAAATGGTGCCGAAGGCCGGACTCGACAATCAATTCAAGCACTTGATTTTAAATAAAAAACAACAAACCATCACTGTTAATGCCCCCTTATGTGCCCCCGCTTTTTTTGGCGAAATCTTCATAGATATCCTTTCACTAAATTTTTGTATTGCCCGTTTCAAGTAAAAGCCTGCTTAATGTGGCGGATTCGTTCTAAGGTTGAAATCCACATAATCATTTTCCACCTAAAAAAAGATTTTAATAATTATCCTTCACATTATTCACTTATTGATTTTTATGATTAGAAACATAACCTTATACTGTGAATGATTGGTGCAGGGTGACGATTATCATTCATATCAGGTGAAGTCTGGACGTAAAAAACCGGCTTTCGCCGGAAAATATAGTCATATTGCTGTGGGCTCATCGCACCCTAGCAGCTAATCGCTCGTGCTCTCTCCCGTGAGATCGAGATTGGATTGCATCACTGACTTTTTGTGAAGCTTTAGTCAGTGATGCCCCGCGCAACCGAATGATGCTCTTAAGTAGCAGGTCAAACATATTTATGTTATGCGGAATCTTATGGCGGTTGGCTTCAATGTAAGCGCGATAGGAATGATAGAAATAGCGCTTAGGGGCTGAAGTGGCCGAAAGCTCGCATTCTACATATTGAGTGCACTTGGCTCTTACGCCCTGTGGATGGCTGAAATGCTGCCCAGTTACAGCTAGAAAGTTGTTACCTGAGCTTGAAGCATCTCGCCTTCTCCCGCGTTTATTTAACCTAATGTCCGCTTTGTGCCAGAAGCGGACATTGCTAATCCCCTGACACACGCTAAACAGTTTGCAATGCAGCTTATTTCTGTTCCTCATGTAAAAAGGGCATTAACTGAAAGATGTCACTTAACTTCCTCATGTATATCTACATCCACACATAGTCATCAGGAAAAGGATGAATGAAGATGCAGAGAGGTAAAAGAGCTGTTATTACCGGTGGCGGCGGGGGATTTGGTCAGGCGCTGTGCGTGTGGCTGGCACGAGAGGGGGTAGAGGTGGATTTTTGCGGACGGCGGGCTGAAGATATTTAAAAAACCTGCAGCAGCATCACTGCTGAAAGCGGCATTGCAAAAGGGTATATCTGTGATTTAACCCGGCCTGAATCCATTTCTCAGTTTTCTTCACAGTTGTTAATTTCAAACAAGCCGATAGACATTTTAATCCTGAATGCTGCTCAGTGGTTGTCAGGGAGATTAGACGATCAGCCTGACACAGAAATTATCAACACCGTCAGTTCAGGTCTGACAGGTTCGATTCTACTGACTCAGGCTCTGCTGCCCGGGTTAAGACGTTCAGACAATGCTGATATCGTCTCAATTATATCTTCATGTGGGATCCCGAATTTTACGGATTCAATTGCGCACCCTGCTTTTTTCGCCAGCAAACATGGGTTTAGCGGGTTTATCACCAAACTGTCACAGCAGTTGTCCGAAGAAAACATACGTGTGACCGGGTTGTATCCACCGGATTTCGAACTTACAGGGTTAGATACGTCTTTTGATACAGAATCCAGAATGGAGAAACGTCTGATGAATGGGCACTCAGTCTGGGAAACAGTTCGTTTTTTGCTGACTCAGCCATGTAGTTGTCATATAAGCAGCATCTACTTTCAAGGTCCAACTCGCGAAGAACTGGGATAAGAGCGGATAAAAGCCAGTGGAGTTAAACAAACATTCATACTTCGGCATCTCGCTCACAGCCGAGATCCAAACGTTTTAATATTACGCCCTATCTCTGTGAGATCAGACAGGACACTCAACCATGGTCTGTACCCACGCATTCTTCCCCGGAGGAAGGTTACATTCAATGCGAAAAAAACCTACAGGGTCATATACATGAAATATCTCACAGTAGGACTCATTATGCTGGTATCCAGCCAGGCAATGGCAGGCATAAAATCTGCACAGACTTACCCTTCCTGCGGCATTGCAGGCCCAGCGTAACGTCAAAGCGGAAACGGGAGGCATCATCGAAGATCTGCTTGATGCGAATATTTCCTCAAGGGTCAACGTGTTGCAGGCTGATATCATAACGGCACGCAAGGCCCGTCAACTCACACAGGCACAGGCTGACACGCTATGGCAGCACTCCACACGGGTACGCAGATTTGTTAAGCAGCAGGGGTTCCTGAGCGCTACAGAGAGTACCTCCGCGCTGCGGGGATCTGTGTGGCAATCTGGCTGGAGGTTAGCCCTCTACGCGTTAACGTTGTTCGCAAACTGTGATATTCCAGGGACGCCCTGCTCATAATGAACAGGGCGACATAAATCGATCCCTGCCCCCACTTACGCTTCAGTATTTATTGCTTTTCCGATACCTGACTATTTAAAATCGACCTGCATCAGTTCGGCAATTGTCGCGTCACGCGTTGTCAGCACGCAGCGATCCAGATAATCGGTGAACCTGGAAGGCTTACTCATACCAAGCTGCAGCAGTTTAGAATTATCAAACACCACATTCAGATTTGAGAAATGGCCGTAAAGGTTCATCGCACGCAGCATGATCCGTTCGTTGCTCGGGCCAAACAGATCCTTAAATGTTCTTCTGCTGTCAGAAAGCTGTTTATAGGAAACCTTTTGATAATCAATACCCAGAGCCCTGCCCCCTAATAAACCTGTTGAACCAGTAATAAGGATATTTTTCATGATAGTGCCATTCCATTCTGGTTGATCAAAGGAAAGCTTTAACAGAACGCCTTCCGAACACAAAAAAACCAAAAAAAACACAAAAATAAATTAATTATTTATGGTGAATTTAAAGATAAATTAAGGATTGACGTTAGATCCCACACTGACGATTTAATCACTTATCAGGTCGTAAACCAGACCAGTATAAAGCTAATAACTATCGCCAGACTCAACAACAGTGTAGATACTTCATTGAACTTTTTCATTTAGCTTATGTTTATATTCCATGCGCAGGAAGCAATTCTTAAAAATCATTACCACCCTGTTGATTTCACAATCTGATTTGAACAATTCTTTCCATTTAGGATCAAGCTTTATTTGTATTTTTTTGCGAACTAATAATTAATTTAGTGAGTGAACCTTTTATGCGCTTATTTATTGAGGATCAGTTCAGACTGTGTGTAGAACATGTGTAGAAGCTAAAAAAGACAATTTATAGAATAAACCCCTGCATTTGTTTACCCCTTGTTTAATACTCATCAATTATACCCTTGCCTGTCATGAAATATTTGCGCACAAATCATTAAGCGGCCCCTTGTATTTCACTTTAGGTAACTGGCATGTTTACAACATATTTAAAACTTAAAAATACCGGCTGGGAAGAATGCACGCTTTCTGCGTATGCTCAGATTTACACTGCATTCGGGGGGAGCGTGTGCACCCATCCCCGCGTTCTCGCTTATCTTTCCGAGCGTGGAGGCGTCCGTATTCAGTACTATATGAAAAGGCAAGACGGGCAACCCATTGCTGGCGTGTTTTCTGTCAATCGCTCTCTGGAATATAAAAATTCAACGCTTCCCTTTGTTTTTGATGATCTTATCCTGCCGATAAAAGCGGATGTAAAAGTCATACTTCCTTTTAAAACCAAGCGGTTATCACCTCATTCTCAGGGTGTCATATTTAACAGCATCCGTCACAATCTGTTTAAGAAAAAAATGGCTCACATCAAGTCCGATTTTTCCGTGAAAACCGCTAAGAAGCGTATCGGAGAGGTGCGACGATTTACAAAAGCGGGCGGAACAATTGAGGATGTGACTTCTTTTTCCCCTGCTGAACTTTCGGCTATCTATCAGCGCCTGTTCGATTTGCGGTGGCAAAACAGTCTTAAGTGCACTGACACCGGGATCCTGACTGAGACGTTCTCCATGTTCAGAGACATGATCTTTGGCAAAATATTATTCATCAATGACTCACCCTGCGCTTTTGATCTCAACTATAAAGTTGAGTGCCCATCATGGTATTACTTCGAGGACTTTAATGGCGGTATCGACCCGCAGTTTAAATCTATGGGGGTCGGCTCTGTTTTGCTCTGGGAAAACATCCAGCACGCCAGAGCGTTAGCCGCGTCATTGGATAAGCAATTTATATTTTCTCTGGGTGCCTATAACCCAGACTGGTATTACAAAAAACAGTGGTGCGATATTATGCCCTCGGGTCGTACGCTGTTCTGAAGTTGGAAATATGGATTTTTTTGCATTTGCCTCCCGCATTTCACACAGGTAATACACGTACCTATATAGAGAAAAACATTTTGCTTCTACACACAATCTCAACACACTCTCAACGGTGAATAAACGCGTGTCCGGTAACATGGGTCATCACTCTTTAATACGAGAAACCCATGTTGTCCCTCAAACTGTTTTCTCTGCCTTTACTTCTGGTTGCCATAATTGCCGCGCTGACAGGCTGCGATGATAAAGCCGTTACGGAAGCTGAAGCACTGCACCTCAGGTTGCCGTTGAGGTGATTCAACCACAGGTGTTAGCGGTCAGCGAGACGCTTCCGGGCCGCGTTAACGCGCTGCAAACAGCAGAAATACGCCCGCAGGTGAGCGGTATCATTAAGCGCCGCCTGTTTGAACAGGGCGCAGAAATTAAAAAAGGGACGCCTCTTTTCCAGATCAATGCGGCACCTTTTGAAGCGGAAGTCTCCAGTGCGCAGGCCGGTTTACTGCGTGCTAAAGCCGCCAATGACAAAGCCCAACAGCAGGCTGCCCATCTGCGGCCACTGATGAAAACGGGCGCGGTGAGCCGTCAGAGTTTCGATGAGGCCATCGCGAATGCCCGACAGGCCGCGGCAGATGTGGCGCAGGCCAGCGCCGCGCTCAGGCGCAAAGAACTCGACCTGATTTTTGCCACCGTCGGGGCCCCGATATCCGGACGTATAGATCAGGCTCTGGTTTCCGAAGAGGCTTATGTGACAGCCAGCGACAGCACTCCTCTGGCCCGCATTTACCAGACAGACCCCATTTATGTGGACATCCACCAGCCCGCCGGGGTTTACCACCAGCTGCGCCAGCAGTCGGCAAGTCAGAAGGCCACTACGACGGGCGTGCCGGTTAAGGTTTTGTTACCCGGTGGCGCTGTCTATCACCAGCCGGGCAGAATCCTTTTCTCCGGCATTAGCGTCGATACCGCGACAGGCGACGTTATAGTCCGCATCGAGGTGAGTAATCCGAATCGCGAACTCCTGCCCGGCATGTTTGTGCGGGTTGAGATCCCCCGTCAGCATTATGAGGATGCGCTGATGGTTCCCCAGCAGGCTGTCTCGCATCAGGAAGGTCACGCTGTACTCTGGGTGGTTGACAATGAGCAAAAGGCCCGCCAGATCAACGTCCGTGTCGGGGAGCTAATCCATGGCGCCTACCGCATTGCCGAAGGCTTACCTGCCGGCAGCCGTGTGGTCGTTCAGGGCATGGATAAGCTTGGCAACGGCATGAACGTCGCGGCAGTGATTTCAACCGCTTCCCCTGCAACACTGACCATGAAGGCCGGAGAGTAAAATGGCTCAGTTTTTCATTAAGCGCCCGGTTTTCGCCTGGGTGGTCGCATTGTTCATTATTCTTTTCGGGATTATTGCGATCCCGAAACTGCCGGTGAGACGCTGGCAGAGCCTGCATTTCGTATGCAGGTACGTTGAACCACCATAGACTTGTTTTGGGGCTGGAAAACGCCACACATCGGGCTTGAATGCGTGCGATCAAACTGTTTTGGGATATTTAGAGGCGTGGGCTGCGTCATAGCTTTTCAAGTTGACAACTGTACGTGTTTGAAGCTTGGAACTACACGCCGCTATGAGATAGTATTCCCGAAGATCTGTCACTACTAACTAAGCGGCAATTTTTGGTGAAAACTTAGATCATTTCTTACATACATGAGAGATAGAATTTTACGTCTAACTCACTGTTTAATAAGAAATTAAATTGAATGGTGCCGAAGGCCGGACTCGAATTTAACACCCAACAGACTGATATCAATGTAGTTTAAAATCAGGAATAAATGGTTGTACCCGCACTTGTACCCACAAGTTAAGATCCGTACAAAAAATAGACATCGCGAGTGGGTATAAAGCCATACCAGTAGAACACTGATATGGCTGTTGAAGCAAGACTCAGGCAGGCAGGAACGTTTTCTTCAGAGGCACCAAAAGTTTAGTCTCGATATCAACTTGTTCGTAGTTCTCAATAAGCGCACGGACGAGATCATCAAGTGTCCAGAGCGTCAGTGGTATTGTCGAACGGTCGGCTTCATATCGAGCATCTTTCGTAAAACCCCCTGTACTGACATAAAGCCCGCGATCGTCTTTATGGCGACCGCCGATAAAGCTGCGTATCTGTTGGCTTCCCATCTGCTCCCTGCGGTGCTTTACTTCAACGATGATACGCGGATTTTCAAAACCGAACCCATCAGGTGAAGCAATGATGTCTTTACCCCGATCAGCTCCCGCAGGTGAGACCTGCGTTTTATAGCCCATACTGCGTAAAACTCCGGCAACAAGATTTTGCATCTCATCCCAGTCAAGAGAGTTGATACGATCTTTGATACCCTCAAACGCCAGCATTTCCATATCGCGAAGCGGATCAGAAACGACCTCATCTTCATCTATCACAATTGGATTCTGAGTAATTACATCTGCAGTGGGTTTCTTATCCTGCAAAAGCTCTTCTAGAGCATATTCTGGAAGCTGGAAAACCGTCAGCGTGGAGCCCAATGTGTTTTTGGTAGCAACAGACAATCGATCGCGATCGATTTCTTCAGTATTCCATTTAACCTGTCGAGCGATTCCCATCCCCTCTTCTACCCATTCAGGGTGGTACTGGAAATCAGATGTAACCTTACCTAGCAGATAAGTACGATTGGCTGGCGAATAGGTAATAACCCAATCACCCTTTTGGATCTCATTCACAAAACGCCAGACCTGCGATGCACCAGAACGGGCTGTTCCCAGCTTTGTTAAGGGATCTGCCTCCTGGTATAAGGCCAGTAACTGGGCTCGGGACAGGCCGGGTTTGACTAATGGAGCCAGCTGAGACCAACCGATGCCTACAATTTGCTTATCGCGAAAATCGTCATAGAGCTTGCCGCCATCGCCACGAATCATCCACATTCTGTTGCCCATACCAGTCCCTTCATGAAGAAAAGAAATTAAGCTGGATCATAAGCTTGTTCGTCGCATGCGTCAAAACCATCAACAACGACGGCCCAGCATTCCCGGATTGTACTTGCGATAATGTGCCCAGTTAAAATTACAGCTTCTATTTGCATGATATTTCGTCCATATAAGTAAAAGCACCAACCAGCATCGGCAGATGCTTTTTGGAATGAGTAAATAAGTAAGGAAAGCTGCAGTGTAAATCAGGAAGGCTATTCCCAATGTTCACTGTGCCGCGCTAATACGATTTCTTTTCAATAAACCAGTTGCCTGCCGCGCCCGCAGAATATCGACTGCCCGCAGATATGGGGACTGTTCTTGCCAGTCGAATCCCCTGCGATCAATACGAACCAGTTCGTACTTTTCCACCAGAAAATTCACGGCATCGGCCAAAGATATACCGGCATCGATATGTTCCTGAATTACCGTTTCATCACTGAATGGTGTGTCGTTAAGTGTCAGTCCATAATGTTGTTCCAGCAGGCGTGCAAGCAGCATTTGCCAGACAGCCACGGGCGACAGACATAGCGTCGCCGCCTGCGGAGTTGTTGCAGGTAGAGTTTTCATATTTGCTCTTGTGAAGGTAGTTAACGTTGAGTGGGGTAAACGGCGATGTATACGTAGCCGCAACTGCCAAGGGTATCGGCTTCGCAGGTGAAACCGTTGTGGTACAGGGTGACGCAGTGGGCATGGCGAGGATTCATTTCACCAGTGGTCAGCATCGATTCCATCTGGCTGATAAAATGCGGGAATATTTCATCCAACTTCAAATATTCTGCGTTAATGAATTTACCGGTAATGCTGGCACGGTCAGCCAGATAGTGCAGTCGGTTTCCCTCCTGTACCAGACGAGCGCCAAAGCAAGGCGTCACATTACGATTCAGCCCCCACTTGAGAAATAAATCGTTCTCTGAGTCAGTAGATTTCATTGAAGTGCCCTCATATCCAGCCTCGCTCTGCGAACGACACTATGCCCTCTGAACCGATGACCAGATGATCGAGCGTGTTCACATCAACCAATGCCAGCGCTTCTTTAAGCCTGCCCGTAATGTTGCGGTCACATTGGCTGGGCTCCGGATCACCGGATGGATGGTTATGCGCCAGCACAACAGCAGCAGCATTGAAGCGAAGCGCTGACTTCACCACCTCACGGGGATGGACCTGGACATGGTTAATCGAACCGGCAAATAGCGTTTCACTCTCCAGTAAACGGTGCTGGTTATCGAGATAGAGCACCATAAACACTTCCCGTTCTTGTCCTGCCAGATGTAACCGAAGCCAGTCACGGGCAGCCGTGCTTGAGGTAAAGGACATGCCGGGCTGGCGCAGATATTTATCCAGCAGGTTGATAGCGCGGCGAATGGTCCGTTGGGCATAAGGTGTCAATCCGGAGGTCGCGGGGAGCAGGCAACCATGCTGGGCCATAACCGCCAGCGGAAAGAGTTCAGGCTGCGTTGACACCGGGGATAATGCGGTATTCATGTCAGGTATTCCTCAGTCGATTAGATGCATAATGGCGCTGCATTCCGGATGGTTCAGCGCGTAGTCGCGTAAGAGATAATAGTGTTCAGTCATCGCGTCACACTCGGTGCGACAGGCATGGTGGTTGTAAGCCATCAGACAGGCGACCATCCCTGCAGCTTCACTGGTAAGCTCTGCACCATTGCCGTTCATGCTGTTGAACAATGCCCACTTCTCACCGCTCTCTGACTCTGGAGCCATAAAAGCACCTCCATTACTGAGCGTCGAAAAGCGCCAGATACCGCCGTGATAATCGACACACAGCCGGTCCATCCAGGCGAAAATGCGAGGTTCAAGGGTTATCCATTGTGGGATGGAGCCAAAGTGCTGCGGCCAGAAGCCGATGCGTAGCTCGTCAGGGACCACCGAGGCAGTAATTGCTGCCTGCTCAGCGAACTCAGGGTTGTGTGTATCCATTAAACTATCTCCTTATGCCGGAACGGTTGTTTAACGCTCGAAAAACGCGAGCATGTTTTCTGCCATTACCCACAGGGCGCGATTGAGCTTCACATCGCCATCAATACCGGTAACAGCACGGGTGCGGCTGCTTTTCCCCTGAGCGGTTCGCCCTGACAATCCACCTTTCATCAGGTTCTCCTGCACGCGCTGGTATACGGTCCACAGGTCATCGCTGTAGTCCTCCCGACGACGCGGAGTCAGCAACTGCGATACCGTGACCGGCTGGTGCTCCTCACCAAATCGATACTTCAGTGCGGCATTTGCCAGCGCGTGACGGGCCGGGACTGGTAACGCCAGCGACTGCATTGCATCGCGTTTCTCATCCACCCGGTCAAAGACCCCGAGCACTTCGTAAGCCCCTTCAATCACCTTCTCGACGACATTGCCTTTATGCGGTACCCGCACTTCCCCGAATGACTGGCCGCAGACCAGGCCGTTGGTACAGACGCCTCGAAACAGCCCCGGCAGCATCTGGTAGCTTGATGAACCGTCATGGCTATTGAGAAGAATGATTTCCGGCACCTGATGTCCGGTCAGTTGACCGGCGCGACGCAGTCGAAGCATGTGCTTGGTGTGCTCCCGCTTGCTCTGGTCGCGAACTTTTGTCTGGCAGGCAAAGAACGGCTCAAAGCCTTCACGCTGCAGGCTTTCGAGGATGGTGATGGTCGGGATGTAGGTGTACCTGTCTGAACGAGATTCATGCTTGTCAGTCCCGAACACGCTGGGCACATGACTCATCAGCTCTTCGTGGGTCAGAGGCCGATCACGGCGTATCTGGTTTATACGGCCAAAGCGGCTGGCTAATCGCATAGCTAACTCCTTATCTGATAATCAAATAAAAACAAAAAAGGCCATGTTCCCGAAGGAGCATGGCCTGTCGCTATCTGGTGTTGGTGCGTAGCGGGCTGGAGAGGTCTGAAATGTGAATAATTAATCGCTGTAGTGTGTGGTCCGACACTCACTGAGGTCAGACAGTTCTTTTTGCGTATTCTTCAGACCCGGACTGAAGGTGCCGACTTTTTTATCGTTGACGTAAACATCAAAATTCGCAGCCTGGCTCAGGGCGTCAATAAATGATACCCAGGCGTTATCGCCATTCCTCCAGCCGAGGGATGAAGGTAACGGATACTGGCTGCTATCCATGACGACCGTTATTTCCGTCCCGTCGTCATGAGAACTTACTGATGTCCCATCAGGCAGGTTGAGATTAACGCCGTGTTGCAGAATATTCTGCGCATCCGGATTGCCAGTACAATTCAGATTAAACACCACCTTCTCCGGGCTGGTAATGATATATTCGGTCACGCCCATCCCAAAACCACTCGTCCACATATTGGGAATAGCCTGTGCTGTTGATACAGAAGCCAGCATAGCTAATGTAAATATTACGTAAGGCAGTCGCATAATGTTGTCCTCAAATCATGTAATAAAGCTTTTGTTGTTTAAAACAATAAAGTAACGAAAAAACAGTTGGATTATTTTATTTGTTTGTAGCGAAACGCTTCTTTCCCGGCATAAATCCCGACGAGATCGTCATAACGAGGGTCCTTTTTATTCGGGCGGAACGTTACTTTCATATCGGGACTGCACATATCCTTCATGGTGAGATTGAATTCTTTACCTGGCGTAATGGTATACCCTGTTGCCACATAGTCTTTACTGGGAGTGATCCACCCCCATATTCCCCCCGGACAATCTCTGGAAGGTTTCGAGCGAACAACAATAAACCATCCCATTGAATCTACTTCCGTCGCTGTACACAGTTTTCTGACCTGTCGGTGGGCATCACACCAGAATATATTCCCACTCTTATTATTCACTGCCGCAGGTAGGAACCCGCTATAAGGACGTGCTGCGTGAGCATTACCTGCGATAAGTAAGGGAAACAATATAACTGGCAGTAAAGACAATAATTTCAATTTTTTCATTAGATTAACCTTACATTTAATTATGGAGACTATCTCTAATCAGTTTGTCCGGATTGCCCCCGACTTTCTGAGGGAGAAAATGAATTCAGCGACTGCTGAATAAAACGGAAATGAGGTAAGGCAGAGATAAAATGCTTATCCTCCGACAACTGATGGAGAAGCTCACTGCGAATAAATGTTTCCCGGGATGGCCTTACCAGATGAATCTCATCCAGCCGGAAGACACGTAATTGCCTGTTATGTTCAGCGACCAGATACCAGTAACCGTCCAGAGCGATTAGCCGGTAAGGTGCAACGGCCTCATGACGCTCCCCTTCAGTCAGAATGGTGATGCGCTGACATCCCGAAATAGCTCTGACCAGCCTGTAGAAGGAGAGCTTTCCTGCCGGGGGATGAGGTCTGTCCTGATGCCATACCAGACAGGGTCGATCATCACAATCCAGCAGGCTGCTGACCAGTCGCCGGTCAAAGCCCGGGAAAACCCCGGCCAGCCCCGTGCGGTGAGCAAAGGTCAGAATATCTATTTCCTGCCGCGTACTGTGAATATCCGAGCGCAGACTGCACTGCCCCTGGTAATAATCCAGGTCGAGATACATCAGACGTTCCCGAAAGTCACGACGTAACGTGCGCTCTGACACCCCGAATTCAGTTGCCAGTTTGCGAATAAACAGAGTTTCACCGGACACCAGGCGGCTGATAATCAACGACAACCTGACGGCAAGCCGGTCATGTCGCCGCTCCTGAAGCGTCATGAAAAATTTCTCCTGAGAAGTTAACTCTCTGAATTAATAATGATTACTTTAAAGGAAGGGGTGGACAGGGTATGGACAACATCGGAACTATTTTTTATGAGCAGCCCGGCCTTGTGAGCGCTCGTCTGACAGATAATGATGCTTCTCCTGATTTAGTTGATGACAAAACGCAATGGAAAGGACGTGTCCACAATCAACACATCATTAACAACAAGTTCATCATTCGCAGAGAAAATTGCGATATCAGAAGAATATCCAGTCCCAGACGGCCCGTGCGACCGACACCACCGCATCACGCACGCTACGAATCACCGTTTTCAGTGGTACAGACAGGAACGAAGATGATTCTGCGGTATCGAAAACCCGGCTCACAGCCTCACCGAAACTGTCACGGGCCTGCGACTTTACCGGCTCTGTGCAGAGTCTCCCGCGCAGTTGTGTCACCACCGGGCTGGTGGCGCGGTCAGGCAGACAACGCATCATGGTTGCCACCATCTCCTCAATGCCCCATCCAGTGCTGGCGGACACCACACAGACCGGATGACTGGGGCGAAACATCGCAGTAATGGCATCCTTTTTCTCCTTTAGGTTTGCCTTTTGCTGTGATGAAGGTGTGCTGGTACGAGTATCCCATTCGTGGCAGGGTTCGATTTTGTCGGCCTGATTCAGCACGAACAGCACCTGCTGCCGGTAAGGTTGCATCACACCGTGCCAGAACTGCTCGTCCACCGACAGCGCCCGGTCGTCGGCCTTGATGACCCACAGCACCAGGTCTAACTTCGGCAGCATACGCCGGTACAGGGCGCGGTATTCATGGTCTCGTTGCCCGTTTTCTCCCACACCCGGTAAATCAACAATCACCAGACTGTGACGACCACTGCGCAGCCGGAAGCGCAGTACATCACGGGTGCAGGCGTTCACATCGCTAACGGGGGAGACCTCGCCCCGGAAGAGTTCATTACAGAGCGAGGATTTACCGGCACCACTTTTGCCCATGATGCCAATCACCGGCTCGTAGTGGGTGAGGTTCTTAATACGTTCAAGAATGAGCTGGCGAAGCGTATCGGGAAGCGACGTCAGCGGTTGTTCAAGGGCCTGAAGGCCATGAGGTTTAGTCATACAGGGTTCTCAGCGTGAAAAACAAAAAATCCCCGCGCTCCGGTAAAGGAGGCGGGGGATTCACGGAGATAATATCTGTCTGAAATCTGTTAGAATAAACCTGTTGTCTATTTAAATTTACTGAGTGCCGTTTTAATTGCATGCTCAATAGCCGAGTCTCTTGATACACCTTTGCATGTGCAGTAATCAGCTAAAATATCGCGTGATTTTTGAGTTATATTTACATTCAGAGCTATCAGGTTTAGTTCAACTTTCTTCTTGTTTCTGTTTTTCTGGGTTGCCCACGCGCCCTTAAATTTCCTGTCAAACAACTCAACTGAATCAGGTAAGTGCAGGTTGTTTTTTCTCCAAATGAAATAACTGGTATAACACCAGGCCATGACTTCTTCTGGAGACTCACCGCAAATTCGATTTAAACCTATTGATGTATTATTTTTAAGATAATCTTTCAGCCATGAACCAACATCTACTTTACTTGATCTTACATCTCTGAATAAATCATGACCATCCAGAAGGTTAGCCCATTCAATGCCTCTGTCTTTGATGAAATCATTTTGTGTGGTGAAAAATAAAGGCCAGTCATTAATACATCTACGCATGGCATCAACTCTTACATTATGGCTTGGCTGTAATAATTCCGGTGATAAAAAATCGGCATTATGCTCAACTTTATTTTTCTTCAGCTCCTCATAGAGTTCACAAACCAGCCATAAGCTCGCCCGTGGATCATTTCGATACCACTCTGTATCACTTTCAGATGGAAACATCCCTGAATAAAGGCGATCTGTTTCAGAAAGAAAGGCGTTAATATTATTTTCGGGTGTGTTAATACTCCGAAGATAAATAGTGACTTTTTGCTGATATGAACGATAGTCGTTTTCACTTGCCCCGGCAGGAGGATGATAAAAATTCTTATCTAATGCCTCCCGTAGTCGTTTCTCCAGATGCTGTATCCTACTCCGGTCATTGCCCGTTAACTTAACCATACTACCCCCATCCATAAATCACTACGTGATTTAACGTAAATTAAAGAAGTTTTAGCATGGTTTCAGTACGAATTTCAATCCATTTCACGTACATGAACTCGGGGGAAATAGGATTTTTTTGATGTGAATTACATTGTCTTTTTGTCTATGTTAATAGGGTGGTGGTCACTTTTTTATGTCACTGCGTTCACTGTCAATGCTGAGAATCGTGTTCACCAGAGACTACTCCTGACGCTTTGCGCATCTGGCTGGGCTCCCCCCTTCTTTATGATTAATTTACAACAGCCGTTGATCCCCGGCAATGATTCATTTCCAGGCGATAAAAGCATTAATAATGCGTCGACTTCCCGGTAAATAAATACCTATGTGAATACGGGGAGCAGATCAAAGGTCAATGTACCTCGCTTTTTTTACGTATCAGCCCGGTAGATATGTCGGAGCAGTGGTCGTTATCAAACATCACTAATCCGGCTGACCTTTCTTAACCGGAGATACAAATCATGACTACCCGCCCTTTACTGACCGAAGACCAGTTCGTTGACATGGCATTTATCACTAGTCTGCTGCAAATGACAGATAAGTGGATTTATAAGCTCATTAAGGACGGAATCTTTCCCAAACCAATCAAGCTGGGGCGAAGCTCCCGATGGTTAAAAAGCGAAGTCGAAAACTGGCTACAGGAGCGAATCGACCAGTCCCGTAAATAACCTCCCGCCAGACTAACCCCTCAGCAGAATAATAACTATCCGGTTGCTCCGGAGGTTTTCTGCTGTTTGTCATTTAAGCCAGAAGGAATATGAACTATGAAAGATTACAAGCCTCGTTATGAAGATCTTTATAAATATTATCAGGTCTGGTTGACCGATTTTACGAAGCTGACGGTCAGATCGGGTATGTGTCACCAGAATATCTACCACCATCATACCCTGACGGTTGGCAGCCTTAAGTTTCCGGGAGAGGAAGAGGTTATTGCTATTGTTCCCCAGTGCCTGCACCGGATTATTTATGGCAGAGCAGCAACCCCACTGACTGTAAATGATGACCTGAGCGTCAGTTTATTTACCCTAGAACACTTGCTGGCTCACCATCCCATGCTGGAGGGGATTTTGCTGTCTGAGTGCGTGCGGTTAAAACAGCATCCTCTGGCAAATAAACTCATCAGTTTGTTTCGGCAGTTCAGCGGTAGCGAGCTGCGTCTGAAGCTGGTCTGGCTATGCTGGTACGATTTGATGCTGGGTAATTGCCTTGATGACTGGACCGACAACCTTAGGTTCAAAAAAGACAAGGAGATGGATATCTGGATCAATGACCGGCAGGCTGAAAACCCTGCGCTGCCAGTCTGATGGACGAGTATGTCTGCTTTGCATGGCGGACGACAGCGGAACCACTGAATTAGGCTTCATCCATAGTCATGCAAGGAATTTGAGGGTTATTGGGGAGTGAAAATTAATTTAGGTTAATTAATATAATTAATAGGCACTCCCTTTTTACAACCATTCCTCAATCCATGCAGTTCCCCCAGCCATGGTCCTTCCTGAAGGCCTGATGCTTTCCACCAACTGGTCCTCGCCAGCACTAAAGAAATTCATCCTATGCAAAACAAACAACGATGGGAGCCAGACTGGTTTCTACAGTCACTCCTGAACAACCATATCGACAAACTGGTAGAGCGCTATTCCTGCCTGCGGGCACTCCGAACAGATCTGTTTTACCAGGATCATACCGCTAAGTTTTTCCTGCGGGATCACCGGCAGCTCGAAAGGGATGTCAGAAAGCTGATGAACCGTATGGTGCAACTCGAAGTAGTAGTCGGTTTCTTCTGGGTTATCGAATGGACAGAAGACCATCACTACCATGCCCATGTCGTGTTCTGGCTGGATGGTAGTAAAACTCAGAATACCTATTCCTGGGCACAGCAAGCCGGTTTGTACTGGAGTGATATCACTAACAGGGAAGGCTGGTATCACCGATGTGAGTTTAAAGAGCATTACGAGGCTAATATTAACATTCCGGTACGTTACAGCGATCCGGACAGTATCACCAACATCCGACAGGTACTGGCGTATATGACCAAAATTCAGCAAAAGCATGGCCTGCTACTCTACGGCTGCAACGAGGTCCCTGCACGCCCATTAACCGGGAGACCCCGTAGCAGCCAGTCACTCTGACTTTTTTACGTCAGTACCTCATAGTGTGAAAACTAACAGACAGTAATGACATCCAGCACAGACTTAGCCCTCTTCTGATATTTCTTAACTGACCTGCCATTCACATCCAACCACACTGCTCGTACCGGGACGGCTGACCCCTGCGTGTCGTCTGGCGGTAAGGAACAATACTATGTACACCAAATCCTTTCTCGCTCTCGACGGTAACGGTGGTCTGAACGATGCACGTAAGGAGCCAGAATCTGGAGCTGCATATCATGCGGCTCTGGACTCATCCTTTAGGTGGGCTCACAGCATGAAGTGCCGTGGTTTGAGCACGACAAGCAAGCAGCTTTGAACTACGCATACCGGGAACCAGAGGTAAAAGTAAATTCGAAGGACAAGAAACTGAAGACCATGTTGTTCTCACCAGCGGTAGTGGATTTGGTGAAATCGGCCACTGGCGCATCATAAGGAAAAAGAACTTTGCCGATGTGAAAATCCCAGATGCCCCCAAACCGAAACGGTGCTGTGAGCACTGGGAGAAACGCACTGAAGTGAACACCTCAGCGCTAATAGCGACGAGTTGCAGGTCGCCAGCCCCTTCAAAACACAGACTATGCTTAACAAATCGGTCATCAACAATGACAAACGCGTTAATGCAGCAGCCGCTATCCAATATCTGTCGTATTTTCTTTACCAAAAGACTCTTTTTTTCTGGGAAATTTGCCGCCAACCCTGCAGTCTGGGCAAACTTTTACGACGGGGTTATTCAGCAGAATACCGTCGTCAACATGCCACTGCCAGAACTTATCGCCGGGCCTCGCAGCCGCTAATTTGAAATTTATGGCGCAACAAGACGCCAGCTGGAATCAGGTCTTATCAATTTTGTACAAAGTTTGTAGACTCTTGAAAGTAGGATTCTTTTTACATAAGCAATCCTGTGTGTGGGCCCTTTCCCCTTACTTTTTATTTCTGTTATGACTTACTGGCAACGAATTTAGACCATGGCCTGTCCCATTGATTAATTCGTCGTGCTAACAGCTATATGTAATCTTGAGAGCGGGTCAAGAAGTCTGATTACTGATATAAAGAGTGTTAAGCAAATATCTAAAGAATGATCATATCTAGCGTGAATTTAGATTAAACATATGCAAGGAACACTGGGAAGATGGCTACTATTCATTTAATAGCAGGTACTGAAGGGGCAAAACGCAATGTTGTTCTGATACACGGTCTGGGTGGCCATTACCGTAAAACCTGGACTGCCGGAATGGATAAACGTCAGTTCTGGCCTGAATGGTTACAGCAGGATGATCCGGATCTGCGAATCTGGGCTGTCGAATATGAAACCAGTCTCCTAACCTGGTTGCAACCCGACATTGGCTTGAAGGATCGGGCTCAGAACATATTTAAATTGCTACTTCTGCAGAATGACATCACTCGCGGAGAAGTTATTTTCATCGGTCACAGTCAGGGCGGATTGCTGATTAAACAAATAATCCGGCTTGCCTGTGACCGAAAGGATGAGCCTGAGGTCAGCGTACTGCTGAATAGTATCACCGCCGTTGCCTTTCTTGGTACCCCCCATCAGGGTTCTGATGTCTCGAGTTTAGGTAATTCCTTACCCGCAAGATTGCTGGCATTTGCCTGCCTCGGAGGACGACCGTCAGCCATGACGGCCTATCTTTACCGTAACAACCCCGATTTGCGCGAACTCAACGTCTGGTATCGCAACTGGGACCGCACCTTTACCGGTAAGCGTCTGGTCCTCGGCGAAAGCCGAAAATTATACGGGCTTGCTAAGATTGTCAAACCAGACAGTGCCGACCCGGGAATCCAAGCAGAGATGGTTATGGTCGATGCTGATCATAACGGGATCTGCAAACCTGATTCGAGGCAGAATGAGGTGTATCAGCATGTGCTGAACTTTGTTAAGTCGGCGAAAATCACCCCACAGCACTTCTGGCTAATGAAGCATTTTGGCAGTCAGGTCAGTGGCTGGCGCGGATACCAGAACTGGTCAGGCGCTACGCAAGACGTTGACGGACGTTATATTATTGATGATAAGGTCAAGTTCAGCGATGCGAGTATCGATGCTGGCAGGAAAATCACGGCTGAAGAGATGCTGGACTCGATCAGACAAAAGCTCGCTGTGCCCGGTGCGGTACTCCGCTTGGTCGGACTGTCTGGGGTCGGGAAGACCCGCTTTGTACAGGCCCTCTTTGAAACAAACATCGGTCGGGCAGCTCTCTCCCCCGACACTGTTTTTTATACCGATGCCGGAGGCCAAGCGTTTCCAGCTCCAGATGTTCTACTGGAAAAACTCAAATCCACGGCACAGGAGGCGGTGGTTGTCGTCGACAACTGTGCCCCGGCCTTGCATAACTCACTGAACAGTGTGTTAAACGCCGATCCTGGGCCTGCGCGTTCCCGTCTTCTGACCGTGGAGTATGATGTTCGGGATGATATTCCTGATAACACCGATGTTATCTCGATGGAGGCCGGCTCCGGAGAACTGATTGAGGCCTTAATATCTGGCTATTTCCCTGACATCAGCCAGGCTAGTCGAAGTACCATTGCAGAATTCTCGGGAGGGAATGCCCGTGTTGCACTGGCGCTAGCTGCCACCATCGGCCGGGGAGAGAATATTTCCAGACTGAGGAGCAGCGAGCTGTTCAGCAGGCTCTTTAATCAGCGGCACGATACTAGCCCGGAGTTGATGCAAGCTGGTTCACTTCTCTCGATAGTGTATTCATTCCGCTTTGCTAACGGGGACGGATACAGTGAAGAACTGACCGATCTGGCCTGCATTGCCCACCTTCATCATGACAGACTTTATGCCTGCGCGCGTGAAATTCAACGGCGGGGACTGGCTCAAGTTAGGGGAGACTGGATGGCCATTCTTCCGCACCCCATTGCAAACGGACTCGCACAGCGAGCACTGGAAGACATTCCAGCCACACAGATCCTATCGGTTCTGGCCCCTGATAAAAATGAACGTCTGTTCAGATCGTTTACACGTCGGCTGGGTTATCTTTCGGATTCCCAGGAAGCGGCAGCCATGGCTGGTAAGATGCTGGCTTCTGACGGCATATTTGACAGGATGCTCGCCCAAGGAAAGGACCACTACACTGAAACCTTTTCCCTGATTGCCAATGTCGCCCCGGTAGCCCAAGAGCAAACACTGGAGTTTATTACACGAACAGGTGACCTGGAGCCAGACGGCTGGTTCTTTACGCGTGACAACCTGGCATTTACCGTGATTACTCGTCTGTTACGCTCCCTGGCTTATGAGGCTCGCTATTTTGAGCAGTGTGTCTGGCTGCTGTGCCGCTTTGCCGAAAATGAGAAGACAAACAAAAACAATGCCTCCAGTACCGACCTTCTGTGCACCCTGTTTCATATCCATCTGTCCGGCACCCATGCACCGTTAGCAATGCGTCTTAACATCATCGAAACACTGCTTCTCGAGCAACGCACGGGTCTGGCATTGCGTCTGTTAAATAGTCTGCTGAAAACATCGCATTTTACCTCATTTCAGGGCTTCGACTTTGGGGCTCAGGTTCGTGACTTTGGATATCTTCCTCAGACGAGGAGCGACTACGAGGGCTGGTTCTGCAGGGTACTGGACTTTCTCATCGCTACCTATACCAGGCATCCGGAGCTATCCCGCGATACGTGCGGGATAGTGCATAGCTGGTTCAGATCGTTATGGAAAATCAAACCCGCACAGCCCCTACTTGTCACGTTGATTAAAATGCTCGTCGGCACGCCGGGTGATGAGGCATTGTGGACGACCATCAAACAGGCCATTCATTTCGACGCCGAGAAACAGACCGAAGCAGAACGGGAGACTCTGCAGCTGCTCGAACAACTGACCCGGCCG
The DNA here is from genome assembly GCF_054823405.1 of Kluyvera sp. 1366. Taxonomy (NCBI): domain Bacteria; kingdom Pseudomonadati; phylum Pseudomonadota; class Gammaproteobacteria; order Enterobacterales; family Enterobacteriaceae; genus Kluyvera; species Kluyvera sp. 1366. The sequence continues at coordinate 280,395 of NZ_JBTRDW010000005.1, forward strand.
GACACCCTAGCACAGAAACTCAACATCTTTATTTTTTCACAACAACAGAGTTTTTATGGCCTCGGGGAAAAGGATGTGGACGGGGAAAATCACACTTCCGGATATGACGTTGCTCTAAGAGAGGCAGCCACCCTCGGCAGGAACGTTGCATCCTGCTCGCCAGACCTTAGGGACAGCATTATCTGCCGTGCCTTGCTTGAGGACAGCGAGTATAGACAAATGATGGAATTTTCGACTGCGCTGGGCGAAGAGATTTCAGACCCTCATGATTTCTGCAAGAAACTTAACCCCCAGGTAGCCCGGCTAGGCGCAGATAATATTAAAAATGTGTTTCTCTGTGGTGCGTTAAGGGGAGTTTATCGCCAGGCTCCCGCACTCTGTCATGCCGTTCTGGATGCTTGGATGCACATGCCTGAGATGGAGAAGCACTTTGCAGTAATACAGGCGCACATACCGATGGATGCAAACAGCATTGAGCGAGTTATGCGCCATCTTGAGGACCCGGGAAAAGATGTGAGTGGCTACCGAATATTAACCAGTGGCATGCGGCATGCCATGATCCCCGACAGTTCACTCATCGAACTCCTACAACTGATGTGGTGCCATCACAATGGCCCTTCCACTGCGTTCGATATCCTTTCGATGCGAGTTCATGATGACGGTCGCGACGGCTATGTCTGCAGTGAGCCTCTGCTTGAGCTCGCGCGTGGGTGGATCTGCGCCATCATCTATGGGCATCCGGTACCGACCAGAGATATTCCCACAGATAACATCTCTGCGATCGCGAAACGTGCATTTCAGGCGTGTTCTGCTGAGCAGGCGCGCGACCTGCTGGCAGCCATTGTCCGGTCATCAGAACGCTATACTCTGCATGATTATGACTTTACCGAGGTACTCGGCCTCATCTGTCACTACCAACCGCAAGTTATTCTTGACCGCTTATGTCCTGCACCCGGCGTCATTGATGAAGCCTTCCATGACGTTGTTTCACAGCGGTCTTACAGCAAAGCCCAGCCTCTGACGGTACTGCCACTGGCAGTCACAATGGCTTGGTGTCAGCAGGATCCTCGGACCCGCTATCCATGCCTGGCAACACTGATTTCTCCGTATGAAAAATCCGGAGAGCATCTCGTGTGGACCGCCCTGGCCAACGCCCTGATTGCAGGAGCTCCTTCACCCGAACCGGTGCTATCGGGCTTGGTGCATAATGTCTCTGCAGATGACGACTTAGGCTCCAGAGCAGTCTGTGCAGAGGATAAATTGGCATTACTCGCTGAGCTTCGCAACAGCGGAAATCCGGAGCTTGCGCTTGCAGCCTCGCGGATAATGGGCGAAGTGCAAGAACGGTTCGACAGAGACCAACAGAGGAGCGCGAGACTAAACAGAAGGGATAGTGAACGGTTCGAATATTAATGCAGAATAGCTCCCCTCACTATGAAGTATGCTTTACATCATAAAGCCCGCAATGTGGGCTGTTTTGGTGAAAGTAATTTTCGGCTTATTGGACGCCACTACATGTAATACAGCCCTTTCCGAATAGCCCTTTACCATAATTTCCCTACTTCACGCCTAAGTGAAACTTACCTTTTTATCTACAGCAATATCTGAATTTGATGTACAGACGTCCATGGTCGAAGCCCCACCAACTTGATAAACTCTCTCGTAAATTCTTACGGGGCAGAAACTATTTGGACGATTGTATCGTCACCTCTTTGCCGCGTTACATGCATTGTTTTCACCGGACACCATATGGCTATCAAGAAGAACGAACTTTACTCCTCCCTTTGGGCGAGCTGCGACGAGTTGCGTGGCGGAATGGATGCTTCACAGTACAAAGACTATGTGTTGACCCTACTGTTTATGAAGTACGTCTCCGACAAAGCTAAGGGCAACCCTTACGCGATGATTGAAGTGCCGGAAGGTGCAAGTTTCGACGATATGATTGCTCTCAAGGGCAACAAAGAAATTGGCGAAAAAATTAACAAAACCATCAGATTACTGGCTGAGGCTAACGACCTGAAAGGTGTTATAGACATCGCTGACTTTAATGATGAAGACAAGCTGGGTAAAGGCAAGGAGATGATCGACCGCCTTTCCAAGCTGGTGGCAATCTTCGAAGGGTTGGATCTCTCAGCCAACCGTGTTGACGGGGACGATCTGCTGGGTGATGCCTATGAATATTTGATGCGTCACTTTGCTACAGAGTCAGGTAAATCCAAAGGGCAGTTTTACACTCCTGCAGAGGTGTCACGCATTCTGGCGAAAGTTATTGGCATCAGCAAGCAGACACCACAGGATGCTACCGTTTATGATCCCACCTGTGGTTCAGGCTCACTGTTGTTGAAAGCCAGTGACGAAGCAGGCCCCAAGGGGCTAACCATCTATGGACAAGAGATGGATTATGCGACCAGCGCACTGGCCCGCATGAACATGATCCTACATGACAACGCCACTGCTAAAATCTGGAAAGGTAACACTCTGGCCGATCCGCACTGGAAAGATAGCAACGATAATCTGAAAACTTTTGACTTCGCGGTAGCCAACCCTCCTTTTTCCAACAAAAACTGGACCAGCGGGCTGGATGCTGCGAACGATACTTTTGACCGTTTTGTCTGGGGTACACCACCAGAAAAGAATGGTGATTATGCTTTCCTGTTGCACATCATCAAGAGCCTGAAAAGTACCGGCAAAGGTGCTGTGATCTTACCTCACGGCGTTCTGTTCCGGGGCAATGCCGAAGCACGTATTCGTGAAAATCTGCTCAAGCAGGGTTACATCAAAGGCATCATTGGCCTGCCCGCTAACTTGTTCTACGGCACGGGTATCCCGGCATGCATTATTGTCATCGATAAAGAAGATGCCCAGCTCCGAGCTTTCAATACTAATGGAGAGAGTCAGCAAGGCATCTTTATGATCGATGCCAGTAAGGGCTTTATTAAAGACGGCAATAAAAACCGCCTACGCGCCCAAGACATTCACAAAATCGTCGATGCGTTTAATCGTGAGCAGGAAATCCCCCGCTTCAGTCGCATGGTCCCGCTGTCAGAAATTGCGGCCAACGACTTCAACCTCAATATCCCTCGCTATATCGACAGCAGCAATCCTGAAGACCTGCACGACCTTTCTGGTCATTTGGCTGGTGGCATCCCTGATCGTGATATCGATGCTCTTAGTGTTTACTGGAAAATTTTCCCGACTTTACGTCAGGAACTGTTCGAACCTGCCCGGCCTGATTACAGCAATGCACGAGTCGAAGCAAGTGAAGTAAAGACCACTATCTTGGCACACCCGGAATTTGCCGCTTTCAGAGCTGGGGCACTTTTACCCTTCGAAAAGTGGTTTGCAGGCTGTCAGCTTGAAGAAATTGCTCGTGGTGACTCACCGAAACAGCTGATTGAAGAAATTGGCGAGCGGCTCCTCGCGGCTTATGCTTCAGAAGTCATGACAGATACTCCACTGCTCGAAAACTATGCTATCTATCAGTTACTAATGGATTACTGGATGGAAGTGATGCAGGACGATGTTTATGTTCTGAGTCAAGATGGCTGGCAGGCGGGCAAAGTGCTTCGTGAGCTTATTGTCGAAAAGGGCGAAAAAATAAAAGAAACACCGGATCTAGTAATAGGCAAGAAAAAATATAAGGCTGAGCTGTTGCCTCCAGAATTTTTAGTGGCCCGCTATTTTACTACTGAGAAGCTGGAACTTGAGCGACTTCAGGTCGCTTATGATGAAGCTGCTCAAACACTTGAAAGCTTCCTTGAAGAAAACAGCGGTGAAGATGGGTTACTTGCTGACGCAATGAACGACAAAGAGAAAGTGACTGCTGCCAGCGTTAAGGCACGACTTAAAGTTGCCACTGATAAAGAAGAAAAGGCAGTACTGAAATCTGCTCAGGCATTGTTTGATTCTGAAACCAAAGCCAAAAAAGCGCATAAAGAAGCAGAGGAAAAACTGGATCTTGCTGTATTCGCTTATTATCCAAAGCTCACTGATAACGAAATAAAAATTCTGGTGGTACAGGATAAATGGAAAGCAAGTCTGACTAGTGCTCTGGAAGCGGAGATTGAGCGTGTCACACAGCGGTTGGCCAAACGAGTCAAAGAACTGGAAGAGCGCTATAGCGTATCTTTGCCCGTTCTTACTCAAAATGTTACTGAACTAGAGTCAAGAGTTGCAGCTCATCTGAAGATGATGGGGCTGGAGTGGGTATGATGGAGAATCAGAGTAAAATGCATACCGACAAACCAATTCATGCAGGATTTAAACTTACGGAAGTGGGTGTAATTCCCAAGGATTGGGCTGTTGAGCCGTTATCAATGATTACTGAACCTAAAAGACCTATCTCCTATGGAATCGTACAAACGGGTCCTTCTGTAGTTAATGGTGTCCCCTGCATTAGAGTTGTCGATATATCAAACGGAAAAATCCAAACTGATAACCTAATAACAACATCAGAAAAAATTAGTGCTTCTTATCGTAGAACAGTACTTCAGAAGGATGATATTTTAATTCCCCTTCGAGGTAAGGTCGGCGAGATAGCTATTGTTGATAAATATACTCAAGGTGCAAATCTCACGAGAGGGGTGGCGTTAATTTCGCCAAAGAGTTCGTATGATTCAAGATATATAAAGCAATATTTGTCCTGTAAGGATTCAGCAGACCGACTCCTCGCATCTATGAACGGCTCGGCTCTCCAAGAAATAACAATAGCAACATTAAGAAATTTTTCTCTTGCCCTACCAAGTTCGCTAAAAGAACAGATCGCCATTGGTAATGTGCTATCCAATACCGATGATCTAATTACCGAAATTGAGAAATTAATCGTTAAAAAACGAGCCATCAAAGCTGCCACCATGCAGCAACTGCTGACTGGTCATACTCGCCTACCACTATTTTCCAAACATCCTGATGGTACACTCAAAAATTATAAGACCAGCGAGTTGGGGCTAATCCCGGAAGATTGGGAATGTGACAAACTAGGATCTCTGGCTAAAATCCAGCGAGGCGCATCACCTAGACCAATTGATAGCCCAATTTGGTTTGATAGAAATTCATCAGTCGGGTGGCTTCGAATTTCTGATGTATCTAAAACAAAAAAGTACCTCACTAATACGACCCAAAGCCTATCTGAATTGGGTATTGCACATAGCCGGTTTGTACCAGTTGATAACTTGGTTATGAGTATCTGTGCTACTGTCGGAAAACCAATTATTACTAAAAAAGATCTTTGTATTCACGATGGTTTCGTAGTGTTTAATGGATTATCTGTCGACCAAGATTACATGTATTACGTTTTAAAAAATCTGGAGGATAAGTGGGGAAATCAAGGACAAACGGGATCTCAAATGAACTTGAATACCGATTTAATTAACGAAACTCTTGTTCTTATACCATCAAAGCAGGAAGAACAAACCGCCATAGCCACCGTCCTCTCAGATATGGACGCTGAACTCGTTACATTAGAAAAAAAACTAGCCAAGGTCCGCGATATAAAACAAGGAATGATGCAACAATTGCTGACCGGACGTATCCGTTTACCTTTGGACCAGCAGCTATGAAACATGCCCTTGATAAGACAGTACTGTCGGTCAAGGGTCTTCTTAACTTGACCGACATAGCAATTCCAGCCTATCAACGACCTTATAAATGGACGGTGAAAAATATCAGCGAACTGTTGGCGGACATAAACAGTCATCTCGATAAATCGGCCTACCGCTTGGGCTCAGTAGTGTTTCATCAGCCTGAGAGTAATGAAGAACATAGACTGGATATCGTCGATGGTCAGCAACGAACGTTGACACTAATGCTGGCAGTATGGGCCATTATCGAAACCCGATTTGCTGAGTTGGAACGTCAGGATTTACAGGAAACGCTAACCCATCTAAAGCCCTCCGTTGAAGGTTTTATGGGACGGCAACGCTTTGTCAGTCAGGTATCGGAATACAATCTGTACCAGAATTATCAGGAGCTAAAACGTAGGGTTAGCCATCGAGAATTCAGCGAGCAACATATTGATTTTCTCCTCAACCGCTGCCAGTTGGTGGTCTTTGTGCTGACTGACCTTTCTGAAGCCTTTCAGTTCTTCGACTCACAAAATGCCCGTGGGCGGGATCTGGATCCTCACGATCTGCTTAAAGCCTTCCATCTACGTGAATTCGCCAGCCATGAGGTAGAATTAAAAGCTGTATCCGTTGCCCATTGGGAAGGATTACCTAGTGATGACCTGGCTAATCTTTTCGCATCTTATCTCTACAGGGTACGTCAGTGGTCGCAGGGAAATTCAGCGCGTTTCTTTGGTAAGAATGAAGTCGGCCTATTCAAAGGGATCAACCTTGATCAGATTGGTCAGTTTCCTTATGTGGAATCTTTGCGTATGGCTCACCATTTTGTGGATGACTATAACAATCAATACCAGCGCAAGATTGATGGCCAGAAAATGCGTTTCCCTTTCCATCTCGATCAGATGATTATCAATGGAAGACGCTTTTTCGAAATGGCGGAATACTACCAGCAACTGGTATCGGCAATTATCGCCAGTGAGCATGCCAGCACTCATACTCAAAAGCCGTTAATGATTCAGGGCGTGGTTCTTGATGAAATGGCAGCTGAGATACTCATAACGTTAAATTGCTATAGAAATCGCTATCGAACTGGAGATCAATATATACGCACCATGTTTGATTGTGCTCTGATCTTTTATATCGACAAATTTGGCGGGCAGTCGTTATCTGCAGCAATTGAAAAAAGCTTTATCTGGGCCTACAGATGCCGAATTCGGCAGCAAGTGGTACAGCTAGCGACTATGGATAAGTACGTACTGGAAAATAATCTGTTCCGAATAATCAAAGAAGCCAGAGTACCTGGTGATGTGCTATCTATACCATTACTCACAATTCGGGCTTCAGAAAATAATAATAACCGCCGTACCGGTAACCATGAGCAAGACGAGCTGGTGAGGCTGTTCAAGGAGATGAACTACTATGAGTGATGCAAAGGTAACATCCTTTACGGTCAGATCATTACTGGGTGATGCATCTCGTTATCTTATCCCCATGTACCAGCGTAACTATGCCTGGGGAGAAGGTGAGATCACTCAACTTGTGCAGGACATACTCGACTACCAGCAAAAAAGCCTGCATAGCCCTCTCCCTCAAACTTACTACATCGGTACTTTGGTCGTGTTCACTCGCCCTGATGGGCAGTCAGAGATAATCGACGGACAGCAGCGTTTCACTACCCTATCCCTTCTTGCTAACTGGTTAAAAAAACACACTAAATCCTCGCTGGATATGAACTGGTACCAAGGTATTAACCTAGGGTTCGAGAGTAGACCAAAATCCAGTGAGACCTTTGCCCGCCTCTGGCAAGGCGTGGAACCACATAAGCTTCGAAGCAAGGAATTTAACGAAGGGTTGATCAATGGCTATGAGCTGATAGGCAAGGTGTTGCGCGACTTGAAGCTAGTTGGTGAGTCATTAAACCATTTTTGTACTTACCTTTTCGACCATGTACAAATTGCCCGAATAGAAGTGCCTGCCGATACCGACCTCAACCATTTTTTTGAGGTGATGAATAACCGTGGCGAGCAACTTGAAAAGCATGAAGTGGTGAAAGCGCGACTTATGGCTGCACTCAACAAGATAACGGACCAGCAAGATCGACAAAGCAGCCTTAGTACCCTCTCACGAGTTTGGGATGCTTGCTCTAACATGGAACGTTATGTCCAGTACGGTTTTACACCTACCGAACGTCATCAGTTATTTGGCCAGGAAAATTGGGGGGAATTTGTGCCCACTAATTTTAATTCCCTGGCTGATTTGCTTATCCCATCGGCTTCTGAGCTTGGCACAAGAGTGAACCAAACAAACCGCACACTGGCTGACATTATCAAGTCATCTTTAATCGTAAGTGGTGATAGAAGTGAAGAAGATGAAGGTAGCTCAGAGCGTTTTAATAGTGTTATCAACTTCTCCAACTTCCTGCTCCATGTGTTGCGTGTTTGCAGCAACACAGGTAAGAACAGAGTAGATGTTCCGCTTGACGACAAACAATTAATAGAACAGTTCGAACTTCGGTTATTAAAGCAGAATAACCCGGTTAAAGCAGTACAGGATTTCGTCTTTGCACTTCTCAAATGCAAATATCTTTTTGATCAGTTCGTGATAAAACGAGAGTTCGCCAAAGGTAGCGATGGCTGGAGTTTGAAGCGCCTGCGTTGGTATTCGGAGAAGAGTACAAGTTATACCAATACGTTTAATGAAGATGAGGGTAACAATACCAGCATCAACCGACAGATTTTGATGCTGCTTTCCGCATTCCACGTTTCAACCCCTACTCTGGTTTACAAACACTGGTTGAATGGGGCTTTGTTCTATCTGTTTAATGCCCATTCCGCTGTAAGCCAGATAGATGCAAGGAAGTACCTCGGGTATCTGGAGCATCTCGCCTCCTCGTTTGTCTTTCAAAACTTCCTGGCAGAACAAGAACCAAAATCATATTTTGAGATTATCTACGGTAAAGAGCTACATCTCCAACCTGTGGTACTGTCGGACAAGATTAAGAAGAAGATGCGCTTTGGGATGATAGCAAACAACTTGATATTCAATTACTTAGACTACTTACTCTGGTGTCGTGACAGAAATAAAACAGAGGTAGTCAAACGTTTTGAATTTACCTTCCGAAGTTCGGTAGAGCATTTCTATCCTCAACACCCCATGGATAGCTACAAGACATTACCAGATACATCGTTGCACTCCTTCGGCAACCTCTGCCTTATTAGCCACAGCAAGAATTCGCGACTGAGTAATTTCCAGCCAAAACAAAAGCAAGAGCACTTCGAAGCGAGTCTTGAACGGAATGAAATAGATAGCCTGAAACTGCTCGCCATGGTCGAGTTGATGAAAAAGAACAATAAGTGGGGGGAAGAGGAAATCGCCACTCACGAAGCGGAAATGCTGGCAGTGTTAAGCAGTGCCGGTGGTAGTGATAGCGTATTTAGGGAGGTGTTATGAACAGTGTTGGTCAACGTGAACGCATGACACAAAAACGTGTTATCCAGTTATTCACCGAACATCTCGGTTATCACTATCTTGGTAACTGGCATAAACGAGAAGACAACCGGAACATTGAACCCGGTTTAGTCTCTGCCTGGTTAACAAAACGCGGCGTTTCAGAAGTCCTAATCGCCCGAGCATTACGGCAGCTGGATCGAGCCGCAAGCCTCGGTGAAGGTCGTATCCTCTATGATGCAAACAAAGAGGTGTATCGCCTTCTGCGCTACGGCGTAAAGGATAAAGAAGGTGCAGGTGAGCAGAATCAAACAGTGTGGTTGGTCGACTGGGAAAATCCAGATGCCAATGACTTTGCTATAGCTGAAGAAGTAACCTATAACGGCGAAAATAAAAAGCGCCCGGATTTAGTGCTGTATGTCAACGGTATTGCGCTTGGTGTCATTGAGCTAAAACGCTCTACAGTGTCAGTCTCAGAGGGCATCCGCCAAAACCTCGATAATCAGCAAAAAGCATTCATCCGCAACTTCTTCACTACCATCCAACTGGTGATGGCCGGCAATGATTTAGAAGGGCTTCGCTATGGTGTAATTGAAACGCCGGAGAAATATTACCTTCAATGGAAAGAAGCCGCTGAATCCCCCCACGCCTACATGCTTGATCGTCACCTGGCTCAGATATGCAATAAACAGCGCCTGCTGGAATTGATCCACGATTTTATCGTTTTCGATGCTGGAGTGAAAAAAACCTGCCGTCATAACCAATATTTTGGCGTCACTGCAACGAAACCGTTTATTCAACGCAATGAAGGCGGGATTATCTGGCATACCCAGGGCAGCGGTAAAAGTCTGACAATGGTTTGGCTGGCAAAGTGGATTAGAGAAAATGTTACCGACAGCAGAGTTTTAATCATTACTGACCGAACAGAACTCGATGAGCAGATCGAGAAAGTGTTTAACGGTGTGGAAGAAGAGATCCTTCGCACCAGAAGCGGCGCAGATCTGGTGACTCGTCTGAATCAAACTAAACCCTGGCTTATATGTTCGCTAGTACATAAATTTGGTCGTCAGGAGGAGGATGACAAAGACGCTGACACGGACGATTTTATCGAACAAATGAAACGAAATATCCCTGCAGATTTTAGCCCGAAGGGAAAATTATTCGTGTTTGTGGATGAGTGCCACCGAACCCAATCCGGCAAATTGCATTCGGCAATGACAAGCATTTTGCCAGATGCACAATTTATCGGTTTCACCGGTACCCCGCTGATGAAGAAAGATAAGAAGAAGTCAGTGGAGGTCTTCGGGCCTTACATCCACACTTATAAATTTGATGAAGCAGTCAATGATGGGGTTGTACTGGACCTGCGCTACGAAGCTCGTGACATCGATCAGCGGGTCAAATCTCAGAAAAAAGTCGACCAGTGGTTTGATGCTAAGACATCTAAACTTTCTCGCCTTGGCCAACAGCAACTCAAGCAGAAATGGGCTTCGATGCAGAAGTTGTTGTCGAGCCGCTCGCGTCTGGAACAGATTGTAGCTGACATCCTTCTAGATTTTGAACAAAAACCACGACTAGCCGACGGCCGAGGTAACGCCATGCTGGTTTGTTCCAGTGTCTATCAAGCCTGCAAATGCTATGAGATGTTTAGTGAAGCTGGTTTTGCCGGTAAATGTGCGATTGTGACGAGCTACCAGCCAAATGCCAGTGAGATTAAAGGTGAGGAGAGCGGCGAAGGACTGACTGAGAAACTGGCCAAGTACAACATCTATCGCAAAATGCTTGCGGAGTATTTTGAACAACCTGAGGCTGAAGCAGCCAAACGAGTGAGTGATTTCGAAAAAGAGGTCAAACAACGCTTCATCAAAGAACCAGGCCAGATGCGCCTTCTGATAGTCGTTGATAAGTTATTGACTGGCTTTGATGCTCCGTCAGCCACATACCTCTATATCGATAAGAAAATGGCCGATCACAACCTTTTCCAGGCGATATGTCGCGTTAACCGGTTGGATGGTGAAGATAAAGAATACGGCTATATTGTCGACTATAAAGACCTTTTCCGCTCATTGGAAAAAACAGTGCAGGACTACACCGCAGAAGCCTTTGACGGCTACGACAAAGAAGATGTAGCCGGTTTACTGAAAGATCGTTTGCAACAAGCCAAAATCGATCTTGATGGTGCTCTGGATGCCGTTCGCACCCTTTGCGAACCAGTAAAAATGCCACGCAATCAACTTGACTATCAGCATTATTTTTGTGGGGAATCAGGGGCGTCGATAGAGCAGTTATCTGAGAAAGAAGCTTTACGTCTAACATTGTATCAATCCGTGGCGAAGCTTATCCGTGCTTTTACCAATCTGGCAGGTGAACTAACAGATGCTGGTTATAGCGAGCAGCAGGCAGCTCAAATCCGCATCGATGTTGAGTTTTACACAAAAGTCCGCGATGAAATCAAAATAGCCAGTGGCGATTTCGTGGACATGAAGCAATTCGAGCCAGGGATGCGGCAGATGATGGATCTTTGGGTGGATGCCGATCCTAGTGAAACCCTTATGGATTTTGAGGAACTAGGACTGCTTGAGTTAATTATTGAACGCGGAGAAGAAGCACTGGATGGACTTCCAGCCGACATGCGTGGCAACCAGGAGGCCATGGCTGAAGCGATTGAAAATAACGTTCGCAGAACTATTGTTGATGAAAACCCCGTCAACCCGAAATACTACGAAAAAATGTCGGTATTGCTTGATGAACTGATCGCCCTTCGTCGTCAACAGGCTATCTCCTATCAGGAGTACCTGGAACAGGTACGCGAACTTGCAAAGCAGGTAAAACATCCGCAATCTGGAAGTAAAAGTACTTATCCAGCAAGCATTGATACTCTCGCTAAGAAAGCGTTGTATGACAACCTCGGGCAGGATGAAGTCTTGGTGATAAAGATAGATACTGCAGTGCGTCACACCAAAAAGGCCGACTGGTATGGGGATCGTTTTAAAGAACGCGAGATTAGTTTCGCTATCGCTGAAGAGATCAAAGGTTATTCAGTGACGGTCGCCGATGTAATGGCCCTGGTGAAGGCACAGAAGGAGTACCGCTGATGCCATTGGTTACATTTGGTGAGCTCACTCTTGATTTACAGCGTAAGCCAATCAAAAACTTGCATATCAGCGTACTTCCTCCGGATGGCCGAGTAAGAGTATCGGCTCCCGTCTCACTGTCAGACACAGCTATCAGGATGGCTGTTGTCAGAAGGCTGGTATGGATTCGACAGCAGCAAGCACAATTTCAGGCTCAGCCGCGCCAGAGTGAACGAGAAATGTGTAGTGGCGAAACACACTATCTTTGGGGAAGAGGGTATCGGCTGGATGTAGTGTTAGTGGATAAGCCCGCTGAAGTGAAACTACAGGGTGGCTGGATACGCATGAAAGTACCTCCACATTATGATACGGCCCAGCGGGAAGCGGTTCTTAACCAGTGGTATCGCGGTATTTTAAAACAAAGACTGCCTAAGTTAATGGCAAAATGGCAGCAAGAGGTAAAGGCTGAAGCCAGTTTTGTTGGCATCAAGCGAATGAAGACTAAATGGGGTAGCTGTAACCCCCAAACCGCACGTATCTGGATCAATCTGGAACTGGTTAAAAAGCCTCCTGAATGCCTTGAATTCATTGCGGTTCACGAACTCGTTCATTTGCACGAACGCAAACATAACGAGCGCTTTATCGGCCTGATGAACATGTACCTACCTAACTGGCGCGAACACAGAGCTAAGTTGAATAAGATGCCCTTGGCTTATAATTACTGGGGATATTGAAATTTAATCAGAAAATGGTTGATACTATTGCATCAACCATCTCCATCAATTATCAATAAAATCTTTCATTTCTCTTTCTAATTCATGCAATGTTGATAGTAGTTCCTCACGCTGTTGACGTAAGCTCTCAAGATCAACAAAAGCCTGCTCTTCATGCTTCTTAACATACCGAGATATATTTAAATTAAAATCATTTTCTTGTATTTCATCAAAAGAAGCAACATATGAAAAATTACTGATACTACTTCTTTCAAAGTAGCATTCTGATACCTTCTCAATGATTTCATTTGTTATTAAATTGCGCCCCTTTACGGGTTTAGCCAAATCAGATGCGTCGATGAACACAACATTAGAATGTTTTTTATCTCTCCTGAAGATCAAAATAGCGCATGGTATCCCTGTACCAAGAAGCAACCTATCTGGTAGACCTATTACCGCATCTAACAACCCTTCACTAACTAAATTTTTCCTTATACTCTCCTCTTGACCTCCACGGAACAATACCCCGTGAGATACCAGTATGGCCATTCTACCAGTTGCACTTTTAAGTGTTGAAATCATGTGCAAAATAAAGGCATAATCACCCTTAGACTGAGGTGGAAAACCTAAATTAAAACGACCATAATCATTATGTATTAAATCATCATGATTCCAACCGATAATATTGAATGGAGGGTTAGATGCAACTACATCAAACTGTATCAATCTATTATCTGTATCCAGAAGCTGAGGGTTAGATATTACATCCCCCCATTCTATCCGACTATTAATTTCGTTATGGATAATCATATTCATTTTAGCCAAGGCCCAACTGGATCTATTAGCCTCTTGACCAAACAAGGTATAGTTATTGCTTTTAAAGGATTTTTTTATTTTTTCCCCTAGGGTAATTAAAAGAGAACCAGATCCACAAGTAGGATCACAAATACTATCTCCATCCTTAGGCTGCAATAACTCTGCAAATAGTAACGAAATACCTTCTGGAGTATAAAAATCTCCACCCCTCATCGCCGAGTCAGATGCAATCTTTTCCAAAAGATATCTACATGCTACTTTTATCTTTTCATTACCACCTTGAATATAACCAAAATTCATTTCAGGACGTGCAAAAATAGCGAGTAAATTAACAAGCATTCGATCTCTCGCTGATCTTGCACCAAAATTAACCGTCGCAAATTGTATAGACTCAAATAAATAACCACCTCTACTTTGACAGACCGAATCAATAGCCTGATCAATTAATTTCAGCGAGTCGTCAATCCTCTCTCCAATATAATCACCATGATTCTTAGCCTCATGATATATTTTATAAAAGCTCGCATCCTCTGGTACTCGAGAAACAATCTCTAACAACCCAGAATATTCTTCATTAATTAAATCATATTCATAGTCAGCCTTAACATCAGAAATATATTTCAGCAATAACATTGAAAATATATAATCTTTATAAGAAGATGAGTCAACTTTCCCTCTAAACAAATCACAAGCAAGTAAAAGTGATTCATGAAGCGCCTTCATCTCACTCATTTTCTAACTCCTCGCTATTAATGATACTTTCACATATACCATCAAAGAGCATATCACCATTTTGTATTAGTGAATTATAAACTGTTTTTTGTTTATTCCAGTTTCTATTAATAGAACCAATCTTTTCTTGAACCCCCAAATTTGGGAGTTTAACAGTCATTTTAGAAACTGTTTTTGAATTAAGTTTACTAATACTCGTACCTTCACTCAAACTGCGAATATGTTTACTTCCAGAAGTAGAGTTTATATACCAATGTAAATAATGTGGCAGTATTAGATTATCATTACATCTAATTACTGCTAACTGATTGGACGTAATGATTGGTTTGCCTAAATTTCCTTCGATAATCCCAGCAGAAAACACAGGCCCCCGCAGACGTAATAAAATATCATTAGGGAAAAGATAATGCTTCTCAGGATTACCCTCTGGGATAACAGAGGTTAAAGCACCTAGATCTAAAATGCCGTCAAGTCCAATATCTTTCGTCTGGATAAGATAACAGGAGCCTTGCTCACCAGCATCTTGTATTGCCGATTTAAAGGGCATCCCTAAGCGGATCTCAGCAACACTCTCTAATGTAACAATTTTATGCATAAGTAAGTTAGGGAGATTACTCTCCCTTTCCTCCAGTAGTTTTAAGCACAATCGAGTGTTTCCAATTCACATCCCCCACACGTACATCTAAATCCATCTGCAATGAGGAAAAGGAGAGCGCGTGTACCAGCATAACAATACAAGCCATATTCCCCCCCTTACTTATTGACTTTTTACGCAGGGATTGATATTTTTTCTCGTTCATTTTGTTAGAGCCTCTCAGAGCGGTTTTAATCAGAATGTTTCGGGTAAATAGCAGCGGCAACTGCTATTTACTCCCTCTCTTACCTAGGTAGTAGCGTCGTACTAGGTCAGTGAGAAGACTATAACAGGTTACAGAGAATTTATGCAATAGTAGCGTCGTACTACTTTTTCACGATGTCATTGCCGCTATGCATCATGGGCTCACTAACATCATGATTATTCTCATTTATCTTGCGAATTCATGATAGAAAAATATTTAGGTGTTACTTTCCAAAATCAAACGGACTTACCCCTATTTCCCGATTCGCATCCAGATAATCCGCCCACCACTGCAACATCAACCTGCGCTCCCCCAGATGTTCCGCTTTATGGATGTAGGCAGCCCTAACAGAGCTACGCTCCTGATGGCTCATCTGCCTTTCTACCGCATCCCTCGACCACAATCCCGATTCAATCAAAGAACTACACGCCATGGTCCTGAAGCCATGTCCACAGACTTCCGTTTTTGTATCGTAGCCCATCACCCGCAGCGCCTTATTAACCGTGTTCTCACTCATGGGTTTACGCGGATCGTGATCGCCCACGAAAATCAGCTCTCGGTTCCCATTCATGCTTTTGATCTTTTCCAGAATGGCTAAGGCTTGTCGTGACAAGGGAACAAGATGGGGAGTTCGCATCTTTGAACCACGCTGAGAATGCTTTACACCTTCCAGCGGTTCACGCTCACCAGGGATCGTCCACATAGCCGTTTCAAAATCCACTTCTGTCCAACGGGCAAAACGCAGCTCGCTTGAACGGATGAAAACCAACAACATGAGTTCGACAGCAAATCGGGTTAATGGCCTTCCGGAATAGTGATCGATGCGGTAAAGCAATTCAGGAATGCGGTTAAGCTCCAGGGCAGCACGATGCTGTCTTTTTGCCGTAGCAACCGCACCGGCAATTTCTTGTGCAGGGTTGTAGTCGATTAAACCACTCTGCACAGCAAAGCGCATAATCGCGGTAGTTCGCTGTTGCAAACGGGCGGCGACTTCGAGTCGTCCGGATGATTCCACAGCCTTAATGGGCACAAGCAGATCCCGTGTCTTCAATTCAGCAATGTTCCGCTTACCGATAGCAGCGAAGAGATTATCTTCCAGGCTTTTCAATACACGAGCACTATGCGATGCCGACCACTTTTGATTGCTGGCATGCCAGTCTCTGGCGACCACCTCAAACGTTATAGCCTCTTGTTCCTGCTCTACCTTAACGGCTTTCTTGTTCTCACTGGGATCGACGCCATTAGCTAAGAGCTTACGCGCTTCGTCTCGCCGCGATCGAGCATCAGCTAACGAAACTTCAGGATACTTCCCTAGTGCCAGCATCTTCTCTTTACCACCAAAGCGATAACGCAACCGCCAATATTTGGAGCCGTTAGGGTGAACCAGCAAAACCATGCCGTCGCCGTCAGTAAGTTTATAGGCTTTTGCTTCAGGCTTAGCCGAACGAACTTTCACATCACTCAGAGCCATGATGAGTATCCTTTCAAGGGTTCTGTGTGGGTACAAACATTATCGAACCGGGATATACCCGCAGTTGTACCCGCATCAGTAAGTTGATGTAGATTGAATCAGGTTGACTTAGGTTGAGTGAAAACGCGAGGAAAGCCTTGCGGATACTGGATTTCAGGCACAAAAAAAGACGTCCGTTGACGTCTATTGATGTTCCGATGGTGCCGAAGGCCGGACTCGAACCGGCACGTATCTCTACGGTTGATTTTGAATCAACTGCGTCTACCGATTTCGCCACTTCGGCACTGAAGAGGATGCGGAAAACGTTGGCGATTATACCGTTACGAACAGCGTGCGCAACCGGAATCGTTAGGGATGTGCGCTAAGCGTTGAAAAAAACAGCATTTCGCGGATAACTGCTTGTTATAACATCGATCCCATCAAACGAATCCCAAAAACCTAAATCCAGAACGCTCCCAATTTTCCCCAATCAGCCCGGTTAACTGGAACTTTCCGAATTCAAACCTCTCTTAACCAAAACTGACGCAGTCAGAACATAAAAGACAACGAGGTTGAGATGAAAGTACAACGCATGATTTGGGGATGGGGCATCGCGGCAGCCATGGTTGCGGGGAGCGCATCTGCAGCAAGCTGGCAGGATCAGCTGAGCAGCGCGGCATCGCAGCTGTCACAGCAAAACAACAGCACCAGCAACACCAGCACCACGCAGAATGGCGGCATGTCGCTCTCATCGCTTACCGGCCTGCTCAACGGCGGCGATAAAGCGGTGAGTTCCAACAGCATGACCAACGCCGCAGGCGTGATGTCCTACTGCGTGCAGCACAACGTGGTGGATAACAACGTGAAGTCGGTAAAAGATCAGGTGCTGAGCAAACTCGGCCTGAACAGCACCACCGCGCAAGAGCAGAAAACCGATTACCAGCAGGGTTTGCAAGGCTTGCTTAACACTGGCAACGGTCAGCAACTGAATTTGCAAAGTCTGAGCAACTCGCCGATGGGTGAGAAGCTGAAAACCAAAGCCTGCGATGTGGTTCTGAAGCAAGGCAAAAAATATATCGGCATGTAAGGACGCGCCGATATCAAGGCGCGAGCTGTCCCTCGCGCCTTTTCTTTAGTCCAGTAACGCTCGCGTCTCCAGCACCGTTCTCTGCAACAACTCCCGCGCCTGGTCCAGCGACCGAATGTTGGTATAGCCAATCACCAGGCCATAGCGTTTCTGTGTCTGCATATACCAGCCAGAAAGCGGCAATACGCGCAGCTGATGCCGCTGCCAAATCTCCGCCAGCGCCGTGTCCTGCGTGCCGCGCGGCAGGAAGGCGACAATGTGCATGCCGCCATCCGTCAGTTCAAAATCAAACACATCCGGGAAACATGCCTGCAAGGCATCCAGCATCATGCGGCGTCGCTGCTGATAAAGCGTGCGCATCTTTTTGATGTGGCGATAGAAATGCCCTTCGCTCAGGAACTGCGCCAGAATCTTTTGCGGCAGCAGCGACATACCGGTTTCAAGAATTTCCCCCAACTCGCTGAAGCGCGCGATGGTCTCTTTCGGCATCACCAGATAACCCACGCGCATCGCCGGCATCATGGTTTTGCTGAAGGTGCCGGTGTAAATCACCCGATCGTGCACATCCAGGCTTTTCAGCGCCGGAATCACTTTGCGCGTGTAGTGAAACTCGCCGTCGTAATCATCTTCAATAATCCAGCTGTCATTGTGCTGTGCCCACTCCAGCAGTTGATGTTTGCGCGGCAGCGATAAGGTTACCGCCAGCGGGCTGTGATGCGTAGGCGTGACGATGGCGAAACGCGCATCGGCGTGATAGCGCAGCAGATAATCCACATCCATGCCTTGCCGATCGACCGGCACGTAATGCAGATTCGGCGCGATGCGCTTCAGCAGTTTTTGCCCGAAGAAATAGCCGGGATCTTCAAACAACACCTTGTCGCTTGGCTGCGCCAGCACCGCCAGAATCAGTCGCAGGTTGGCGCGATAGCCGCTGGTGATGAAAATCTGTTCCGGCTGGCAGTTAAGCCCACGCGAAATATTCAGGTAGCTGGCGATGGCTTCCCGCAGCGGCTGATAACCCATGACCGGCGGCAAAATCATCTCATCGGCGCGCAGGCTGCGCGCCGCTTTGCCGGAAATCAGCAGCCATTTTTTGTGCGGAAACGCATCCAGCGCCGGGATGCCAAGCCGCAGCTCGCCTTTGCTCTCACGCTGGGTTAACGCGCTCACTGGCGGCGCAGGCACTGCCGTTTTCCCGGTTGTTTCCGGCAGAATCAGTTCAGGATTAACGCGCGTGCCCTTCGCGCCCTGACTGACAAAATAGCCTTCGCCGATCAGGATTTCATAAGCGGCTTCCACCGTTTTTCGCGCCACTTGCAACTCACTCGCCAGCGTACGGATCGCCGGTACGCGGTCGCCCGGCTTCAGCTGCCCTGCAAGAATCTGCTGGCGATATCGCGCATAAATCTCTTTATAACCCACGCCATGCCCTACCTGTTTTTACGTTTTTTGACCCTTTTCACTCAGACATGGAAGTTTAAGATGCCCGCATCACCTTCGCATTGAAAAACGACTGACCTGAGGATAAAAACATGACTGCACGCGTTAACCACTTCAAAACCGTTCCGACACTGGTCAAAGCCATGTCCGATCTCTCCATGAACGTCAGTAACGTTTCATTAGAAACCTCACTGAAGCATCTGGTCGATCTGCGCGCCTCGCAGCTCAATCAATGCGCGTTCTGCGTCGACATGCATGTGAAAGAGGCCAAACTGCACGGCGAGCGCGAGCTGCGTCTGCATCATGTGGCGATCTGGCGCGAATCCCCGCTGTTCACCGTCAAAGAGAAAGCGGCGCTGGCGCTGACCGAAGCGCTGACGCGTCTGGGCGATCACGGCATCGACGAAGCGCTGTACAGCGAGGTGCGCGCGCACTTCTCCGAAGTGGAGACCAGCGAGCTGACGTTCTGTATCGCGGTGATCAACACCTGGAATCGCCTGATGGTGCTATCGCAGATGACGCCGGGTGCACTGGACAGCGCTTATGGGTTGGATCGTGCTGATTTACGTTAATTTTTACCGCCAGTCGCTCATGCTGCTGGCGGCACCATGTTCATCTGCGCTGCCTGAGGCTATAGTGAGATTTTGCACCACACAGGACAGCGCACATGAAAGGCATCAACATTGCGATTTACTTCGATCCCGACCAGATTCACATCTGCGTTCACCAGCAGGATGACAGCTATCTCAGCCAACACTTTATTTACGACGACAGCGTAATTGAAGAGATCTATCAGTGGCTGGAGCAGTTCACGCCTAATCGCACCCACATTTGCCTGATTGAGCACGATACCGCCGATATCCTTGCCGATGAGTTGGTGGATAACGGTTATCACGTCCATCAGGTGACGCAGCACGATCTCTTGACCTGGTTCGCCAACGAACCGCCTGCCGAACCCGATGGTTCACCGGTGCGCGCGTTGCTGCGTTATCTGGAGAACGAGCAGCCATCCGAATACCAGTCACGCACGCCGCAGATTGAAGCGTTGATGGATCTGCTGGATGAGCTGGACGATCTCGAAGGTGTGGATGAAGTTGAAGATGAAGACAATCTGCCGGATGACGTGCTGCGCCTGATGAAGCAGAAGAAGATCAGTGCGCAAGACGCCGCCCAACGCCTGCTGCCGGATGTGAATGAGCGCATTCGCGAGCATTTAATCAATTATCCCGAACTGATGACGCCTGAGCTGCTGCAGGATTTCTTCCCTGAGCTGATCGAGGCGCTGGATACGCCGAAGCACTAATCAATGAACGCACACACCGTAGCGGCGCGATTTATCGCGCGGTTTTGACCGACTCTCCATCCTCTTAACGCGCAATAAATTGCGCCGCTACGAGCCGTGCGATTATCGAATAATTTTTCAAATGGGGCATTTCATGCTGGAGTTGTTTAAAGCCATCGGGCTGGGATTGGTGGTGATTTTGCCGCTCGCCAATCCGCTGACCACGGTGGCGCTGTTTCTCGGCCTGGCCGGAGAGATGAATTTCCAGGAACGTAATCGCCAGGCGATGCAGGCCTCGATCTACGTGTTCCTGATCATGATGGTGGCGTGGTATGCCGGCAGCGCGGTGTTGCACACCTTTGGCATCTCCATTCCCGGCCTGCGCATGGCGGGCGGATTGATTGTGGCGTTTATCGGTTTTCGCATGCTATTTCCGGCGAAACCGGTCGGGCATTCGGTCGAAGCCGAGCACAAGCAGGATGAACTGGACGCGACCGACAGCAACCGTGAAACCGTCAACATCGCGTTTGTGCCGCTGGCGATGCCGAGCACCGCGGGGCCGGGCACCATTGCGATGATCATCAGTTCCGCGTCGACGGTTAAATCGGGCGTAGATTTCCCGGCATGGGTGGTTGCCGTCGCGCCGGTGCTGACGTTTTTGGCCGTGTCGGTGATTTTGTGGATTTCGCTGCGCAGTTCGGGCGCCATCATGAAGCTGGTTGGTAAAGGTGGCATCGAAGCGATTTCACGTCTGATGGGCTTTTTGTTGGTGTGTATGGGCGTGCAGTTCGTGATTAACGGCGTGTTAGAAGTGATTCACAATTATCATTGAGACCACGTTAAAAGACGCGCAATGAATTGCGCCGCTACGGTATTTGCGCCTATCCGTAGCGGCGCGGTTTATCGCACAGTTTTAAGCGATTTACTCGCCTTTCAACGTTTTACGCACTTCTGCTACCTGATCTTTCGTCACCGCTGGCGCACTGTTGCTCCAGCCCTGACGAATGAAGGTCGCCAGTTTAGCCACTTGATCATCATCCAGACGCTTAGCAAAACCCGGCATCGCCAGCGTTGATGGTGCTTTCTCGGTGGATGGCTGCTGCGCACCGGCCAGAATGGTGTGGATTAAACCACCTGGATCCCTGGCATTGACGATGGTCGCCTGATCCAGCTCCGGGAAGATCCCCGGCGCACCTTTACCGGTGACAAAGTGGCAGGCGCCGCAGTTGTCGATATACAGACGCTCACCTTCCGACAAGCCTTTCGCAGCGGTCAGTTTCGCTTCCGTCGCCTGCTGTTTCTTCACGTCATACGCCTGCAGCGCCGGGTTGCCGCCAAGGAACTTCAGATAGGAGGCAATCGCTTTCAAGTCGGCATCTGTCATGTGCGAGCTCGAGTGCTCAATCACTGACTTCATCTCACCGCCCACCGCCGCTTTATCGTTACGACCAGTTTGCAGGTAATCGACAATCTCCTGCTCGCTCCAGCGCGGCAGACCGCGCAGTGACGGCACATCCCAGCTGTTCAGGCTGCCACCGGCAAGGAACTGATCGTCGCCGCTATCCAGCGCTTTCTCATTCATGCCGAGGCCGCGTGGCGTATGGCAGCTGCCGCAGTGCCCCAGGCTTTCGACGATGTAAGCACCGCGATTAACCTCTTCTGACGCGCCGCCAATCGGCTGGAATGGCTTGTCAGAGGTAAACGCCCAGTTCCAGAAGCGCATGCCCCAACGCTGGCTGAACGGGAAGCTCAGATCGGTTTCCGGCGGCTGCTCGCTGCTCGGCTTCACGCCTTTCATGAAGTAGACGTAAAGCGCGTGCATATCGGCATCGGAGATTTTGGCGTAATCCGGATACGGCATCGCTGGATAGAGACGCGAGCCGTTCGGCAACACGCCTTTGCGCACCGCATCCGAGAACTGCTGCTCGCTGTAGTTGCCGATGCCGTGCTCTTTGTCCGGCGTGATGTTGGTGGAGTAAATGGTGCCGAGATTCGACTCAATCGCCAAACCACCAGCGTAATCCCCTTTGCCGGAAACGGTATGGCACGCCATACAGTCGCCGAGACGCGACAGGTATTCACCCTGCTTGATCAATTGAGCTTCATCTTCCGCGTGTGCCTGCAGTGCAAAGCTGCCCAGCAGCACGGCGTTGGCGATTAACAATGATTTTAATTTCATGCGCTTATGCCTGTACCAGTGGACCGGGATTTTTCAGATAATGTTCTTTAATGGCTTGTGCCGCCATCAAGGTGATCGCGCCGATGGTATCGGTCGGGTTCGCCTGGAAGTTTTGCGGGAAGGCGTTGCCGCCCGGTACAAACACGTTATGAACATCCCAGCTCTGCAGGTACTTGTTCAGTGCAGAAGTTTTCGGGTTATCGCCCATCACCGCGCCGCCCACGTTGTGGGTCGAAACGTATTTGGTGAGGTCAAAGTCCGCGCCCATTGGCAGGAAGCTCATGCTCATGCTGTCTGGGTTCAGCTCTTTGGCGATGTTGCCGACGATGCCTTTCAGGTGCTGTTGCAGCTTCAGTTCATTCTCTTTCCAGTTGAACGTCATGCGCAGCAACGGCTGACCGCGATGGTCGGTGTAATTCGGATCCAGATCCAGATAGATATCGCGATACGACTGGCAGGTAGTGGTGATGCTGATCTTCATGGAGTGGTTGTACCACTCCTCCAGACCTTCTTTGTAACCCATGCCCCACGATGGTGTGCCTTTCGGCAGCGCAGCAGCCATTGGCGTGCCGGTGGCTTGCGAGCTGTGGATCTTGGCGCCGCCAAGGAAGCCAAGGCCCGGACCATCGAAGTTGCCTGGTGAGATGTCGTTGAACATCTGGCCGGTGGCGCCGGCGGTGGCGTAAGAGTTGAAGTTTTTGTCTTTGAAGAACAGGGTTGCGCCGCCGTTTGACAGGAACGCATAGTTACGCCCCACCACACCTTCTTCGGTGATTGGGTTATACGGCTTGCCGATACCGGAGAGCAGCATCAGGCGTACGTTATAAAGCTGGAAGCTGGAGAGCACCACGATCTTCGCCGGCTGGAACACTTCGTTGCCGTTCACATCGTAGTAAATCACGCCCTTGGCAGTTTTCTGGTCGTCATGCAGTACCACTTTCACCACTTCCGCATGCACTTCGTATGAGAAGTTCGGCATACGTTTCAACGCATCCATCACCGCCGTTTGTGGTGAGGCTTTTGAGTAGTTGAGGCACGGATATTTCGAGCAGTAGCCGCAGTAGTTACACGGCGCGATCTGGTTGCCGTACGGGTTTTTCCACGCGCGTGATACGCACGCAGAGGGGTTCGGGAACGGATGGTAGCCGAGTTTGGTGGCCGCCTCTTTGAACATCACGTTGTTCAGCGTATCTTCCAGCGCAGGCAACGGATAAGGTTCAGAACGCGGACCTTCAAACGGATCGCCGCCCGGCAAAATCTGGCCGCGCAGGTTACCGGTGGTGCCGGATTGACCGCAGATCAGCTCAAACTTGTAGTAATACGGCTCGATCTCTTCCCAGGTGAACGGGAAGTCCATCACGCGCATATCTTCCTGCAGGATGCCCGGCTTGTAGGCCTCATCGACGTAGGTTTTCAGCTTCAGGTCGGTTGGGGTTGGACGAATCAGCACCGCCGTCCAGTGCATGCCCGCGCCGCCCACGCCGGTTCCCGGCGCAAACGCGCCCCATTTACGGGTCGGCAACGCCGTCTGGCTGCTGTTGTAACGCACCGTGACCGCCACTTCTTTTGGCGTAGCGAACACTTTGTTACGCACGTTGTAGGCGTATTCATCAGCCGGTTTCGGATAAGCGAAATCCGGGTAATCACGCTCGCCACCACGCTCTAATGCGCGCACGTCGAGTCCCGCCATCGCCAGTTCAATACTCATCAACGAGCCGGCCCAGCCGAGGCCGCAAACGACGACGTCGACTTCTTTCTTTGTAATCTGTGCCATGTTAATCCTGTCTCACATACCAAAAACGGGGGTGTGCTTACGCGCTTTCACCCAGGAGGCTGACCGGTCCCAGCGGGTACGGCACGTTGTGCTGCTTAACCCATTCGGTAAAGCTGGCGCGCGCGCCCGGGAAGCCGATGGCGATCCAGGCTTTCATGCCTTTGTTGCCGCCGTACATCGGGTCAGCGAGGTAGCCATGTTTGGTATCTGAGAGCAGTTGGCCGAAGAACTGCGAGGCCTTCAGGTTCTCTTCGCCCAGGGCGGCGAAGTCAATGCCGTCGTTTTTGTTCACTTTGGTGAGCACCGCATCTTTCTCTTCCAGTGACAGCTCATGGAACGGTTTCTGGAAGTTGCTTTGCGTCCACTGATTCACCAGCTTGATACCGGTTTGGTACATCTGCTGTGGCGTGAACGGGATTTGATAACCCATGGTGGCAGGTGCATGCACGTTGAACGGACCCTGCATGTAGATCTCTGCCCCGAACTCTGGGCTGTGCAGTTGCTGATCGATAAAGATCGGCACGTTGGTTTCCAGTGCACCTGGCGCTTTACCTTTGCCGCCGGCTGGAATCAGGCGATCGGTTGCGGCCAGAATAAATTGCCACTCATCGGCACTGAAAAAGATCGGTTTATAGTCGGCGAGCTCGGGTGCTGCCATTTCCGCAGCTTGCGCCGCAGTCAATCCCTTAAATACCAGGTCACTTAATGGCAAAGCCAAAAGCGACCCAAGTAAAAACTTACGTCTGGTGGTCGGTTTATTTAGAAGCATGGCGCGACGACTCTCACTTGCTAAGAAAGATAATTATTTTTGTTAATAGCTTTATAAATCGGTAAATAACCTGGCAATCTTAGGGATATAGGTATTTCAGAATGTAAAAATTCAATTATGGATGTGTTTTGATGAAATTCAGTCATCATGTTGAATTTAGGTTAAGGCTTGGTAAAAGGCTTTCGAGGCGAAAAAACAGGGTTTAACCGTACATTTGATGGGAAAGTGGCACGAATCAGTGGGCATTTGACCAGGGATTATCGCGCAAAGAAATAATCGCAGAAATGAATCAATGAAAAAAAATCATACTTCCATACCAGAGAATTATTCTCATTTATAACATCTTATTTACTTTATTGACCAGCAGATGAACGATCTATTTCGCGGAAATGACAAGTCGCGCACAAAATAAACGCAATAATTCCCCCAGGTAATCAATTGTAATATTCCGGCACAGCTCAGAACAAACCGGCATTTTGCCAAAGCGACGGCAGAGATAGAGTGAATTTATCTATCACTCAGGACAATAATAATGCGCTCACTGATTTTGCTCGTCGCTTTATGGGGCAGCAGTTTTGCACTGCACGCCGCCACACCGAAAGATACCCTTGTCGTCGCCGTCCCGCTCGACGGCATTATTAGCTTCGATCCCGCTGAAAGCTTCGAAACCGTCAGTAACAGCGTGCAGCGCAACATCTACCAAACATTAGTGGAGGCAGATCGTCATGATCCGCAGAAGCTGGCACCGCTGCTGGCCACCCACTGGCAACAGGGCAGCACGCCGCACAGCTTAGTGTTCAACATCAAACCCAACGCACACTTCTCCAGCGGCAATCCGGTGACGGCGCAGGATGTGATCTTCTCACTGACGCGCGCGGTGCAGCTGAACAAAGCGCCCTCTTTCATCCTCGCCGAATTTGGCTGGACCAATGAAAACATCGCCAGCCAGTTCAAAGTGCTGAATGACCATCAGCTGGAGATTCAGTGGCCAGCGCAGATTGGTCAGAATCTGGCGCTGCGCCTGCTGACCGCGCCGGTGGCCTCGGTGGTGGATAGCAAAACCGTGCAGCAACACGTCGCCAATAACGATCTCGGCAACGGCTGGCTGCATACCCATTCCGCCGGCAGCGGCGCATTTATCCTTCAGCAATATGTGCCGCAGCAGGCGCTGGTGCTGAGCGCTAACCAACAAGCGAATCCGCAGCCGAAGCTGAAACGCATTCTGCTTAAAGGCGTGGCGGATGCCAGTGCGCGTCGTCTGCTGATTCAGCAAGGCGATGTTGATGTGGCGTATCAGCTTGGCCCGGATCAGATTGATGCGCTGAAGAGCGACAAGAATCTGCGCATTGAAGCCTTCCCTTCCAGCCTGGTTTACTACCTCGGTTTCAATACCAAAGATAAAGCGCAACCGGCCTTGGGCAATCCGGCGCTGTGGCAAGCCGCGCGCTGGTTGGTGGACTACAACACCCTCTCGAAGGATTTGCTGAAAGGTCAGTACCGCATTCATCAGAGCTTCCTGCCGCAGGGCTTTGACGGCGCGCTGGACGATCAGCCGTTCCACTACGATGTGGCGAAAGCCAAAGAGATTTTAGCCAAAGGCGGCATCAAGCCGGGGACGAAGTTTGCGCTGACGGTGATCAATCAGCCGCCCTATATTGACGTGGCGCAGGCGCTGCAGGCCAGCTTCGCCCAAGCGGATGTGCAGATTGAGTTACAGCCGGTGGCGGAATCGGAGCTGTGGAGCAAAATGCGCGGTCGCGATTTCCAGTCGATCTTCATTTACTGGGGCGCAGACTATGTCGATCCAAACACCAACGCCAGCGCCTTTGCCTATAACGTGCCGGGCGGTTCCAAAACCCTGGCGTGGCGCGTCGGCTGGGATATTCCGGATCTGAGTGCGAAAACCCGCGCAGCGGCCGGTGAAAGCGATGCGGTTAAGCGCCGTGCGCTCTATACCGATTTGCAGAAAACCGTGCAGCAGAACTCACCGTTCGTGGTGACGCTGCAGGGCGCGCAGCAGGTTGCGGTGCGGAACAACGTGAATCATGTGCAGCAAGGGATTGGTGTGAGTTTGCTGTTTTTTGATACGGTGCAGAAATAGTTTTGGATTGTGCTCGCTTTCCCCCTCCTCGGTCCTCCCACCAAAATTGTGCTCGCTTTCCCCCTCCTCGGTCCTCCCCCATAAATGGGGGAGGAAGATGCTGCCATATGTTCGTTCAGAAGCTGCATGTGGCAGCATCTCCTTCCCCCGTTTACGGGGGAAGGCCGGGATGGGGGGCAGCGCGCACCTAACCTCCTTCCCCCGTTCACGGGGGAAGGCCGGGATGGGGGACAGCAGGCACATAATTACGCCTTTTTCGGCACAATCCTCCTCCCTCCTCGCGCGCCGCTTGCTATCCTTCTGGCATAACCTATTGCCTGAGAGCGAAAAAATCATGACCACTCCGTTACTGATTGCCCAAACGCCTGACGTTCAACTGCATCTTCTCTCCAACATGGCGAACCGCCACGGTTTGATCACCGGCGCTACCGGCACCGGCAAAACCGTTACGCTGCAAAAGCTGGCGGAATCCTTCTCCGATATCGGCGTGCCGGTGTTTATGGCCGATGTGAAAGGCGATCTCACCGGCATTTCCGCCGCAGGCGAAGGATCCGAGAAGCTGCTGGCGCGTCTGGCGAAGATTGGCGTCAGCGACTGGCAGGCGCAGAAAAATCCGGTGATGGTGTGGGATATTTTTGGTCAGCAAGGCCATCCAGTGCGTGCCACGGTATCCGATCTCGGCCCGTTGCTGCTGGCGCGGCTGCTCAACCTTAACGACGTGCAATCGGGCGTGCTGCAAATCATCTTCCGCATCGCCGACGATCAGGGCTTGTTGCTGCTGGATTTCAAAGATCTGCGCGCCATGACGCAATACATCGGCGACAACGCCAAAGCCTTCCAGACGCAATACGGCAACATCAACAGCGCGTCCGTTGGGGCGATTCAGCGCGGATTACTGGCGCTGGAGCAGCAAGGTGCTGAGCACTTCTTTGGCGAGCCGATGCTGGATATCCGCGACTGGATGCGCTGCGATAGCAACGGCAAAGGCTTTATCAACATCCTCTCGGCAGAAAAGCTTTATCAAATGCCAAAACTCTACGCCACCAGCCTGCTGTGGCTGCTGGCCGAGCTGTATGAGCACTTGCCCGAAGCCGGCGATCTCGATAAGCCGAAAATGGTGTTTTTCTTCGACGAAGCGCATCTGCTGTTTACCGACGCGCCACCGGTGCTGCTGGAGAAAGTTGAGCAGGTGATTCGCCTGATCCGTTCGAAAGGCGTTGGCGTCTATTTCGTCACGCAGAATCCCGCCGATATTCCCGATAACGTGCTGGGCCAGCTCGGCAACCGCGTTCAGCATGCGCTGCGCGCCTTTACCCCGAAAGATCAGAAAGCGGTAAAAAGTGCCGCCGAAACCATGCGCGCCAATCCGGCGTTTGATACCGTCGAGGCGATTCAGGCGCTCGGCACCGGCGAAGCGCTGATCTCCTTTCTCGATGAAAAAGGCAGTCCATCGATGGTGCAGCGGGCGATGGTGATTGCGCCCGGATCGCGCATGGGGCCGGTTACGCAGGATGAACGCAATGGCCTGATCAACAATTCGCCGCTGTACGGTAAATACGATAGCGAAGTCGATCGCGAGTCGGCGTTCGAAATGCTGCAAAAAGGCGTGCAGGCCACCACGCAGCAAGCCAATGCGCCGGAAGCCAAAGGCAACAAGGTCGCCGTTGATGACGGTATTCTCGGCGGTCTGAAGGACATTCTGTTCGGCACCACTGGCCCACGCGGCGGCAAGCGCGACGGCGTGGTGCAGAGCGTGGCGAAGAGTGCCGCGCGCCAGGTCACCAATCAGATCATTCGAGGTGTATTAGGAAGCCTTCTTGGCGGCCGCCGTCGCTAATACCCGGCATACTTCAAGCCGCAGGTGCGTTAGCTGTATGTCTTCCTGCAACTCGAATTGTTTAGGGTATTTAAGGAACTATGGATAAATTCCAACAACTTAAGCGCAGCAAACGTCTGGCGCTGTCACTGCTGCTGATTGCGGCAGCCACCTTTATTGTGACGCTGTTTCTGCCAGCCAACTTTTGGGTGCTTGGGCTGAAGGCAATCGCAGAAGCGGCGATGGTCGGCGCATTAGCCGACTGGTTCGCCGTGGTGGCGCTGTTCCGGCGCGTGCCGGTGCCGTTTATCTCGCGTCATACAGCAATTATTCCGCGCAATAAAGATCGCATTGGCGAGAATCTGGGTCGCTTCGTGCAGGAGAAATTCCTCGATACCGATTCGCTGCTGGCGCTGATTCGCCGCCACGATCCGTCGCAGATGCTGGCGCAGTGGCTGAACACGCCGGGCAACGCCGATCGCATTGGTCGTCATCTGTTACAGGTGATGCGCGGTTTTCTCGATCTCACCGATGATCAGCGCATTCAGCGCTTTCTGCGCCGTGCGGTGCATCGTGCGCTGGATAAGGTTGATCTTACCCAATCCAGCGCGCTGTTGCTGGATAGCCTGACGAAAAATAATCGCCATCAGGAGCTGCTGGATGCGGCGGTACAACAGCTGCTGCGCTTGCTGCACAAGCCCGGTACGCGCGAGTTTATCGCCGCGCAGATTGTGCGCTGGCT
Source organism: Kluyvera sp. 1366 (assembly GCF_054823405.1). Taxonomy (NCBI): domain Bacteria; kingdom Pseudomonadati; phylum Pseudomonadota; class Gammaproteobacteria; order Enterobacterales; family Enterobacteriaceae; genus Kluyvera; species Kluyvera sp. 1366. The sequence continues at coordinate 310,217 of NZ_JBTRDW010000005.1, forward strand.
CAAGCGCGAACATCCGATCAAAGCCAAAATGCTACCAACCGAATGGCTGGGCGAACACAGCGCCGATTTGGTTGCGAATGCGGTGGATTCGATACTCGATCAGGTCGCGCTCGATCAGGGGCATGAGTTGCGCCTGGGCTTCGACCGCGCGGTGCAGCGGCTGATTGAGCGGCTGAAAAGCGATCCTGAAATGGCGGAACGTGCTGAAAACATCAAGAGCTGGCTGAAGGAAGATGAGTCGTTCAATCGCTACATTGGCGAGCTGTGGCAGGATTTACGTGGCTGGCTGAAAGACGATCTAAGTAGTGAGGATTCACGGGTGCAGGAGCGCGTCAGACTGGCCGCGCTGTGGCTGGGCGAGACGCTGGCGGCTGACGAAGCGCTGCGCGCCTCAATGAATCAGCATCTGGAAGATGCCGCACGCAGCGTGGCGCCGGAGTTTGCTGCCTTCCTGACGCGCCATATTAGCGATACGGTGAAAAGCTGGGATGCGCGCGATATGTCGCAGCAAATTGAGCTGAATATCGGCCGCGACCTGCAGTTTATCCGCATTAACGGCACGCTGGTTGGCGGGACGATTGGGCTGATTTTGTATGTGTTGTCGCAGGTGCCGGGGTGGGTTCAGCACCTTCAATAAACAGGTCGCCTTTGGCGGCGACCATCCAACATTACCGGCGTTTCATCAGCAGGAACAAGCTGATGGCGAAGAATGCACCGCTCGGCAGAATCGCACCCAGAATCGGCGGCAAACCGTATACCAAACTTAGCGGGCCAAAAATCTGATCTAATACGTAGAACAGGAAGCCAAAGCTAATCCCCGTCACCACGCGCACGCCCATCGATACGCTTCGCAGCGGACCAAAGATAAACGACAGCGCCATCAGCATCATCACCGCCACAGAGAGCGGCTGGAAGATTTTGCTCCACATATTCAGCTGGTAGCGCCCTGCAACCTGGCCGCTCTGCTTGAGGTATTTGCTGTAGTTATACAGGCCGGTGATAGAGAGCGCGTCCGGGTCCAGCGCCACTACGCCGAGCTTGTCAGGCGTCAGGTTGGTTTTCCATTCGCCACTCAGGCTTTGCGAGCCGGTAATTTGTTTGGCATCTTGCAGATCCGATTCATCGACCTGCGACAGCGCCCAGACCTTTTTATCCGCATTCCAGGCGGCACTCGCCGCATAGCGTACGCTGAGTAAACGGCGCTGATCGCTGAACTTATAGATGCTGACGCCATCAATCTCGTTATCGCCTTTGATGCGCTCGATGTAGATGAAGTCGTTGCCGTCCTTCGCCCACAGGCCGTTTTGCGTTGAAACCAGCGAGCCGCCGTACAGCTGCTGCGCACGATAGTTACGCGCCATCTGCTCACCCTGCGGTGCAACGAATTCGCCCACCGCCATGGTCAACAGCACCAGCGGAATCGCCGTTTTCATCACTGCCAGCGCTACCTGCATGCGGGTAAAGCCCGATGCCTGCATCACCACCAGTTCGCTACGCTGCGCCAGCGTGCCCAAACCGAGCAATGCGCCCAGCAGCGCCGCCATCGGGAAGAAGATTTCGATATCTTTCGGTACGCTGAGCAGCGTGTAGTAACCGGCGTCGAGGGCGGTATAAGCGCCCTGCCCGGTTTTACGCAGCTGATCGACGAATTTGATAATGCCCGACAGCGACACCAGCATGAACAGCGTCAGCATGATGGTGTTAAAGATAGTTTTGCCGATATAGCGGTCAAGAACCTTAAACATCAGACCGATCCTCCACGGCTAAAGCGCGCGCGGATGCGACGCATCGGCACGGTATCCCACATGTTCAGCAGCACCGCCAGCGCCAGATAGGAGAAGTTCACCACCCACATCCAGATGGCCGGATCGAAGCGGCCTTTCGCGGCGTTGGAACGCAGAGAACTTTGCAGTAAGAAGAAGATCAGATACAGCAGCATGGCAGGCAGCATCGACAGCACGCGGCCCTGACGCGGGTTCACCACGCTAAGCGGCACCACCATCAACGCCATAACCAGGACGGCAAAGATCAGCGTCAAGCGCCAGTGCAACTCCGCCTGGAACTGCGGGGTTTTGGTCTTGAGCAGCGTGCTAATATCCGCCTGATCGGCATCGTTCGGATCGAGCGTGGCTTCTTTGTAGCCTATCACCGCCTGATAGTTGACGAAGTCCGTAATACGGAAGTCACGCAGCAAGGCGGTGCCTTCAAAACGCGTGCCTTTATCCAGCGTCACCACCTGCGAGCCATCTTTGTGTTGCTCCATGTGGCCGCTATCAGCCAGCACCACCGAGGGACGCGCGTTGCCTTTCGGACGCAGCTGCGCCAGGAACACGTTGCCGAAGGTATTGCCCTTCACATCTTCAACAAACAGCACCGCATTGCCGTCGCTAGAGGTCTGGAACTGCCCAGCCGCCAGCGCCGCCGCGCCTGGGTTAGATTTGGCGTTTTGCGTCACTTCCTGCTGATAACGTGATGACCATGGCCCTAACCAAATGACGTTGACCGCCGCCACAAGCGAGGTGAACAGCATCAGGATCATCGCGGCTTTAATCAGCACACTTTTGCCCAGGCCGCAGGCATGCATCACCGTGATTTCACTTTCGGTGTACAGCCGCCCAAGGGTCATTAAAATCGCCAGAAACAGGCTTAGGGGCAGGATAAGTTGTGCCATTTCAGGCACGCCGAGTCCTAACAATGTCAGAACTAAGTTTGTTGGGATTTCGCCATCCACCGCAGCTCCCAAAATCCGCACTAACTTCTGACAAAAGAAGATCAGCAGCAGGATGAAGAGGATAGCCAGCTGGCTTTTGAGCGTTTCCCGAACCAGATATCTAATGATGATCACGCTTAGTACGCCTGTGATAACTTGTCTTTTTGCAGGAAAATCGCTAGTTTCAACGCTTATCAGCCATTTTTCTTCATCAATGGCCGTCATCGTAGCTAAAATAGTATGACGAACGCGTTAGTGTGGTGAAAAAACAACATACTTGTCACCACCACTCATTATGACTACCGGCGTTGAATTGTCATGGCGTCGCAACGAATTAATGAGTTACGAGCGCGCTACATTCTAACGACAGCCAAGGCCGTTGTCTTTAAGATTCAGGAGAGTGCATGGAGTTCAGTGTAAAAAGCGGTAGCCCGGAAAAACAGCGTAGCGCCTGCATTGTTGTTGGCGTTTTCGAACCGCGCCGTTTGTCACCCATTGCTGAGCAGCTGGATAAAATCAGCGATGGCTACATCAGCGCCCTGCTGCGCCGCGGTGAACTGGAAGGAAAAGTGGGCCAAACGCTGCTGCTGCACCATGTGCCGAATATCCTCTCCGAACGCATCCTGCTGATCGGCTGCGGTAAAGAGCGCGAGCTTGATGAGCGCCAGTATAAGCAGGTCATTCAGAAGACAATCAATACTTTGAACGACACCGGCTCAATGGAAGCGGTGTGCTTCCTGACTGAACTGCACGTCAAAGGTCGCAATACTTACTGGAAAGTGCGTCAGGCGGTCGAAACCTCTAAAGAAGCGCTCTACAACTTTGATCAGCTGAAAAGCAACAAAGTCGAGCCGCGCCGTCCGCTGCGTAAACTGGTGTTCAACGTGCCGACCCGCCGTGAACTTACCAGCGGCGAGCGTGCCATTCAGCACGGTTTGGCCGTAGCTGCCGGTGTTAAAGCCGCCAAAGATCTCAGCAATATGCCGCCAAATATTTGTAACGCCGCGTATCTGGCGTCGCAGGCGCGTCAGCTGGCGGATGCGTACAGCAAAAATGTCACCACCCGCGTCATCGGCGAACAGCAGATGAAAGAGTTGGGGATGAACGCCTATCTGGCGGTTGGCGCAGGTTCGCACAATGAATCGCTGATGTCGGTGATTGAGTACAAAGGCAATCACGATCCAGAAGCGCGCCCCATCGTGCTGGTTGGCAAAGGCTTAACCTTTGATTCCGGCGGTATCTCGATCAAACCCGCCGATTCCATGGATGAGATGAAGTACGACATGTGCGGTGCGGCGTCCGTTTACGGCGTGATGCGCATGGTGGCGGAACTGAATTTACCGCTGAACGTGGTGGGCGTGCTGGTGGGCTGTGAAAACATGCCTGATGGCAAATCGATGCGTCCGGGCGACGTGCTGACCACTATGTCAGGTCAAACCGTTGAAGTGCTGAATACCGATGCCGAAGGCCGTCTGGTGCTGTGCGATGCACTGACCTACGTTGAACGCTTCGAGCCAGAAGTGGTGATTGACGTAGCCACGCTGACCGGTGCCTGCGTGATTGCGCTGGGTCATCACGTTAGCGGTTTAATGTCAAACCACAATCCGCTGGCTCACGAGCTGATCAGCGCATCTGAGCAGTCCGGCGACCGCGCCTGGCGTCTGCCGATGGCGGATGAGTATCAGGAGCAGCTGGAATCCAACTTTGCTGATATGGCAAACATTGGCGGCCGTCCTGGCGGTGCGATTACCGCCGCCTGCTTCCTCGCGCGCTTTGCGCGTAAGTTTAACTGGGCGCACCTGGATATCGCCGGTACCGCATGGCGTTCCGGTAAAGCCAAAGGCGCAACCGGTCGTCCGGTACCGCTGCTGTCGCAGTTCCTGCTGAATCGCGCAGGGTTGAACGGCGACGATTGATTTGGTGATGGCTGTCCCCCATCCCGGCCTTCCCCCACAAGTGGGGGAAGGAGACGCTGCTACATGCGAATTCACAACTAACATAGGGCAGCATCTTCCTCCCCCACTTGTGGGGGAGGACCGAGGTGGGGGACAGCAAGCACCCAGCCCCCCTCTCATCCAAAGGATCCCATGAAAAACGCCACTTTCTATGTGATGGAGTCTGAGAGCGCCGACGACGGCCTAACCGCCATCGAAGCGTTGGTGTGCTCTCTTGCCGAAACACGCTGGCGTGACGGCAAACGCATCCTGATTGCCTGCGAAAACGAAGAACAAGCCAATCGGCTGGATGAAGCGCTCTGGCAACTTCCGGCAAACGCTTTTGTGCCGCACAATCTGGCTGGAGAAGGCCCGCGCTACGGCGCTCCGGTTGAGCTGGCCTGGCCACAGCGTCGCGGCAGTTCACCGCGCGATCTGCTGATCAGCCTTCTGCCACAGTTCGCAGATTTTGCTACTGGTTTCCATGAAGTGATAGACTTCGTTCCTTATGAAGAATCCCTAAAACAACTGGCGCGCGATCGCTACAAAGCCTATCGCAGCGTTGGTTTCCAATTGAATACGGCGACGCCACCCTCGCCGCAAACGACAGTGTAGAAATGGAAAAGACATATAACCCGCAAGATATCGAGCAGCCGCTCTACGAGCACTGGGAACAGCAGGGCTACTTTAAACCGAATGGCGATACCAGCCAGGAAAGCTTTTGCATCATGATCCCGCCGCCGAACGTCACCGGCAGCTTGCATATGGGTCACGCTTTCCAGCAGACCATCATGGATACCATGATTCGCTACCAGCGCATGCAGGGTAAAAATACCTTGTGGCAGGCCGGTACCGATCACGCCGGTATCGCTACACAGATGGTGGTAGAACGCAAAATCGCCGCTGAAGAGGGCAAAACGCGCCAGGATTATGGCCGCGATGCATTCATCGACAAAATCTGGCAGTGGAAAGCGGAATCCGGCGGCACCATTACTCGCCAGATGCGTCGTCTCGGCAACTCGGTTGACTGGGAGCGCGAGCGCTTCACCATGGACGAAGGTCTGTCCAACGCCGTGCGCGAAGTGTTTGTCCGCCTGTACAAAGAGAACCTGATTTACCGTGGCAAACGCCTGGTAAACTGGGATCCAAAACTGCGTACCGCAATCTCCGATCTGGAAGTGGAAAACCGCGAGAGCAAAGGCTCGATGTGGCACATCCGCTATCCGCTGGCTGACGGCGTGAAAACCGCTGAAGGCAAAGATTATCTGGTGGTGGCGACCACGCGTCCGGAAACCCTGCTGGGCGATACCGGCGTCGCGGTTAACCCGGAAGATCCGCGTTATAAAGATCTGATCGGCAAAGAGCTGATCCTGCCGCTGGTGAACCGTCGTATTCCGATCGTTGGCGATGAACACGCTGATATGGAAAAAGGCACCGGCTGCGTGAAGATCACGCCTGCGCATGACTTCAACGACTACGAAGTGGGTCGTCGTCATAAGCTGCCGATGATCAACATTCTGACCTTTGATGGCGACATCCGCGAGCGCGCGGAAGTGTTCGATACCAATGGCGAAGTCAGCGATGCGTGCGCGGACGACATCCCGGCACAGTTCCAGAAAATGGAGCGTTTCGCCGCGCGTAAAGCGATGGTTGCCGCCATTGATGAGATTGGCCTGCTGGAAGAGATCAAACCGCACGACCTCACCGTGCCTTACGGCGATCGCGGCGGCGTGGTGATCGAGCCAATGCTGACCGACCAATGGTATGTGCGCACCGCACCGCTGGCGAAAGTCGCGGTTGAAGCGGTAGAAAATGGCGATATCCAGTTCGTGCCGAAGCAGTACGAAAACATGTACTTCTCATGGATGCGTGACATTCAGGATTGGTGCATTTCACGTCAGCTGTGGTGGGGACACCGCATCCCAGCATGGTACGACAACGACGGCAACGTCTATGTTGGCCGCACCGAGGACGAAGTGCGTCAGGAAAACAATCTGGCTGCCGATGTGGCGCTGCGCCAGGATGACGACGTGCTGGATACCTGGTTCTCGTCCGGTCTGTGGACCTTCTCGACGCTGGGCTGGCCGGAGAACACCGAAGCGCTGCGTACCTTCCATCCAACCAGCGTGCTGGTGAGCGGCTTCGACATCATCTTCTTCTGGATTGCGCGCATGATCATGCTGACCATGCACTTTATCAAAGATGAAAACGGCAAGCCGCAGGTGCCGTTCAAAACCGTTTATATGACCGGTTTGATACGCGATGAAGAAGGCCAGAAGATGTCCAAGTCGAAAGGTAACGTCATCGATCCGCTGGATATGATTGACGGCATTTCTCTGGAAGATCTGCTGGAGAAACGTACCGGCAACATGATGCAGCCGCAGCTGGCTGAGAAGATCCGCAAACGTACCGAAAAGCAGTTCCCGGACGGCATCGTGCCTTCAGGTACCGATGCGCTGCGCTTCACCCTTGCCGCGCTGGCTTCTACCGGTCGTGACATCAACTGGGATATGAAGCGCCTCGAAGGCTACCGCAACTTCTGCAACAAGTTGTGGAACGCCAGCCGCTTCGTGCTGATGAATACCGAAGAGCAGGATTGCGGACAAAATGGCGGCGAAATGAAGCTGTCGCTGGCGGATCGCTGGATTCTGAGCGAGTTCAACCGCAGCGTGAAAGCCTATCGCGAAGCGCTGGATAACTATCGCTTTGATATCGCGGCCAACATTCTGTACGACTTCACCTGGAACCAGTTCTGTGACTGGTATCTGGAGCTGACCAAGCCGGTGATGACCAGCGGTAGCGAAGCGGAACTGCGCGGTACGCGTAATACGCTGGTCACCGTGCTGGAAGCGCTGCTGCGTCTGGCGCACCCGATCATTCCTTACATCACCGAAACCATCTGGCAGCGTGTGAAAGGCCTGAAAAACATCGATCACGATACCATCATGCTGCAGCCGTTCCCGCAGTATGACGCGGCGAAAGAGGATGCCGAGGCGCAAGCCGATATCGAGTGGATGAAGCAGGCGATCGTCGCGGTACGTAATATCCGTGCTGAGATGAACATCGCACCAAGCAAGCCGCTCGACGTGCTGCTGCGTGACTGCTCTGCGGCTGCGCAGCGTCGCATCGAAGAGAACCGCACCTTCCTGTCGCGTCTGGCGCGTCTGGAAAGCCTGACCATTCTGCCTGCAGGCGAGAAAGGCCCGGTTTCGGTCACCAAGATTGTTGAAGGCGCTGAGTTGCTGATTCCGATGGCGGATCTGGTCAACAAAGAAGCCGAGCTGGAGCGTCTGGCGAAAGAGCTGGTGAAACTTGATGTCGAAATTGAGAAGATCCAGACCAAGCTGGCGAATGAAGGCTTTGTCTCACGTGCGCCGGAAGCGGTTGTCGCCAAAGAGCGTGAGCGCGTGGCTGAGCTTGAGCAATCAAAAGCAAAACTGTTTGAACAGCAGGGCGTGATTGCGGCATTGTAAGCGCTTCAGTCCAACTGCTTAATCGAAGCCGGGCACTGCCCGGCTTTTTTATACCGGAAGATAATGATGACCACCGACGCTCCCATCAATTTAAAGGTGCGCCCCATTACAGCCGCCGATAACCCGCTGATTGCACAGGTGATCCGTGATGTGTCAGCCGAATTTGGCCTGACGGCGGATAAAGGCTACACCGTGTCCGATCCCCATCTCGATCGCCTGTTCGAACTCTACAGCGAAGCCAACAGCGCTTACTGGATTGTGGAACATGATGGTGTGGTGGTGGGCGGCGGCGGCGTTGCACCGCTGGCCTGTAGCGCGCCGGATATCTGTGAGCTGCAGAAAATGTATTTCCTGCCGCAGGTGCGCGGCTTAGGTCTGGCGCGCGATCTGGCGCTGCGTGCGATGGAATTCGCCCGTCAGCAGGGCTTTCAGCGCTGCTATCTGGAAACCACCGGCAGTTTGACGCGTGCGATTAAGTTGTATGAGTCGTTGGGGTTTGAGCTGATTGAGAGCGCGATGGGTTGTACCGGGCATGTGGATTGTGAAGTGCGGATGCTGAAGGTGTTGTGATTTGCTCGCTGTGTGTGCTCGCTGTCCCCCATCCCGGCCTTCCCCCGCTAGCGGGGGAAGGAGATGCTGCCACATGCAGCTTCATCACTGGCATGTGGCAGCATCTTCCTCCCCCATTTATGGGGGAGGACCGAGGAGGGGGACAGCGAGCACAAACCTAAACCGCCGGCACTCCACTATGAAACCGCAGTTCGCCATCCGGCTCGCTGATTAAGCGCGCTTCTGCCTCGCCAAACACCTGCACGCGCGGCGCAATCTCCTTCGGCGAAATCTGCTGCGCCAGCTTCAGGTAATCCTGATAGTGACGCGCTTCCGAGCGCAGCAGCGAAATATAGAACTTCTCCAGTTGCTCATCCAGATACGGCGCCAGGCTGGCGAAACGTTCGCAGGATCGCGCTTCGATGTACGCCCCGCAAATCAGCTTATCCACCAGCGCTTCCGGCTCGTATGTGCGAATCTCGCGAATCAAACCTTTGGCATAGCGGCTGGCAGTGATTTTGCGATACGGCAAACCGCGCGACTGCATGATTTCCCACACCTGATAGAAGTGGTGCAGCTCCTCTTTCACCAGCAGCACCATCATCTCCACCAAATCATCGGCCCACGGCAGCTCGTTGCGCACGATAATGCTTTTGGTCAGATTCTTGTGGGCATTGATAAAGTTGCCGTCCTGCTCGTCGCGGTAGATAAAATCTTCATACGGCTTGAGCCATGCCAGAATGGCATCACCACTTGGCTTATCCGCCACGTATTTACGGATGATGAACACCGCGGTTTGCGCGGCTTTCAATTCACAAACCATGTGATCGGTGAGCAGCAACGTCAGATTTTCCGGCTTGCGCGCTTCATCAATCCACGCTTGTGGCGTGCGGCAATGCAGGAATTGATAGATCGGTTCTAATAGCGGAGCGTAATTCATGGGCAGTCTTTTGTCTTACGGGGAAACGTGTTCAGGGCGGCGAGTGCCGCCCATTAATGCTTAGTGACGCACACCGTTGTCTTCTTCGTCGTCGATGAACTCGCCATCGTCGTCTTCATCTTCGGCATCAGGATCTTCAAAGTAGGTGCCCCACCCGTCGTAATCGACGTTGTAGCTGCCTGCCAGATTCACCAGCTGCTCAACCTGCGCATCAATCAGCTCTGGCTTCAACGCGCCTTCACTCAGGATATCCACACACATTACGGTGGTGCCGTCTTCCAGCTCCAGCTCTTCTGGCTCGCTCACTTCGTAGCCCAGCTTGAAGGCATCAACCGCGACCTTCTCCAGCGAGTCAAAGTTGTTGCAGGAGAGATGATGCTCAATAGTGTAAAGCGCATCTGGATCGCTGCCGTCTTCCAGCAACTCTTCAATGATCAGTCGCGTCTCTTCGCGCTGTTCTTCCAGCAATGCTTCATATGCCATGGGCGTGTCCTCAAATATTCGGCTGAATTCAATTATTTTCCCACACTGCCTCGCGCGCCACTACACAAAACAACAAGTTTCTTAACGCCGGGGTTGAAAATGCATATTCATACGGTTAGATTGAATTTTAATTCATTTAATGTAGTCATCCGGAGCGCTGTATGAGTCAGCTACATCAAAGACATTTCCTGAGATTGCTGGATTTCACCCCAGCCCAAATCGATTCTCTGCTGAGTCTGGCAGGTGAATTAAAACACGCAAAGAAAAATGCCAGCGAAACGCAGTACCTGAAAGGCAAAAACATCGCGCTCATCTTCGAAAAAGACTCGACTCGTACCCGATGCTCTTTCGAAGTTGCCGCTTACGATCAGGGCGCTAACGTCACCTATCTCGGCCCAAGCGGCAGCCAAATTGGCCATAAAGAGTCGATGAAAGACACCGCGCGCGTGCTGGGACGCATGTATGACGGTATTCAGTATCGCGGCTACGGCCAGGAACTGGTGGAAACCTTAGCGGAATTCGCTGGCGTGCCAGTGTGGAACGGTCTGACCACCGAATTCCACCCCACGCAGCTGCTGGCCGATCTGCTGACAATGCAGGAGCATCTGCCGGGTAAATCGCTGAATGAAATGACGCTGGTTTACGTCGGCGATGCACGCAACAACATGGGCAACAGCATGCTGGAAGCCGCTGCGCTGGTCGGCATGGATCTGCGTCTGGTGGCGCCAAAAGGCTGCTGGCCGGAAGCGGAACTGGTGGAGCAGTGCCGCGTGGCCGCACAGCAAACCGGAGGCAAAATCACCCTGACCGAAGATATCGCCGAAGGCGTGCAAGGTGCCGACTTCATCTACACGGATGTGTGGGTGTCGATGGGCGAAGCCAAATCAGTGTGGGAAGATCGCATCGCCCTGCTGCGTCCTTATCAGGTTAATAGCGCGATGCTGGCGCTGACCGGCAATCCGCAGGTGAAGTTCCTGCACTGCTTACCGGCCTTCCATGACGACAAAACCACGCTGGGCCGTCAAATGGCCGAGCAGCACGGTTTGCACGATGGCATGGAAGTAAGTAATGAGGTGTTTGAATCTGCGCACAGCATTGTGTTCGATCAGGCTGAAAACCGCATGCACACCATTAAAGCGGTGATGGTCGCGACACTCGGCAAGCTATGATTGGTGGCGCCGCAAACGTTTACCTCGCGCGCGATATTTGCTTGATGCAAATCAGTGAATGCGTATAATGCGGCCCAATTTGCCGGAGGAAACATGCAACAGCGCAGCGCACAATTTGACGCTCAACGACGCCTGACAGCGGGCGGCGCATCTGTTTCTTTCCGTCATCAATCGATCGTAAAAAAAGCCCCTTAAGCAGGGGCTTTTTTTTGTCCGCAATCCGGCAGCGCAGAGGAGAACGCTATGGCCAACCCGCTATATCGCAAGCACATTATTTCCATCAACGATCTCAACCGCGACGAGCTGGAGCTGGTGCTGCATACCGCTGCCCAGCTGAAAGCCAATCCCCAGCCGGAGCTGCTGAAACACAATGTGATCGCCAGCTGCTTCTTTGAGGCTTCAACGCGTACGCGTTTGTCGTTTGAAACCGCGATGCATCGTCTCGGCGCGTCAGTGGTGGGCTTCGCCGACGGTAGCAACACCTCGCTCGGCAAGAAAGGCGAAACCCTCGCCGATACCATTTCGGTGATTGGGACTTACGTTGATGCCATCGTGATGCGTCATCCGCAGGAAGGCGCCGCGCGTCTGGCGACGGAATTCTCCGGCGGCATTCCGATTCTCAACGCCGGTGATGGCGCCAACCAGCATCCAACGCAAACGCTGCTCGATCTCTTCACCATCCGCGAAACGCAAAATCGCCTGGATAACCTGAATGTGGCAATGGTCGGCGACCTGAAATATGGCCGCACCGTGCATTCACTGACGCAGGCGCTGGCGAAGTTTGATGGCAACCGCTTCTTCTTTATCGCGCCGGATGCGCTGGCGATGCCTGCGTACATCACCGATATGCTGGATGAGCAGAACATTGCCTGGTCACGCCACGACACCATCGAAGAAGTGATGCCAGAACTCGATATTCTGTATATGACGCGCGTGCAGAAAGAGCGCCTCGATCCGTCGGAATACGCCAACGTTAAAGCACAGTTCATTCTGCGTGCCGCTGATTTAGCCGGTGCGCGCGACAACATGAAAGTGCTGCATCCGCTGCCGCGTATCGACGAGATCACCACCGACGTGGATAGCACGCCGCACGCCTGGTATTTTCAGCAGGCTGGAAATGGCATCTTCGCTCGCCAGGCGCTGCTGGCGCTGGTACTGAATCGCGAACTGGCACTGTAAGGAGAAAGCGATGACTCACGATAATAAATTGCAGGTTGAAGCCATCAAACGCGGCACGGTGATTGACCATATCCCGGCGCAGGTCGGCTTTAAGTTACTTTCGCTGTTTCGTCTGACCGAAACCGATCAGCGCATCACCATCGGCCTCAACTTGCCGTCGGGCGAGATGGGCCGTAAAGATCTGATCAAGATCGAAAATACCTTCCTGACCGACGATCAGATCAATCAGTTGGCGGTTTATGCGCCGCTCGCCACGGTAAACCGCATTGACGAATACGAAGTGGTGGCGAAGATCGCCCCCACCTTGCCGGATCGTATTGACCGCGTGCTGACCTGCCCGAACAGCAACTGCATCAGCCGTAACGAGCCGGTATTCACCAGTTTTGCGGTGAAAAAGCGCGAAGATGATGTCCATCTGAAGTGCAAATATTGCGAGAAAGAGTTCGCGCGCCACGTGGTGCTCGGTCACTGGTAATCGCCCGCGTCGTCCCTATAATGGGACGATTCATTTCGCGGCGGACATCGGTCGGCCGCGCACTTTCAAGGAGAAACAATGTCTCGCGAAATCAGTACTTCAAACGCACCCGCAGCGATTGGCCCTTACGTGCAGGGCGTGGATCTCGGCAGCATGATCATCACTTCAGGCCAGATCCCGGTTGATCCGGCCACTGGCGCCGTGGCCGACGATGTTTCCGCGCAGGCACGTCAATCACTGGAAAATGTGAAGGCGATTGTCGAAGCCGCCGGCCTGAAAGTGGGCGATATCGTGAAAACCACCGTGTTTGTGAAGGATTTGAATGACTTCGCCACCGTGAACGCGACTTATGAAGCGTTCTTCACCGAGCACAACGCCAGCTTCCCAGCGCGTTCGTGCGTGGAAGTGGCGCGCCTGCCGAAAGATGTGAAGATTGAGATCGAGGCGATTGCGGTACGTCGTTGATTTGGTTGGTTGGTGCTGGCTGTCCCCCATCCCGGCCTTCCCCCGCAAGCGGGGGAAGGAGATGCTGCCACATGCAGCTTCATCACTGACATATGGCAGCCTCTTCCTCCCCCATTTATGGGGGAGGACCGAGGAGGGGGACAGCCAGCACAATATTTATTTAAACGATCGCAGCAACTTCTCCAGCGGCCGCACCAGCGCCAGCACTGTTTCGTCCTGCACCTGCGCTGCCGCATCCAGTTGTGAATGCATCTGCGCCACCTCACCTGCGCCATACGCCTGATTACGTTCCAGCGCATTGACCAAATCCAGTCCCATCCGGCTCAACTCTGCTACTTGCTGTACTTGCTGCTGCAGCGGCTTGAGCTGATAGCTGCGCAGAATTAGCGGCATCACCGCATCGCTGTTGTTCTGCCAGCGCTGCAATTGCTGACGGATGGCATGCGCCGCCGCATGATCGGCGCGATTGGCGATCAAGCGATCCACCTGCTTATCCAGCACACGCACCGCGTTGCTCTCGGCCGGCAACACATCCGCCAAACGATTGAGCGGTTCAAAATAGTCATAATGTCCCGCCTGAAATTTCAGATGCTGGCGCGTGTAGTATTGCGCTGGCTCCAGCACTTCGGCCAATATGCGCAGCGGCGTGATGTCACTGCTGTTCGCCAGTCGCATCATCTGCACTTCAGCCTGCTGATGCTGCTGCAAGCCGACAGAAACAGTGCTCCAGCGATCCACCGCGCTCAGGCGCTGATACATGTTATCGCTGTCGGTGACATCCTGCGCCGACCATAACCGCTCCGCCACCACAAAGGCGCGCGGCCACAGGCGTGTATCGATTACCCGGCTGTTAACATTCTCCGCCCACAGCGCCGCTTCGCCGCCAATCAGGTTGTTCTGCATCTGTTGCGGCGTCGGCAGCGATGGCGCAATGCCGGCTGGCACCTGCGGCAACTTGCTGCCTTCTGCGGGATAGCGCACGTTGCCCACCAGCATATAACCGGTCAGCTTGTCTTGCGTTAGCGTCACCATCGGCTGGAATGGCCCCATCCACGTATCGACGCTGAACGTCAGCTGTGTGGGCGACAGCCAGCGGATATCACTGATCATGCGACGCGCTTTGCCGCTGAAATCGATAAAGCCGCGCCAGCCTTTTTTCCCTTCTATGAGGGTTAAGCTGCCTTTCAGCGCGCTGCCTTTCAAACGCGGCATGGTGAATTGCCAGCTCTGCGCCTGCTCACCAGCCTGCACCTGATCCGCGCCGTTGAGCCCCTGCGGCCAGGGTTCATTGCGATAGTGGTAAGCGGCGGTTTGCGGCTGATCGAGATAGAAACCGGTGGAGAGGATGCCGCGGAAGTCGTTTTTCGCCACCGTGCCCAACGCATCCTGTCCTTGCCACGATTGAATCAGAATGCTTTTAGGCAGATCAGGATGGTAAACCTCATCCCAGCCGATCATGCGGCGCTGATGCGCTTCAAGGATTTTCTCAACGCGCTGATTAAACCAGGCTTGCAGCGCATGCGTATCCTTTAAACCGTGGTCGCGCATAAACTGCTGAATGCGTGTGGAATCATTCCACTGGGTTGGATCAACCTCATCACCGCCAATGTGGATGTAGGGATCGGGGAAGATCGCCGTCACTTCGCCCATTAAGGTGTCGATAAAGCGAAATACCGCTTCGTTGCTGGGATCGAGCAACGGCTTAAACACGCCCCAGCCGCGCTCCATCTGATACGGTCCCGGCGCGCTCATTAACTCCGGCATCGCTACTGCTATCGCCGACGCATGACCGGGCAGATCGATTTCCGGTACCACGCGTACGCCGCGCTGCGTGGCGTAGCGCACCACATCGCGCATCTGCTGCTGCGTGTAGTACAAGCCGTCACTGGCTTTCTCCTGCAGCTGCGGATAGTGGCTGGAGGCAAATCGCCAACCTTGATCGTCGGTTAAGTGCCAGTGAAACACGTTCATACGCGCGGCGGCGATGCCGTCGATTTGTCGTTTCACGGTTTCAATTGGCAGGAAGTGGCGCGCCGAATCGATCAGCACGCCGCGCCACGGAAAGCGCGGTTTGTCGTCAATGGTGACGTAGGGAATTTCGGTGCCATTTTCGGTGTTTTCAATCAGCTGCAGCACGGTTTCCATGCCGCGCATCGCGCCAAAGCGCGTGTTGGCTTTCAGCAAGACGCCATCGCTGTTAACCAGCAGATGATAACTTTCGTCGCTGTCTGGTTGGGGAAGCGGATCAACCGCCTGCGCGATTTGTACCTGAATGCTGGGATGATCGCTGGATGCGCTGGCCGGCAGCAGCGGCCAGCCGGTTTGCCGCGCAATGCGCGCGCGCCAGCGCGATTCAGCACCTTCCAGATGATCGCCCGAGATATGCAACGTGAGCTGCGGTGTTAACGCATACGCCCCGCCGCCGCCTGGCTGGACAACGCTTTGTGGCCACGGCATCAGCGGTAAATCTCCAGTCGGCGCGGCGAAGGCGGAAAAAGTCATGGATAAACAACAGGCAAGCAGAGTTCTTTGCAATGGCATCTGGGCATCCTTGTAAATGAAACAACGGACCAAAATGGGCAAAAGGCCCATTAAACCTGTTTCGCTTTGCAAAGCAAGTGGCGACAAACTGAAATCAAGGCGGGTTAATACTTTTGTATTTTAGCCAGATTAACCATTGCGCGGCTTTCATTCCTGGTTGTGGCTTCTTTGTTGTAGGTCAAACCGCCGGCGATTAATCTCAGCGCAAACACCACATATAGCGATTAAACTCCTTAAAATTATCTACATATAGTTTCATGGAGAAGAAATGGCGACGGTGGTGATTAAGCGTGACGGCTGCAGAGTGCCGTTTGATGCGCAGCGGATCGAGGCGGCAGTCAACGCGGCTGCAGCTGCGGCACAAATCGATGATACGGCGTGGTGCGCGCAAGTGGCGGCGCAGGTCAGTCAACAGCTGGCTGACAAGGCTGAAGTGGATATCCGCGACATCCAGTGTGCGGTGGAAGAGACGCTGATGAGCGGGCGCTGGCCGCAGCTGGCGCGTGCCTACATCGAATATCGCCATGACCGCGATTTAGCACGCGAGCAGCGCGGTAAACTGCATCACGCTATTCGCGGTTTAGTGGAGCAAACCAACGCCGCGCTGCTCAATGAAAACGCCAATAAAGACAGCAAAGTGATTCCCACCCAGCGCGATCTGCTGGCTGGCATCGTCGCCAAACATTACGCTCAGCAGCAACTCTTGCCACGCGATGTGGTGCTGGCGCATGAACGTGGTGACATCCACTATCACGATCTCGACTATTCCCCGTTCTTCCCGATGTTTAACTGCATGCTAATCGATCTGCACGGCATGCTGACCCACGGTTTTAAGATGGGCAACGCCGAGATCGAGCCGCCCAAATCAATCGCCACCGCCACGGCGGTGACCGCACAGATCATCGCGCAGGTCGCCAGCCACATTTACGGCGGCACCACCATCAATCGCATTGATGAAGTGCTGGCACCGTTCGTTACGCTCAGTCTGGAAAAACACCGCGCGGTGGCGCTGGAATGGCAGATTGCGGATGCCGAAGCCTATGCGCGCGTTCGCACCGAGAAAGAGTGCTACGACGCGTTTCAGTCGCTGGAATATGAAGTGAATACGCTGCACACCGCCAACGGCCAGACGCCGTTTGTCACCTTTGGCTTTGGCCTCGGCACCGACTGGGCCGCGCGCCTGATCCAGCAATCCATTCTGCGCAACCGCATTGCCGGATTGGGCAAAAATCACAAAACCGCGGTATTCCCGAAACTGGTGTTTGCTATCCGCGAAGGCGTGAATCATCGGCCTGGCGATGTTAATTACGATATCAAGCAGCTGGCGCTAGAGTGCGCCAGCAAGCGTATGTATCCGGATATCCTCAACTACGAAAAAGTGGTGGAAGTGACCGGCTCGTTTAAAACCCCGATGGGCTGCCGTAGCTTCCTTGGCGTCTACGAGGAGAACGGCGAGCAGATTCACGAAGGCCGCAACAATATTGGCGTCATTAGCCTCAATCTGCCGCGTATCGCCCTGCAAGCCAAAGGCGATGAAGCGCAGTTCTGGCGCTTGCTCGATGAACGTCTGGCGCTGGCGAAACGTGCCTTAATGACGCGTATCGCCCGGTTGGAAAAAACCAAAGCGCGCGTAGCGCCGATTCTCTATATGGAAGGTGCCTGCGGCGTGCGCCTGAAAGCGGATGACGAAGTGGGCGCCATTTTCCGCAACGGCCGCGCCTCAATTTCCCTTGGCTACATCGGCTTGCATGAAACGCTGAATGCGCTGAGCGGCAACCAAGTGCATCCGTATGACGCCAATTACCTGCGGGAAAAAGGCGTGGCGATTGTCACGCACCTGCGCCGCGCGGTGGATGCGTGGAAAGCGGAAACCGGCTACGGCTTCAGCTTGTACAGCACGCCGAGCGAGAATCTGTGCGACCGCTTCTGTCGCCTCGATGCCGCCGAATTTGGCGTGGTGGCCGGCGTTACCGACAAAGGGTATTACACCAATAGCTTCCATCTCGACGTGGAGAAGAAGGTCAATCCGTACGACAAGATCGACTTTGAAGCGCCCTATCCCGCCATCGCTAATGGCGGATTCATCTGTTACGGCGAATATCCCAACATCCAGCACAACCTCAAAGCGCTCGAAGATGTCTGGGATTACAGCTATCACCGCGTGCCCTATTACGGCACCAATACGCCGATTGATGAGTGCTACGAATGCGGCTTTAGCGGCGAGTTTAGCTGCACCAGCAAAGGGTTTACCTGCCCATGCTGTGGTAATCACGATCCGGCGCGCGTGTCGGTGACGCGCCGCGTGTGCGGCTATCTCGGCAGCCCGGATGCGCGTCCGTTTAACGCCGGTAAGCAGCAAGAAGTACAGCGGCGCGTTAAACATCTGGAGACAGGAAAACTGGGATGATGCGCATCCACGGCTATTATCCGGTTGATATCGTTAACGGGCCCGGCACGCGCTGCACGCTGTTTGTCGCGGGCTGCGAACATCAATGTCGCGGCTGCTACAACCAAAGCACGTGGCGGCTGGATTCCGGCGTGCCGTTTACGCTGGAGATGGAAGAGCAGCTGATCGCCGATCTTAACGATCGGCGCATTGTGCGCCAGGGCTTGTCGCTGAGCGGCGGCGATCCGCTGCATCCGCACAACGTGCCGCATATACGTCGTCTGGTGAAACGCGTGCGGCGTGAGTGTCCGGATAAGGATATCTGGCTGTGGACCGGATATGAAATGGCGGAACTCAGCGCGGCGCAGCGCGAAGTGGTGGAGGAAATTGATGTGCTGATTGATGGACGCTTTATCGAAGCGGAGAAAGATGCGCGGCTGCTGTGGCGCGGCAGCCGCAATCAGAAGATTTGGTGGTTACGCCAGCCACAAAGCGAGCACGCCGAGCAGCATGCCGCTGCCTGCCACGCCGATCAGCGCGATCCACAGCGCCCGTGCGGGAAAGGCGCGACGCAGCATCAATAACGACGGCACACTCACGGCGGGCAGCGTGACTAGTAACGCCAGCGCGGGCGCAATGCCCATGCCCGCCAGCATCATGGTCTGCACAATCGGGATTTCCGCGGCGGTAGGAATCACAAACAGGCAGCCGGCGATTGCCATCAACATCACCCAAAACAGCGTATTACCCACCGCGCCATCCGCGTGCGGGAACAGCCACACGCGCGCGGCGCCGAGCAACAATACCGCGACGATATACAGCGGAATGGTGTTGCAGAACAGTCGCCACATCACCCGCAGCCAGCGTGACAGAAACGGCTGTTCATCGCGGGCCGGGATAACGGGCGCGGTAACGGCTTGATCCGGCACGCTGCGCTGCACCAGCCACGCGATGCCCAACACCATCATCAAACCTGCCACCAGCCGAATCGCCGCAAAATGCCAGCCGAGCACAAAGCCCATAAAAATCAGCGTGGCAGGATTGAGCAGCGGATTCGCCAGCCAGAACGCCATCGCCGCACCGCTGGAAACCTGTGACTGACGTAAGCCAGCGGTCACTGGTGCCGCACAGCAGCTGCACATCATGCCCGGCAAACCTAATCCAGTGCCCATCAGCGTCGAGCCAAAGCGTGAGCTGCCCATCAGACGCAGCAGCCAGGCGCGCGGAATCAGCACCTGCACCAACGATCCGAGGATCACCCCGAGCACGGCCGCTTTCCACACGGCGAGGAAATAGACCATGGCGTAATCAAGCGCCGCGCGCCACGGTGAGTCCGCCGCATTGGCCAGAATCGATTTACCGATCGAATGCGTTTCGGCAGCAGTAAAGGCTTTGCCGTAATAAGGCTGCCATTTGACATACCACAGGCCGATTACTACCACGGCGAGGAACAGCAGCGGTTTCCACCAGGCGAAGCGTGTCGCCGGGGCATGAGAAGGGAGTTGGGTCATCACGGAATTCCGTATTCAACTGAATAACGATGCCGCGTTAGGATACGCGGCGGAAAGGCCTTAGTGTCATTCAGGTCATTTCATTGCGCCATGTGGAAATCGCCTAAACTTGATCCGGCGCGGAAATTTACCTCCCGGAAGAATTGCCGGCTGGCTTGCTTTTTGCGACATGGCTACCAGGCTTGTTGGGTTAGAAGTGCAACGAACATAAGGTTCGTGATCAACAAGGAGGAAAAAAGATGAGCAAGAAAATAGCGGTACTGATTACCGATGAATTTGAAGACTCAGAGTTTACCTCACCGGCGGAGGCTTACACTCAGGCGGGCCATGAAGTGGTTACCATCGAGTTTAAGGCCGGCAACATCGTTAAAGGGAAGCAGGGTAAAGCTGAGGTCAACATCGACAAGGCTATTGATGATGTGAATGCAGCCGAGTTCGATGCGCTGCTGCTGCCCGGCGGACACTCGCCCGATGCCCTGCGCGGTGACGATCGTTTCGTCAACTTCACCAGGGAGTTTGTCGCCAGCGGCAAGCCGGTGTTTGCCATTTGCCATGGCCCGCAGCTGCTGATCAGCGCGAACGGCGTGCGCGGCCGCAAAATGACCAGCGTAAAAGCCATCGCCATCGATCTGCGTAATGCCGGTGCGGATTTTTACGATAAAGAAGTGGTGGTGGATGATGACAAGTTAGTTACCAGCCGCACGCCTGAAGACCTGCCCGCGTTTAATCGCGAGTCGCTGCGGATTTTGAACGCGGCCTGATAGTTTTTCCTGCATTGGGGTCGCCGTGAATGGCGGCCCTAAGGCCGGGTCCAGATAATCTTTTTGCCAAAGCCCAGCGCATTGTCGGTCATCTTCACTTCGTCGAGCACGATTTCCCACAATGGTGCGGTGACCTTCTTTGCCACTGGAAAACGCTTCTGATAGGCGTGACGCGCAATAACTTCCCTGTCTCCGCTTAGCAGCTGAATCACGCCGCGATACTGCACGCCTTTAATCAGCAGCACACTTTTGGGCTGGCCATTCACCGTGCCCGCCACGCGCGGATTTGACTGGATTAATGCGCCATGGCGCGTGTCCGGTTCAGTCATCAGCCAGAACGCCATGTTCGCGGCATCAAATACATAAAAGCAGTTGGCACACCACAGATCGTCGCCGTGGCTGGCAGATAACGACAGCACGTGCTGTTTTTTTAAGTAGCGAATCAGATGAGCATGGTCGGACAAAATTGGACTCCGTGCGGCGAATAGCGATGCGGCCTGAAGCGCGCTACACTGCCTGCCAGCTAATTTTCGGGATAAGTATGATGGAACAAGGCTGGCAGCTTTATCTGCTACAAACCGCCGCAGGGATGCTATATACCGGCATCACCACCGATGTTAATCGTCGGCTGCAACAGCATCAGCAGGGACGCGGCGCGCGTTCGCTACGTGGCAAGGGCCCGCTGACGCTGGTGTTTCACTGCGATGCGGGCGATCGGGCGGCGGCGTCACGCCTGGAATATCAGGTGAAGCAGCTGAGCCGCGCGCAAAAGCTGCTGCTGGTTGCACAGCAGCCGCCCTGCTTAGTGGCTTGGTTTAGTCGAAACGGTTAAACGGCAGCGCGAATTCGATCAGCCCTTCTGCGCCGACAAACGCATCGTCGGCCAGTTTGTAAACCTGAAAGGCCGCTTCACTGCCTAACCAGCGACAGTGCAAACCATGACGTGCCGCCGGTTCAAAGCCGAGTGGATTGTAGAACTCAGGATCGCCCAGCACCACCACGGCGCTGTAGCTGAACTCATTCAGTGAATCCAATCCTTCATACACCAGCCGTTTAGCAAGGCCCTGTTTGCGCACCGATTCATCCACGGCGAGCGGCGCCAACGCGACCCAGTTGCGGTCTTCTCCCTGCAGGGTCACCGGACTGAAAGCGGCATAACCCAGCACCTGACCTTCATCATCCGTGGCAACTACACCGAGAGTCAGTAAGCCATCTTCGCGCAGTTGCTGTATCAGTTCCGCTTCGGCAGCGGTAGCAAAACTGCGCTTTAACAGGCTATCGATGCCTGCTGCATCAACGCCAATTTCAGTACGAATCAACATGAGATCCCCGCGCGCGCCTCAGCGGCCTTCGCGTCCTGTTTCATTCCTGTCTCAATAAAAGCAGCGAGCTGCTGCAATCCCGTGCGTAATGGCGTGGGCATGGCATCCAGTTCAATGGCATCCATCAGGTTTTTCACCTCAAGTCCCAGCTCAGTGTCACCTTCAATCACCAGACGGCGTTGAAAGAACAACATATCGGGATCCGCTTTGCGTGCTGCCACCAGCAACAGATCGTTGGCTTCACCGCGAAACCAGACATCAGCCTCGGTGTCGCGCGAAACGGTCAGGCGCCCTGCTTGCAGGGTGGTGATCCAGCGCAGATTCACATCGGCAACCTCAATCCCCAGATAACGCCCTTCCAGAAAGTCTAACTCACCTTCAGACAAAGCATGACGAAATTGCCAGTTTAGGAGTTGTTGCAGAATAGCTTTTTTTAGCGGGAAAGGGGTAATGGAAACAGGTAAAGCAAGGAATTCTGGCCCTTTTTTAACAATCAGACCGCGTAAGCGCGCAAACATCATCGTCATTCCCTTCAGAAAATTTCATCTATTTTGCCACATCTGACCGGCTTCGCCTCCACTGAGATCAAGGAAATCGCCGCCTGGCTGGACGAAAAACCTTCACTCCCGATCATCAATGCCGCTTTCACTGCCTTAAATCAACATTGCTGTCGGGTCAGTTATTTACACTCTTCGGCTTCAGAATCCGGGGAGGAAAATGTATGGAACTGCTGTGTCCGGCGGGGAATTTGCCTGCGCTGAAATCGGCGGTGGAGCATGGTGCTGACGCGGTGTATGTCGGCCTGAAAGACGATACCAATGCCCGCCACTTTGCTGGCCTCAATTTTACCGATAAGAAACTGGCTGAAGCCGCACGCTATCTGCATCAGCATCGGCGCAA
This sequence comes from Kluyvera sp. 1366, assembly GCF_054823405.1. NCBI lineage: Bacteria > Pseudomonadati > Pseudomonadota > Gammaproteobacteria > Enterobacterales > Enterobacteriaceae > Kluyvera > Kluyvera sp. 1366. The sequence continues at coordinate 333,015 of NZ_JBTRDW010000005.1, forward strand.
ACTGCATGTGGCAATCAACACCTTCGCCCATCCTGATGGCATCAATCGCTGGCAAAGCGCGATTGATGTTGCCGCTCAGAACGGCGCGGATGCGTTGATTCTGGCCGATATTGCCACGCTGGAGTACGCGGCAAAACACTATCCGCAGGTTGAGCGTCACCTTTCGGTACAGGCCTCCGCCACCAATCTGCAGGCCATCCATTTTTACCATCGTCATTTTCAACTCAGCCGCGTGGTGCTGCCGCGCGTGCTGTCGATGCATCAGGTCAAACAGCTGGCGCGTGAAACGCCGGTACCGCTGGAAGTGTTCGCTTTCGGTAGCCTGTGCATTATGGCTGAAGGCCGCTGCTACCTCTCTTCCTGGCTGACCGGCGAGTCGCCTAACAGCGCGGGAGCCTGCTCGCCGGCGAAATTTGTGCGTTGGCAGCAGACGCCAAAAGGCATGGAATCGCGCCTGAATGAGGTGCTGATTGACCGTTACGCACCCGACGAGAGCGCTGGCTATCCCACCTTGTGCAAAGGCCGTTACGAAGTGGATAACCAGCTCTATCACGTACTGGAGGAGCCCACCAGCCTGAACACCTTGTCGCTGCTGCCTGAACTGCTGCGCGCCAACATTGCCTCGGTGAAAATTGAAGGACGTCAGCGCAGCCCGGCCTATGTGGCGCAGGTAGCGAAAGTGTGGCGTCAGGCCATTGATCGCTGCATGGCATCGCCGGAACAGTATGCCGTGCAGGAACCCTGGATGCAGGCGTTGGGCGAGTTATCAGAAGGCAGCCAAACCACGCTCGGTGCTTATCACCGTGACTGGCAATAAGGAGATCGCATGAAATACGCCATCGGGCCGGTGCTGTGGTACTGGCCAACTGCAACGCTGGAAACCTTTTATCAACGCGCCGCCGAGAGCAGCGCGGAGATCATTTATCTCGGCGAAGCCGTCTGCAGTAAAAGACGCGCTACCTCGTTCCATCAATGGATGGACATCGCGCGCATGCTGGCGCTTCAGGGCAAGCAAGTGGTGCTGAGTACGTTGGCACTGCTGCAGTCGCCATCGGAAGTCAAAGAGCTGCGCCGCTATGTCGAGAACGGAGAGTTCCTGCTGGAAGCCAATGATATCGGCACCGTGAACATGGCGGCGGAGCGCAAATTGCCGTTTGTCGCCGGCCCAACGCTGAATGTGTATAACGCGCAGACGCTGCAACTGTTGCTGAAAGAAGGCATGACGCGCTGGTGCATTCCGGTGGAGATGTCCCGCGACTGGCTGATTCAACTGCTGCAACAGTGCGATGCGGCGGGTGTGCGCGAACAATTTGAGGTGGAAGTGCTTGGCTATGGTCATCTGCCGCTGGCGCTGTCAGCACGCTGCTTTACCGCACGCGCCGAGAATCGTGGCAAAGATGATTGCCAAACCTGCTGCATCAATTACCCAACCGGCCGTCGCGTGCTCTCGCAGGAAGGCCAGCAGGTGTTTGTGCTCAACGGCATTCAGACCATGAGCGGCTATTGCTACAACCTCGGCAATGACCTGAGCGGCATGCATAACTGGATCGACATTGTGCGTTTGTCGCCCCAGGGCGAAAGTACGCTCGCCGAAGTGGATCGCTTCCGCGCCAACGAAGGCGGTCAGGCACCGCTAATGATGGCGCGCGGCAGTGATTGTAATGGTTATTGGCGTCGCCTGGCGGGAATGGCACTGGAAGGCGGCAGGTAAAGGCACATTCCGGCTATATTCCTGCTGTTATTAGCAGTTTTAATATAGGTAACGATGAGTAATACTCACAAGCGCAGGTCCGACTAAACACCTGCGCCATCCCTATTTGGAGTGCCCATGTCTGAGAAAAAAACTGTTCGCCTGTCCGTGTTGGATCTGGCCCCTATTCCACAAGGTTCCACTGCACGCGACGCGTTCCATAATTCGCTGGCACTGGCCCGTCAGTCCGAAGCATTGGGCTTTCACCGCTACTGGCTGGCGGAACACCATAATATGACGGGGATTGCCAGCGCCGCGACGTCAGTGCTGATTGGCTATTTAGCGGCCAATACCGAAACGCTGCGCCTCGGTTCAGGCGGCATTATGCTGCCCAATCACGCGCCGCTGGTGATCGCCGAACAGTTTGGTACCCTCGAGTCACTCTATCCTGGGCGCATCGATTTGGGACTGGGCCGCGCGCCGGGTTCCGACCAACGCACCATGCTGGCGTTGCGTCGTCATCTTTCCAGCGGCCAGGCAGATAGTTTTCCGGAAGATGTCTCTGAACTGATTCGCTGGTTTGACGCCGAAGAGGGAGAACATCCACCAGTACAACCGGTTCCAGGTTTAGGATTGAAAATTCCGGTGTGGCTGCTCGGTTCCAGCCTGTACAGCGCGCAACTGGCCGCTCAGCTGGGTTTGCCGTTTGCATTTGCCTCGCATTTCGCGCCGGATCTGCTGTTCCAGGCGCTGCATCTCTATCGTGAGAAATTCAAACCTTCCACACGTCTGGCGAAGCCGTATGCGATGGTGTGCGTCAACGTCGTCGCAGCCGATAGCGAACGTGACGCCCGCTTCCTGTTCACCTCGATGCAGCAGCAGTTTATTAACCTGCGTCGCGGCAAACCGGGTCCGCTACCTGCGCCGGTGGAGAACATGGATAATCTGTGGTCGCCGTCCGAGCAATATGGCGTGCAGCAGGCACTCAGCATGTCGATTGTCGGCGATAGCGATAAAGTCCGCAGCGGCCTCGCCGCGCTGATGCGTGAAACCCAGGCGGACGAGATTATGGTTAACGGCCAGATTTACGATTCGCAGGCGCGTCTGCGCTCCTTCGCGCTGGCAATGGAAGCAGCGCGCACGCTGTAAACCTCATTGCGGTGGGTTTAACCACTCTGGGCCCACCGCAATGGTTCGCACGTCTCGCGCCGGTGACTGACCGTGAAAACGGCTGTATTCGCGACTGAACTGCGAAGCACTTTGATAACCCACCCGATAACCCGCCGTGCCGGCATCCAGCTTCTCAATCAACATCAAACGCCGCGCCTCGTTGAGCCGCAGCTGCTTTTGATACTGCATCGGCGTCATCGCCGTTACCGCTTTAAAGTGATGATGCAGCGACGAAATACTCATCCCTACGCTGCTCGCCAGAAAATCCATTTTCAACGGCTGATGAAAGTTTTCGCGTAGCCAACGCGCGGCGCGCGCCACTTTGTTGCCTGGCCGTTCCGTCAACGCCATGTTGAGAATGCGCGGCCCTTCGGGTCCAGTCAGCAAACGATAGAAAATCTCCTGCTCAATCAACGGTGCCAGCGCAGCAATGTCCTGCGGGTGATCCAGCAACTCGACCAAACGCATCACCGCATCCACCAACGGGGGCGCGACTTTATGCACGGCGATACCGCGCTCGCTCACCGCCGTGCTGCCGAGTTGATGGTGCGGAAAGTGTTCCAGATAACGCATCAGACGCGTTTCGTTGATGGTGATGCCCACACCAAGATTCGGTTTCTCTGGCGTTGCCATGACCACGCAGGATTGCACCGGCATATCAAGCGTCACCAACAGTAAATCGCCCGGCCCGTAATGCATCACTTCATCACCCATGCGCAGCGCTTTTTGCCCCTGCGCGATCAGGGCAAAGCTCGCCCAGGTCGCCACATGCGCCAAACTGGTGGGCTGAGAACTGCGGCCGAAAGAGAGAAAATCGATTGGGCAATAGTGACGACCATCCTGCGGTGCGTGGCGAGCAATAATTGTCACCAACTGCTGCCATTGTTCCTGATGAATCATGCGCTCGGTGCTCCGCGGTAAGAAATCACTGATTTAATATTCTCGCTTGTGGTTGGCGCTGCGACTAGTCCTTGAACAGCAGATTTGCAGGATCGTGCAAGAAGCTTGCAGGATTGCGCTACCACCCGATTGTATGGACAGCGCATGCTTTATTTTCCCCGAAATCTCAGGTGGAGAGACACGATGAAAACACTTGAAGGTAAAATTGCGCTGGTGACGGGCGCTTCGAAAGGCATTGGTGCCGCCATCGCCATGACTTTCGCGGCGGCCGGTGCTCGGGTAGTGGTGAATTATCTTCAGGACGAAGTGGGTGCGGCGGATGTGGTGACCGACATTCAGGCGCTGGGTAGCGACGCCATCGCCGTACAGGCTGATATCTCACGCGAGGCCGATGTGCAGCGCTTGTTCGCTAGCAGCATTGAGCAGTTTGGCGCGCCCGATATTGTGGTGAATAACGCCGGCATTTTTCACCACGGTGACTTTGCCGAGCTTAGCCTCAGCGAGATGCAGCAGCAGCTGAATGTGAATCTGCTGGGTACCTTGCTGGTGTGTCAGCAGGCGGCAAAACATTTCCCCGCACGCGGCGGTTCCATCATCAACCTTAGCGCTTTAAATAGCCAACGCAGCACGCCCGGCTCGGTGCTTTGGGCAGCAACCAAAGGCGCGATCGATACCTTAACGCAGGGCCTCGCACGCGAGCTTGGGCCACGTAATATTCGCGTCAATGCGTTAGCACCCGGCATTATTTTGACTGAAGGTTTGCTGGCGGCGAAGAAGATGCACCCGGAGTTGAAAGCACAGCTGATAGCGGCAACGCCGCTCGGACGCTTTGGCTTGCCGGAAGATGTGGCGCAGGTGGCGCTGTTTCTGGCGTCAGAAGAGTCAGCTTACGTTAGCGGTGAACGCGTGCTGATTGCTGGTGGCGTGTAAAATTTACTTTCCACAGGCATAAAAAAAGGGACGCATTAGCGTCCCTTTTTACTTTTCGCGTTTATCGCTTATGCGTCACGACGACGTGGTGCAGCAGCGCCTTCTGGACGCGGGCCACGACCACCTTCACGGCTGAAGCGTCCGCCTTCACGGCCACCTTCACGACGTTCGGAGAAGCGACGTGGAGCGCCTTCGCCACGTGGAGCACCATCACCGCGCGGTGCGCCATTGCCACGACGTTCGCCGCCAGCAGATGGACGACGTTCGCTACGCTCGTGCACTGGCGCATCACCCATCAGCTGCATATTCATCGGTTTGTTCAGAATACGCGTACGAGTGAAGTGCTGCAGCACTTCGCCCGGCATGCCTTTCGGCAGTTCGATGGTTGAGTGAGTACCAAACAGCTTGATGTTACCGATGTAACGGCTGCTGATGTCACCTTCGTTAGCGATCGCGCCAACGATGTGACGAACTTCAACACCATCATCACGGCCCACTTCAATGCGGTACAGCTGCATTTCGCCAACGTCACGACGTTCACGACGTGGACGATCACCATCACGGCTGTCACGGCTTTCGCGTGGACCACGAGAATCACGTGAATCGCGACGCTCACCACGGTCAGGACGATCGCTGAACTCGCGACGCGCTGGACGCGGTGCTTCTGGTGGCAGAATCAGTGGACGTTCGCCCTGAGCCATTTTCAGCAGTGCTGCGGCCAGCGTTTCGATATCCAGATCTTCGCCCGGCTGCATTTTGCTCAGCAGTGCGCGGTACTGGTCCAGATCGCTGCTTTCCAGCTGCTGCTGTACTTTAGCCGCGAACTTAGCCAGACGACGCTCACCCAGCAGTTCTGCGTTCGGCAGCTCAACTTCTGGAATAGTCAGCTTCATGGTGCGTTCGATGTTGCGCAGCAGACGACGCTCGCGGTTCTCGACGAACAGCAACGCACGACCTGCACGACCAGCACGGCCGGTACGGCCGATACGGTGAACGTAAGACTCTGCATCCATTGGGATATCAAAGTTTACGACCAGACTGATACGCTCAACGTCCAGACCACGTGCTGCAACGTCGGTTGCGATCAGGATGTCGAGACGACCATCTTTCAAACGCTCCAGCGTCTGCTCACGCAGTGCCTGGTTCATGTCGCCGTTCAGTGCTGCGCTGTTATAACCGCTGCGCTCCAGCGCTTCGGCCACTTCCAGCGTGGCATTTTTGGTACGCACGAAGATGATGGCTGCATCGAAATCTTCCGCTTCCAGGAAACGAACCAGCGCATCAGTTTTACGGCCGTAAGCGGTCCAGTAAGACTGAGAAATGTCCGGGCGCGTAGTCAGGCTTGACTGGATGCGCACTTCCTGTGGATCTTTCATGAAGCGCTTGGTAATACGACGAATCGCTTCTGGCATGGTGGCTGAGAACAGCGCGGTCTGATGACCGTCTGGAATCTGCGCCATGATGGTTTCAACGTCTTCGATGAAGCCCATACGCAGCATTTCATCCGCTTCGTCCAGCACCAGACCGCGCAGGTTAGACAGATCTAACGTGCCACGCTTCAGGTGATCCAGCAGACGACCAGGGGTACCGACAACAACTTGTGGTCCCTGACGCAGTGCGCGCAGCTGTACGTCATAACGTTGGCCGCCGTACAGGGCTACCACGTTAATGCCACGCATGTGTTTAGAGAATTCTGTGACGGCTTCAGCAACCTGTACCGCCAATTCGCGGGTAGGTGCCAGCACCAAAATTTGCGGTGCTTTAACAGTAGGATCAATGTTGTTTAGCAGCGGCAGTGAGAATGCCGCAGTTTTACCACTACCGGTCTGCGCCATACCCAACACGTCACGGCCAGCCAGCAGGTGAGGAATACACTCAGCCTGGATTGGAGAAGGCTTTACGTAGCCCATACCGTTCAGTGATTCGAGGATGTCGGCGTTCAGGCCAAGGTCAGCAAAAGTGGTTTGAATATCAGTCATGTAGTACACGTGCCTCTTAGATTGCGGCGGCCAGTCTACATAACTCGTCGTGAAAACTTTCAGTCATTTTCATCAAAAAGTGTGAACCGGCTCAAATTAGAAGTTTTGACGAACAGAAAAGCCCTCATCTCTGAAGATGATGACTTTACAGGTATTCAGGCAATAAAAGTTCGTCAGCTATTGCTGGTCAGATTCTGATAAATCGTCTTGTGTCTGGCCGAGTTGCGCCAGTTCCAACAATGCGTATCGGTGCTCAACAAAGTTATTAACGTTGTTGGCCACCGCCAGTTTGAACAACGCTTTCGCGTCGTCCTTCTCCCCCAGACTTAGGTAATACTTACCTAAATAGAAGTTGGTTTCACTGAGATGTTCAGCGAGCGAGGTGTTATCCGTTGCGTCCGCCTTGAGACGTTCCATCAGCGTTTTTTCACTGATGTCGCCAAGGTAGAACTCGACAATATTCCATCCCCATTGATCGCGAACCGCTTTGTCATGACGCTGTCTCAGCGTAACTTTTGCCTTGTCGGCATCCATATCGCTTTCAACGAGATAGAGCCAAAGGCTGCGGAATGGATCGTTAGGATCGTCTTGATAAAACGCCAGCAGATCATCTTGCGCTAACTTGTATCGACCGCCGTAATAGAGGGCGATACCACGGTTTAAATGCGCATAGTTGTAAGTTGGATCAAGCTCAAGTACAGAATCAAACGCTTCATAGGCAGCATCAAAGTTACCTGCCTGCGTTAAGTATATACCGAGATAGTTGAATACCTCAGGCATATCTGGTCTTATAGACAGCGCTTGCGAAAAATCGTTCCGCGCTAATGCCCTCAGACCCAAACTATCATACAACACTCCGCGCTCATATAATAGCTGTGCGCGTTCATCATCGGTCAGGGCACGACTGGCAAGAATTTGTTCCATTCGCGCCAGGATCACCTCTTGCTGCAGTGTGGGCTGCAAAGGTACTGCCAGAACTTCGTTCTTACGCCAATTGGAGTTGCTGCATCCTGCCAGCGTGATAGCTGTCGCAACAAAACACCAGCGCAAAAAAGGCTTCATTTCCCACTCCCGAATACAAACATTGGGACAACCATCCTGTCATCCTCCTGCTGTGCACAAGGATTCCCGCCCTCGCGATGATCTAAACACCTCTCCCCGCAAAGCAGGGAGAGGTAAATCGGTAAACGCTTACTCGGCGTCAGATGCATCAGATGCAGCGGTAGCAACTTCTTCCGCTGGTTTCTGCTCTGTCGCTTCTTTGATGCTCAGGCGTACACGGCCCTGACGGTCCACTTCCATGACTTTCACTGGAACTTCCTGGCCCATCTGCAGGTAATCGGTCACTTTCTCTACGCGCTTGTCGGCGATCTGAGAGATGTGCACCAAACCTTCTTTACCGCCGCCGATTGCCACGAAGGCACCGAAATCAACGATACGTGTCACTTTACCAGAGTAAACGCGACCAACTTCGATCTCAGCAGTGATCTCTTCGATACGACGAATGGCTTCTTTGGCTTTCAGGCCATCAGTAGCAGCAATCTTCACGGTACCGTCATCTTCGATTTCGATGGTGGTGCCGGTTTCTTCGGTCAGCGCACGGATCACTGAGCCGCCTTTACCGATGACATCTTTGATCTTGTCTGAACTGATTTTGATGGTGTAAATGCGCGGCGCGAACTCAGAAATTTCCTGACGCGGCGTGCTGATTGCCTGTTCCATCACGCTCAGAATGTGCAGACGCGCACCCTTCGCTTGGTTCAGAGCAACCTGCATGATTTCGCGGGTGATGCCTTCAATTTTGATATCCATCTGCAGCGCAGTGATACCATCGCGGCTACCCGCTACTTTAAAGTCCATATCGCCGAGGTGATCTTCGTCACCCAGGATATCAGACAGAACCACAAAGTTGTCGGCTTCTTTAACCAGACCCATCGCAATACCGGCTACGGCTGCTTTGATCGGTACGCCAGCATCCATCAGTGCCAGAGAAGCACCGCACACGGAAGCCATTGAAGAAGAACCGTTAGATTCGGTGATTTCTGAAACCACACGCACGGTGTAGGGGAAATCCGCTTGCTTAGGCATTACTGCCAGCACGCCGCGCTTCGCCAGACGACCGTGACCAATTTCACGACGCTTCGGTGAGCCAACCATACCGGTTTCGCCCACGCAGTATGGAGGGAAGTTGTAGTGGAACAGGAAGCTATCGGTACGCTCGCCCATCAACTCATCCAGATTCTGCGCATCACGTGCGGTACCCAATGTTGCGGTAACCAGCGCCTGCGTTTCACCACGGGTAAACAGTGAAGAACCGTGCGTGCGTGGCAGTACGCCAGTGCGCACATCCAGGCCACGAATCATATCTTTCTCACGGCCATCGATACGCGGTTCGCCACGGATGATGCGGCTACGAACAACGCTCTTCTCGAGATCGTGCACGATGTCAGCGATATCGCCAGCATCCAGCGTTTCATCTTCAGCCTGCAGTGCAGCGATGGTCGCGTCTTTCACTGCGCCAACCTGAGTGTAACGCTCTTGCTTATCAGTGATGCGGTAAGCGTCGCTGATGCCCGCTTCTGCCAGTGCAGTAACGCGTGCGATCAGTGCATCGTTAGTTGGCAGTGGCTGCCAATCCCAACGTGGTTTACCCGCTTCGGCAACCAGCGCGTTGATGTTTTCGATAACGATCTGCTGCTGGTCGTGGCCGTATACCACAGCGCCCAGCATCTGTTCTTCGGTCAGGATGTCAGCTTCTGATTCCACCATCAGCACCGCGTTCTGGGTACCGGCAACAACCAGGTTCAGACGTGATTCGTTGATTTCATCCGCAGTTGGGTTCAGTACGTACTGATCGTTGATATAACCCACGCGCGCTGCGCCGATTGGGCCATTGAACGGCAGACCTGACAGAGCCAGCGCAGCAGAGGCACCGATCATCGCAACGATGTCTGGGTTAACCTGTGGGTTAACAGAAACAACGGTTGCAATAACCTGCACTTCGTTAATGAAGCCTTCCGGGAACAGCGGACGAACTGGACGGTCAATCAGGCGTGAGATCAGGGTTTCGCCTTCGCTTGGACGGCCTTCACGACGGAAGAAGCTACCCGGGATACGACCAGCAGCGTAAGTACGCTCCTGATAGTTAACCGTCAGCGGGAAGAAATCCTGACCTGGTTTAGTTTTTTTCTGGCCAACAACGGTAACGAATACAGCAGTGTCATCCATGCTCACCATTACTGCAGCGGTAGCCTGGCGCGCCATCATGCCGGTTTCCAGCGTGACGGTATGCTGACCATATTGGAATTTGCGTACGATCGGGTTCAGCAAAATTTAAGTCCTTAAATTCAGAGGCGCAGCCCATTCTGGCGCGCCGGGGATTACCGATCTTCAGTTGCATCCTCGCGACTAATGACAACCTTAACCGCCCATGCGGTAAAGCCTCTCATTAGCCGCGCGAACCTCTGCAAGCAAAGATCACTCTCTGCAACAATACATGAGTTTGGTCCGGATTGCTGCGGATTGCTCGAAAAAAGGGGCCATAAAGGCCCCCTTTTCGCGAAACTCGCACAAATCTGATCGTCAGATGCGTTTTTTTGCATGGTGCATGCGCTACATCCTTGATCAGATTCTTCAGACTTAGCGACGCAGACCCAGGCTTTCGATCAGACCGGTGTAGCGAGCAACGTCTTTACGCTTCAGGTAGTCCAGCAGCTTACGACGCTGAGATACCATGCGCAGCAGACCGCGACGGCTGTGGTGATCTTTCTTGTGCTCAGAGAAGTGACCCTGCAGGTGGTTAATCTGAGCAGTCAGCAGAGCAACCTGAACTTCAGTTGAACCGCTGTCGTTGGTACCACGACCGTATTTAGCAACGATCTCTGCTTTAGCTTCTACGCTTAGAGACATAATAAACTCCGTTGGATAATGAATGTATGGGTGCCGATCTCTAATTCAGCAGCCCGCTTTTAAAGCCGCGCCATTCTACTCTTCGCCTGATAGCAACGCAAATGCGCCGTTAGGTCAAATGCGAAAGGCTTGATTACGCAGGAAATTCTACCACCAGACGACGCGGCGCCACGCGCCCATCGTCGGCAATTTCGGCCATACCAATGAATTTGTGCTCATCACCTTCCGTCACGCGCACCAATCCCTGTTCCGGCGCATCCGCCACCTGAACCGGCATACCTTGTTTGAAATAAGCCGCCACCGTAGGCAGCAAATTCACCATCGGGAACTCTTCTGCCGGACTATCCATCGGCAGCAATAACGCATCGAGCGCACTGTAATCCGGCGTTTCCGCCATGTTGACGGTGGCCGCCACTTCCTGCAGCTGCTCCAGCGTCACCATTCTTTCGATCGGATAACGCGCCACCTGCAGACGACGCAGCATGATAACGTGCGCACCGCAGCCAAGCCGTTCACCGAGATCGTCGATGATAGTGCGGATGTAAGTGCCTTTAGAGACGTGAATCTCCAGCTCCAGTTCATCACCTTCCCAGCGAATAAACTGCAGCTCAAACACTTTGATCGGGCGCGCTTCACGCGGCACGGTTATGCCTTCACGTGCGTACTCGTACAGCTTGCGTCCCTGATACTTCAGCGCGGAGAACATGGTCGGCACCTGCATGGTGTCGCCACGAAAATAGTCCAGCGCTGCATCCAGTGCCGCCTGATCAAAAGTAATCGGACGCGTCTCAACAATATTACCGTCGGCATCAGACGTATCGGTGCGTTCACCCAGCCGAGCAATGACGCGATAACGCTTGTCCGAATCGAGCAGATACTGCGAAAACTTGGTGGCTTCGCCGAGGCAAACCGGCAGCATGCCGGTCGCCAGGGGATCGAGGGCGCCGGTGTGGCCCGCTTTGTTCGCGTTGAACAGACGTTTTACTTTCTGCAGCACATCATTGGAAGATGCGCCTTGGTGCTTATCCAGCAGAAACACACCGTGGACGTCGCGACCGCGACGACGAGGACGACTCATTAGTCCTCCTTGTCATCTTCCGCCGGGCTATCGCCACGACGCTCAACATCGCTCTTAATAACGTTGCTGACCAGGTTCGACATGCGCATACCTTCGATCAGCGAGTTGTCGTAGAAGAAGGTTAGCTCCGGCACGATGCGCAGGCGCATCGCTTTACCTACCAGCGTACGGATATAGCCAGAGGCTTCTTTCAGCGCCTTCAGGCCGTTTTGCACTGCTTCTTCATCTTTATCATTCAAAAAGGTCACAAACACCTTGGCATAGGCAAGATCACGCGACACTTCGACGCCCGAAACCGTCACCATCATACCGAGACGTGGATCTTTAATTTCGCGCTGCAGGATAATTGCGATCTCTTTCTGCAACTCCTGAGAAACGCGCTGTTGGCGGCCAAATTCTTTTGCCATTATTCTTTCTCCCAAATAATTCGGGAGGCCAGAGGCCTCCCAAATTGCAACACATCAAATGATGATCAATCGATGGTGCGTTTAATTTCAATCACTTCGAACACTTCGATCATATCGCCAACGCGAACGTCGTTATAGTTCTTCACGCCAATACCACATTCCATGCCGTTACGAACTTCGTTGACGTCATCTTTGAAGCGACGCAGTGATTCCAGTTCGCCTTCATAGATAACCACGTTGTCACGCAGTACACGGATTGGGTTGTGACGTTTGATGATACCTTCAGTGACCATACAGCCCGCGATGGCACCAAACTTCGGTGATTTGAACACGTCACGTACCGCAGCCAGACCGATAATCTGCTGTTTGAACTCTGGAGCCAGCATACCGCTCATCGCAGCTTTCACTTCGTCGATCAGATTATAGATGACGGAGTAATAACGCAGGTCAACGTTTTCAGCGTCAATCACGCGGCGAGCAGATGCATCAGCACGCACGTTGAAGCCGAGAATGATGGCGTTGGATGCTGCAGCCAGCGTGGCGTCGGTTTCGGTGATACCACCCACGCCTGAACCGATAATGCGTACTTTCACTTCGTCGGTAGAGAGTTTCAGCAACGAATCAGAGATGGCTTCAACAGAACCCTGTACGTCAGATTTCAGTACGATGTTCAGCTCAGACACTTCGCCTTCAGTCATGTTGGCGAACATGTTCTCCAACTTAGACTTCTGCTGACGCGCCAGCTTAACTTCGCGGAATTTGCCCTGACGATACAGTGCAACTTCACGCGCTTTCTTCTCATCACGTACTACAGTCGCTTCATCACCCGCAGCCGGCACACCGGACAGACCGAGGATTTCGACTGGAATGGATGGACCCGCTTCCAGTACTTCACGACCCAGTTCGTCACGCATCGCACGTACACGGCCATATTCGAAGCCGCACAGCACGATATCGCCTTTGTTCAGCGTACCTTCACGTACCAGCACGGTAGCAACCGGGCCACGACCTTTGTCGAGGAACGATTCAATCACCACGCCGCTCGCCATACCTTCACGGATAGCAGACAGTTCCAGAACTTCAGCTTGCAGCAGAATCGCATTCAGCAGGTCGTCGATACCGGTACCGGCTTTCGCAGAGACGTTAACGAACATGTTCTCACCGCCCCACTCTTCCGGAAGAATTCCGTATTGGGTCAGTTCGTTCTTAACGCGGTCTGGATCAGCATCTGGCTTATCAATTTTGTTAACCGCAACAACCACTGGCACACCGGCTGCTTTCGCATGCTGGATAGCTTCAACGGTCTGAGGCATCACGCCATCGTCAGCAGCCACAACCAGGATAACGATATCCGTGGCCTGCGCACCACGAGCACGCATTGCGGTAAACGCGGCGTGTCCCGGGGTATCGAGGAAGGTGATCATACCGTTGTCAGTTTCAACGTGGTAAGCACCAATATGCTGGGTAATACCGCCCGCTTCGCCTGATGCCACTTTCGTTGAACGAATGTAGTCAAGCAGCGAGGTTTTACCGTGGTCAACGTGACCCATGATGGTGACGACTGGCGCACGGCTTTCCTGCGCAGCATCGGTGTCACGATCGTCCATTACCGCTTCTTCCAGCTCATTCTCGCGGCGCAGGATCACTTTGTGACCCATCTCTTCCGCAACCATCTGAGCGGTTTCTTGATCGATAACCTGGTTAATGGTCGCCATGGCGCCCATCTTCATCATCGCTTTAACGACCAGAGAACCTTTGATCGCCATTTTGTTAGCCAGTTCAGCAACGGTGATGGTTTCACCGATTACAACATCGCGGTTAACCGCCTGAGCTGGCTTGTTAAAGCCCTGCTGCAGGGTGCTTGGCTTACGATGCTTACCGCCTTTGCCGCCACGCACCTGAGCACGCGCTTCTTCGCGATCGGTTTTAGCTTCAGAGTGCTTGTTGCCTTTCTTAACCGGACGAGCCGCTTTGGTGGTGCGGGCACGTGCACGGCCAGCTTCTACCTGGCGATCGTTCTCGTCTTCTGCCTGGCGGGCGTGAGTAGAGGTAGTGACGTGATAATCGCCTTTATCCTCTTCTTCAGGTTTTGCCCATTCAGCGCCTTTCTCTTCAGCCAGGCGGCGGGCTTCTTCAGCCACGCGGCGCGCATCTTCTTCCAGCTTACGGCGTGCTTCTTCTTCTGCTTTACGTTTCAGTTCGGCAGCTTCTGCTTCACGACGGGCTTTATCAGATTGCGCAGCCTTGGCTACTACATCGGTAGGTTGATTAGTCAATTTCTCTTTTTCCGCTGCTTCACGTTTAGCCTTGTCAGCGGCTTCGCGCTTGGCTTTGTCTTCGGCTTCACGTTGCGCTTTCTGTTCAGCTTCGCGACGGGCTTGTTCTTCCGCCTCGCGACGCGCCTGCTCTTCCGCTTCACGCTGCGCCTCGGCTTCCGCTTCTGCCTGAGCTTGCTCAGACTCTGCATCGCCTTTCACGTATGTGCGCTTTTTGCGGACTTCGATTTGTACCGACTTACTTTTACCCCCGGTGACGGGAATATTCAAGGTGCTGCGCGTCTTGCGCTGCAAAGTCAGCTTGCTTGAACCGGTCTGACCGTGCTCACGATTCAGGTGAGACAGTAAGGTTTCTTTCTCTTGCTGGGATACCGCATCGTTTTCAGACTTACGGATCCCTGCATCAGCAAATTGCTGTACCAGGCGATCGACCGGGGTCTGAATTTCGGCGGCCAGCGATTTTACGGTTACATCTGTCATGCTGTTCCTTCCTGTTATTACGCGTCATCGCCGAACCAGCAGATATTACGTGCAGCCATAATCAGCGCACCGGCTTTCTCGTCATCCAGCCCTTCAATATCTGTCAGATCGTCAACACCTTGCTCAGCGAGATCTTCCAGCGTGCAAACGCCTTTCGACGCCAGGCGATACGCCAGCGCACGATCCAAGCCCTCAAGATTCAGAAGATCCTCAGCGGGCTCCTGATTACCAAGGCTCTCTTCTTTCGCTAATGCCAGGGTGGTTAACGCATTTTTTGCTCGTTCACGCAGGGCTTCAATGGTCTCTTCATCGAGGCCGTCGATTTCCAGCAGCTCGTTGATTGGCACATAAGCCAATTCTTCCAGCGAAGAGAAGCCCTCTTCCACCAGAATGGTGGCGAACTCTTCGTCGATGTCGAGATGTTTGGTGAACATATCGATCGCTGCATGGGCTTCAGCTTGGTGCTTAGCCTGCAGATCATCGACGGTCATCACGTTTAGTTCCCAACCGCTCAGTTGGGAAGCCAGACGCACGTTTTGGCCGTTACGGCCGATCGCCTGAGCCAGATTGCCGGCTTCAACAGCGATATCCATGGTGTGATTATCTTCATCCACCACAATTGACGCCACATCGGCTGGCGCCATAGCGTTGATAACGAACTGCGCCGGGTTGTCGTCCCACAGCACAATGTCGATACGCTCGCCACCCAGCTCGCTCGAAACCGCCTGGACACGCGCACCGCGCATACCGACGCAAGCGCCCACTGGATCAATACGTTTATCGTTGGTCTTCACCGCGATTTTGGCGCGTGAGCCCGGATCGCGCGCTGCCGCTTTGATCTCGATAACTTCTTCGCCAATTTCTGGCACCTCAATGCGGAACAACTCGATCAGCATTTCTGGTTTAGAACGGGTGACGAACAGCTGCGCGCCACGCGCTTCAGGGCGAACGGCATACAGCACACCGCGGATACGATCACCTGGACGGAAGTTTTCACGCGGCAGCATGTCTTCACGCAAAATCACGGCTTCAGCATTGCTGCCGAGGTCCAGTGAAATGTTGTCACGGTTCACTTTCTTCACCACGCCGGTGATGATTTCGCCTTCGTGCTGACGGAACTGATCAACCACCATTGCGCGCTCAGCTTCACGTACTTTTTGTACGATAACCTGCTTAGCAGTTTGGGTGGTGATACGGTCAAAGGTGACAGATTCAATCTGATCTTCGACAAATTCGCCCAGATTGAACGCTTCGTCTTCATAACGGGCTGCATCCAGCGTGATCTCGCGAGTCGGCTGCGTGACTTCTTCTACAATCTGCCAGCGACGAAAGGTGTCGAAATCGCCGCTGCGGCGATCGATGCTGACACGCACTTCGATCTCTTGCTCATACTTCTTTTTGGTCGCAGTGGCCAAAGCGCTCTCCAGCGCTTCGAAGATTTTCTCACGCGGCAGGGCTTTTTCGTTAGAAACGGCTTCTACTACAGCTAAGATCTCTTTGTTCATCCTGGTTAGCCTCAATCCGGACTTTTAAAAGTGGGGGACCAGGTTCGCTTTCTGAATGTTGCTCAGCGCGAACACTTCATCGTTACCCTCAACGGTCACCGTGATCATCTCGCCTTCAACAGACTTGATGATACCCTGCCATTTACGGCGGTTTTGTACGGCCATGCGTAGTACCAGGCTCACCTCGTCACCGACAAAACGTGCATAGTGTTCAGCAGTGAAAAGAGGACGTTCGAGACCCGGCGAGGAAACTTCAAGGTTGTAAGCCACGGTAATTGGATCTTCCACATCCATTACTGCGCTAACCTGGTGGCTAACATCGGCGCAATCATCAACATTGATACCCTCTTCACTATCAATATAGATGCGCAGGGTTGATGTGCGACCACGAATAAACTCAATACCGACTAATTCGTAGCCAAGCGCTTCTACTGGAGCAGAGATCAACTCTGTCAATTTTTGCTCTAATGTGGACAAGCCCACCCCCAAGACATAAAAAAAGGGCCTATAGCCCAGTGTTTCGATTTCCTGATAACAAAAAACCCCGAATATTCGGGGCTTTTTGTGACTGGACCCTGTACGCCGCATAGCGGCTTCGGAGCACAATCCAAAAGAATTTTTTTCAAAAATCACTGAGATTGCGTCCGTCGATGCATACAGTATATTTAAAAAAAGAACTCTAAGGGAAAGTGGTTGCGGGGGCCGGATTTGAACCGACGACCTTCGGGTTATGAGCCCGACGAGCTACCAGGCTGCTCCACCCCGCGTCCGAAAACGTGGCGAATAATACGCCGACCTTGCAAAAAATGCAAGTTAAACTGAGATTTGGTACCGAGGACGGGACTTGAACCCGTAAGCCCTTTCGAGCACTACCACCTCAAGGTAGCGTGTCTACCAATTTCACCACCTCGGTACATCACTAGACTGCGACGTTGTTTTATCGCACTACAGCGTTGACGATCTTACTGCGGGATATCATTGCCCGGTGTTGCCGGTTTAGCTGGCTGAGTCTGCTGTTCAGACTGCGCCGGCGCAGTGAGGTTATCCCACTCGCTACCTTTGGCTGTTTTATTACTGTTCAGGTTACCCAGAACCAGGCTGATGATGAAGAACAGCGTAGCCAGTACCGCGGTCATACGAGTCATAAAGTTGCCAGACCCATTTGAACCAAACAGCGTACCAGAAGCGCCTGCACCGAATGAGGCTCCCATATCAGCGCCTTTGCCTTGCTGCAGCATGATCAAACCCACGAGGCCAATCGCTACAATAAGGAAAACAACTAACAGAGCTTCGTACATAATCAACCTGTTTCCTTGCGCGTATCTGCACAGTTAAAGCTTCAACCAATATCGATGGGGAGTCTCGTCATCACCCATCAGAAGCGGGTGTGAATACTAACCAAAGGCACATACCTCTGCAAGTGCAATTTTCACCATCGCTTTCGATTGCGGAAAAAAGCACCATCCCGGTGATTTTGCAGGCGGAAAGTTTAAAAACTCCCCGCCTGAAAACTTACACCGCTTTTACTGCATCCGCGATTTTATGCGCCAGCGCACTGACCTGCGCCTCATCTTCACCTTCCACCATTACACGAATCAGGGGTTCAGTGCCGGATTTGCGCAGCAACACGCGACCGCGTCCCGCCAGCGTTTTTTCAGCTTCCGAAGTCACAGCTTTCACGCTTTCGCTTTCCAGCGGATCGTGCTCGCCAGCGAAGCGCACATTGACCAGAATCTGCGGCAGCATTTTCATGCCGCTGCACAGGTCATGTAGCGTCATATGGTTGCGTACGATTGCAGTGAGCACTTGCAAACTTGCTACGATGCCGTCGCCGGTGGTGGTTTTATCAAGCAGAATGACGTGACCGGAGTTTTCGGCTCCTAGACGCCAGCCCTTCTCCTGCATTTTTTCCAGCACATAGCGGTCGCCCACTTTCGCACGGGTAAACGGAATACCCAGCTGTTTCAGTGCCAGTTCCAGACCCATGTTGCTCATTAACGTGCCCACCACGCCACCGCGCAGCTGGCCCTGACGCAGCCCTTCACGCGCAATGATGTAGAGAATTTGATCGCCATCGACTTTGTGACCTAAATGGTCAACCATCATGATGCGGTCGCCATCACCGTCGTACGCCAGTCCGAGATCGGCCTTCTCTTCCAATACGCGATGCTGCAGCAAACGCAGATCGGTCGCACCGCAATCTTTGTTGATGTTCATGCCATCCGGCTGCACGCCGATAGCAATCACATTCGCACCCAGCTCACGCAGCACATTAGGCGCAATGTGATACGTCGCGCCATTCGCACAATCGACCACAATCTTTAGCCCATTCAGGCTCAGCTCGCTTGGGAAAGTCCCTTTGCAGAATTCGATGTAACGACCAGCAGCATCGACAATGCGACTGGCGCGGCCCAGTTCAGCCGACTCTACGCAGGTGATCGGCTTTTCCATCTCCAGTTCGATGGCTTCTTCAACTTCATCCGGCAGCTTGGTACCTTCAGCCGAGAAGAATTTGATGCCATTGTCGTCAAAGGGATTATGAGAAGCTGAAATGACAATACCCGCTTCCGCGCGGAAAGTGCGGGTCAGATAAGCAATTGCAGGTGTCGGCATCGGGCCGGTGAAGGCCGCTGACAATCCCGCCGCCGCCAGGCCCGCTTCCAGTGCCGATTCCAGCATATAGCCTGAAATACGCGTATCTTTACCAATCAATACTTTGCGTGAACCCTGGCGCGCCAGCACCTTACCCGCCGCCCACCCCAACTTGAGGACAAAATCAGGGGTAATCGGTGCTTCACCGACTTTGCCGCGAATCCCATCTGTACCGAAATATTTACGATTACTCATGCTTTATCCTTTTGCTCTCCGTGTCGCTTCGACGACGCGCATCGCTTCGACAGTCTCTTTCACATCATGCACGCGAATAATTTGCGCCCCTTGCATGGCGGCAATCACCGCACAGCTGAGGCTTCCGGTCAGACGCTGGGCCGGACCGACATTTAGCAACTGCCCAACCATCGACTTGCGTGACATTCCTACCAACAGCGGTAAGCCGTAGTGGTGGAAATGGCTGAGGTTGGCCAGCAGTTCATAGTTGTGGCTGAGATTCTTACCGAAACCGAAGCCAGGATCGAGCATCAGGTTATCTTTTTTGATGCCGGCGGCTTCACATCGCGCAATCTGTGCAGCGAAGTAAGCATCCACTTCGCTCACGATGTGGCTATATTCCGGTGCCTGCTGCATGGTGCGCGGTTCTCCTTGCATATGCATCAGACACACCGGCAAGCCTGTTTCTGCCGCCGCCGCCAGCGCGCCCGGTTCGGACAAAGAACGAATGTCATTGATAATGTGAGCACCCACTCGCGCCGCTTCACGGATCACTTCTGGCTTGGAAGTATCGACCGAAATCCACACCTCAAAACGCTGCGCGATGGCTTCCACCACCGGAATAACGCGTGCCAGCTCCTCTTCCACGCTAACTTCATCAGCGCCCGGACGCGTTGATTCACCGCCCACATCAATAATGGTGGCACCGGCATTCACCATTTCATTGGTGTGCGTCAGCGCATTGACCAGCGTGTTGTGACTTCCACCATCAGAGAAAGAGTCCGGCGTGACATTCAAAATACCCATCACATGGGGAAAAGAGAGATCGAGATGGGAATCACGGGCGAACAACTTCATGGCGAGAATCTCCTTGAGGAATCACTGAATCGCGGAATGTAAAAAACCCCGGACTGGCCGGGGTTTGCATTGTAACAAATATTGCGGGAGGGAGAACTGGCGGTGAGCAACGCCTCCCGCCAGAATGCCATCACATGATCTTGTCTGAACCCGGCGTTTTCGGGTCATCAACAGGACGTGGAGCCTGCGTAGAGTCGCCGTTACCCACAGCAACTTTCGCCTCTTCCCAACCTGCTGGTGGACGCACTTCGCGGCGTGCCATCAGATCGCTGATCTGCGGTGCATCGATGGTCTCATACTTCATCAGCGCGTCTTTCATCGCGTGAAGGATGTCCATGTTTTCATTAAGAATACGGCGTGCACGCTGGTAGTTGGTATCGATAAGGTGTTTAACTTCCTGATCGATAATGCGCGCCGTTTCATCTGACATGTGTTTTGCTTTCGCCACTGAGCGACCGAGGAACACTTCGCCCTCTTCTTCAGCGTAAAGCAATGGACCCAGCTTCTCAGAGAAGCCCCACTGCGTAACCATGTTGCGTGCTACGCTGGTCGCCATTTTGATGTCAGATGAAGCACCGGTAGAAACATAGTCCGGACCATAAATGATCTCTTCCGCCAGACGTCCGCCGTAAGCCACAGAAATACGGCTTTCCAGCTTCTGACGGTTGGCGCTGATCTCATCGCCTACTGGCAAGAAGAAAGCCACACCCAGAGCACGACCACGCGGAATGATGGTGACCTTGTGCACCGGATCGTAACCCGGAACCAGCGTACCCACGATCGCGTGACCCGCTTCATGATAAGCCGTCGATTCTTTCTGCTCTTCGGTCATCACCATGGAGCGACGTTCCGCACCCATCATGATTTTGTCTTTGGCTTTTTCAAACTCAACCATCGAAACAACACGCTTGTTGCCGCGAGCAGCAAACAGCGCAGCTTCGTTGACCAGGTTAGCCAAATCCGCACCGGAGAAACCAGGCGTACCACGTGCGATAACTGATGGATCCATATCGGTTGCCAGCGGCACGCGACGCATATGGACTTTCAGAATCTGCTCACGACCACGCACGTCTGGCAGACCCACCACAACCTGACGGTCGAAGCGGCCTGGACGCAGCAGCGCCGGGTCAAGTACATCTGGACGGTTAGTTGCCGCGATAACGATGATGCCTTCATTACCTTCAAAGCCATCCATCTCAACCAGCATCTGGTTCAGCGTTTGTTCACGTTCATCGTGACCACCGCCTAAACCGGCGCCACGCTGACGGCCAACCGCATCGATTTCATCGATAAAGATGATGCACGGTGCCGCTTTCTTCGCTTGTTCGAACATGTCACGCACACGAGATGCACCTACACCGACAAACATTTCCACGAAGTCAGAACCGGAAATGGTAAAGAACGGGACTTTGGCTTCACCAGCAATCGCTTTCGCCAGCAGCGTTTTACCGGTACCCGGAGGGCCGACCATCAGGACGCCTTTCGGAATTTTACCGCCCAGCTTCTGGAAACGGCTCGGCTCACGCAGATACTCAACCAGCTCACCGACTTCTTCTTTGGCCTCATCACAACCGGCCACGTCAGCAAAAGTGGTTTTGATCTGATCTTCGGTCAGCATGCGGGCTTTGCTCTTGCCGAAGGACATCGCGCCCTTGCCGCCGCCGCCCTGCATCTGCCGCATAAAGAAGATCCACACGCCAATCAGCAGCAGCATTGGGAACCATGAGATGAAGATGGAAGCCAGCAGGCTTGGTTCTTCAGGCGGTTCGCCAACGACTTTGACGTTTTTGGTCAACAGGTTATCGAGTAACTTAGGATCGTTGACGGGGATATAGGTGGTGTATTTATTGCTGTCTTTTTTGACAACGTTAATCTCACGCCCGTTAATTCGTGCCTCGCGGACCTGATCTTGGTTCACTTCCGATAGGAAAGTTGAATAATCAACCCTACGGCCATTCGACTCGCTGGGCCCAAAGCTCTGGAATACAGACATCAGCACGACCGCGATGACTAACCAGAGAATCAGGTTTTTCGCCATGTCACTCAAGGGATTAACCTCATATTACAACGATGTTAACAGACAGCGTAGGGTACTATAGATCCTTCATACCTGGAATCGCAGTGCGGATGATTTTGCTTGTTTACCCTGAAACTCAGAATTACACATCAGAGTAAACGCATTGGTCGTCTTGCTTTGATTCCGGCAATTCGGGCTAAAGTTTGCGCCCCGTCGCCACAATGTACACTTCGCGCGAACGTAATCGCGAAGCGTCCGGCTTACGAATTTTTACTTTCGTAAACAGGGAGCGAATTTCCCGCAGGTATTCATCGAAGCCATCTCCCTGAAACACTTTCACGACAAAACTGCCGCCTGGGGCCAGGATATCCCGACACATTTCCAGCGCCAATTCTACCAAATACATCGAACGTGGAATATCAACCGCAGGTGTACCGCTCATGTTGGGTGCCATATCAGACATCACCACCTGCACCTTTTGGTCGCCAACGCGCTCCAGTAAGGCGTTAAGTACCGCCTCATCACGAAAATCGCCCTGCAAAAAATCAACGCCGACAATCGGATCCATTGGTAACAGATCGCAGGCGATGATACGACCACTTGATCCGATAAGCTGAACCACGTATTGCGACCAACCGCCGGGTGCCGCACCGAGATCAACAACCGTCATCCCGGGTTTGAAAATCTTGTCACCCTGCTGAATTTCTTCAAGTTTAAACCAGGCACGCGAACGTAACCCTTTTTTCTGTGCCTGCAGCACATATTTATCGCTAAAGTGTTCCTGTAGCCAGCGACTGGAACTGGCCGAACGCTTTTTACCCGTCATAATTTTTCCAATTAAATCGTCATCGTAGCGATAAATCAGCACGCAATGGTCGCGTTGATTTGGCGATATACCCGAGATGGCGGTAGAATGAACCGTTTTCAATCCCTGAGTAAGCAAAAAATACGATGAATCTGAGTACCAAACAAAAACAGCACCTGAAAGGCCTTGCCCATCCGCTTAAGCCGGTTGTCATGCTGGGCGGAAATGGCCTGACCGAAGGCGTGCTTGCCGAAATCGAACTGGCGCTCGAGCATCACGAATTGATCAAGGTAAAAATTGCCTCGGAAGATCGTGAAACTAAGCAGCTGATCGTGGACGCTATCGTGCGTGAAACTAAAGCAGGCAACGTACAGGTAATCGGCAACACGCTGGTGCTGTATCGCCCTGCCAAAGAGCGTAAAATTACTCTTCCGCGTTAATCATGCCTTTAAAGGCGGCGACGGGCAAAGAAAGTGCCACGCTCCTGCATGTGATAAAAGGCCGCAATGCGGCCTTTTTCCTTTCTTTACAAAATGCAGCGACATATTGCAAAGCGTAGCAATATCTTAAAGGTATTCCACCTTCAGAACTTCATATTCCACATCCCCGCCTGGGGTTTTCACAATCGCGACATCGTCGGCTGATTTTCCAACCAATCCACGCGCCATCGGCGAATTCACTGAAATCAGGTTCTGCTTGAAGTCAGCTTCATCGTCACCCACGATGCGATAGGTGAACTCTTCTTCCGTATCCACATTGAGGATGGTCACGGTAGCGCCAAAAATTACGCGACCGGTTTTCGGCATGGCAGTCACATCAATGACTTGCGCATTGGAAAGCTTGGCTTCAATCTCCTGAATACGCCCCTCGCAGAAACCCTGTTCTTCGCGAGCCGCATGATATTCGGCATTCTCTTTCAAATCGCCGTGCTCACGGGCTGTGGCGATGGAGGCGATGATGCGCGGACGCTTCACAGTTTTCAGTTCGTTCAGCTCTTCGCGCAGCTTCTCAGCGCCTTTCAACGTCATCGGAATCTGATTCATTTTGGCTCCTCGTCATCTATCCTGGTTAACGGCGTCATCCTGACCGGTGACAGCAGAAAATAGCTTCTGCAGCGCGTTACCTCTTTTCACAAGCAAAAGAAGCCTGACCCGGAAAGCTTTCCGGGTCAGGTTCGGTTTTGCATTTTGATACGTATTTTACCCCAGAGTTCCCTGTGGGTCATCGTTTACTTTGCACCGTCCGGGGACGTAGTATTGACGCCCTCACCCGTCAGTTACCGCGAGATTATGCGATTTTCACGACTTGTTACCGGATTAACCTGTGCGTTTATGCTGCAGGCACAAGCAGCTCCCGTTGAAGAATACATGCAGTATTTGCCAGACGGCGCAAACCTGGCGCTGATGGTACAAAAAGTGGGCGCATCCACCCCGATAATCGATTATCACGGCAAACAGATGGCGTTACCGGCCAGCACCATGAAAGTGATGACAGCGCTGGCGGCTTTATTAGAGCTCGGGCCCGATTTTCGTTTCCAGACCACCATGGAAACCAAAGGAGCGGTCAATGACGGCACCCTGAATGGCGATTTAGTGGCACGATTTGGCGGCGATCCTACGCTGAGCCGCCAGGATCTGCGCAACATGGTCACGGCGCTGAAAAAGCAGGGCATCACCCATATTAAGGGCAATCTGGTGATCGACACCTCGGTGTTCGCCAGCCACGATATGGCGCCAGGCTGGCCGTGGAACGATTTGACGCAGTGCTTCAGTGCGCCACCGGCAGCGGCCATCGTCGATAAAAACTGTTTCTCAGTATCGCTGTATAGCGCCAATACGCCGGGCGAAAACGCCTTTGTGCGTATCGCCTCCTATTATCCGGCCCACATATTCAGTCAGGTGCGCACCATTGGCCGCAACAGCGGTGACGGACAATATTGCGAGCTGGATGTGGTGCCAGGCGAGCTCAATCGTTACACCTTAACCGGCTGCATGCGTCAACGTTCAGAGCCGCTGCCGCTGGCCTTTGCCGTGCAGGATGGTGCTGCGTGGGCCGGTGAGATACTTAAAGCCGAGCTGCGCGCCGCCGATATTGATTACAGCGGTCATCTGGTTCGCCAGGCGCAAGTGACGTCGCCGGGTACCGTGTTGGCTTCAACACAATCAGCGCCGCTGCACACGCTGCTGCACACTATGCTGAAGAAGTCGGACAACATGATTGCCGACACCGTGTTCCGCACCATCGGCCATCATTACTTCAATGTGCCGGGCACCTTCCGCGCGGGTTCAGATGCGGTACGTCGTATTCTGCGCGAAAAAGCCGGGGTCGATCTCGGCAACAGCATTCAGGTTGATGGTTCCGGGCTGTCGCGTCATGACCTGATCGCGCCAGAGACCATGATGCAAGTGCTGCAATACATTGCGAAAAATGATTCGACACTGAATTACATTTCGATGCTGCCGCTGGCCGGTTACGACGGCACGCTGCAATATCGTGGCGGTCTGCATGAAGCAGGGCTGGATGGCAAAGTCTCGGCGAAAACCGGTTCGCTGCAGGGCGTCTATAATCTGGCAGGATTCATCACCACCTCCAGCGGCGCGCGCGTCGCCTTTGTCCAGTTCCTGTCCGGTTACGCGGTACCGCCGGAAAATCAGAAAACGCGCCGCATTCCGCTGGTACGTTTTGAGAGCCGCCTCTATACGGATATCAACAAGAACAACTGATGAAACTGCTAATCGTTGAAGATGATGCGCTGTTGCAATCGGGCCTTGCGCAGGCGTTAAGCTCGCAAGGCTACGCCATCGACTGCGCCAGTACCGCCGCAGAGAGCAACGCGCTGCTGCGTAGCGGTCAGTACAGCCTGATCGTGCTCGATCTCGGCTTGCCGGATCGCGATGGCGCATCACTGCTGCGACAATGGCGACGTGACGGCATTGCGGTGCCGGTACTGATCCTCACGGCGCGCGATGCGCTGGAGGATCGCGTTGATGGTCTGGATGCCGGCGCTGACGATTACCTGGTGAAGCCGTTTGCGTTGGTTGAACTGCAGGCACGCGTGCGAGCGCTGATCCGCCGTTATCAGGGCCACAGCGATAACCTGCTGCAACAGGGCGATCTGACGCTCAATCTCAGTTCACAACAGGTTCTGCTGGAAGATCAGCCGCTGGAGATCACGCCCAAAGAGTTCGCACTGCTCACCCGCTTACTGATGCGCGTGGGGCAAAACGTACACCGCGAAACGCTGCAGCAGGATCTCTACAGCTGGAATGACGATCCCGGCTCCAACACTCTCGAAGTTCACATCCACAATTTGCGTCGCAAGCTCGGAAAAGATCGCATCAAAACCGTGCGCGGCGTCGGTTACCGTCTGGAAATCCGCGAATGAACAGCATGCGTCAGCGGTTATTGATTATGCTGGCGCTGATTCTCCTCACCTGTCAGGTGATGAGCGCCATCTGGCTGTGGCATGAAAGCCGCGAGCAGATCAGTTTTTTAGTCAACGAAACGCTCTCTGCGCAGGCGCGTAACGATCGGGTAGAAAACGAGATCCGTGAAGCCATTGCCTCGTTGCTGCTGCCTTCCTTAGTCATGGTCGCCCTCACCTTACTGCTGTCGTTTTGGGCGATTAACTGGATTATTCGTCCGCTGAAATCGCTGCAGGACAGCCTTGCGCATCGTTCAGCGGATAATCTGACACCGTTGCCGATCTACTCCGAAATGGATGAGATCGTGGCGGTAACCACCTCGATCAACCAACTGTTTTCACGCCTCAATCACACGTTGCAGCAGGAGCGCCTGTTCACCGCCGATGCGGCGCACGAGCTGCGCACGCCGCTGGCCGGATTGCGCCTGCATCTCGAGCTGCTCCACCAGCTGAACGTGCCGCAGAGCGAGATGCTAATTGAACGTATCGATCAGCTGATGCACACCGTGGAACAACTGTTGATGTTATCGCGCGCCGGGCAAGCGCTGGCGGGCGGTCACTATCAGCAGTTGCAGTGGCAACAGGACATCATGCAGCCGCTGGAGCCAGAAATGACTGAGCTGTATCAACAGCGTCAGCAAATCCTGCACTGGCCACAGAACGACGATGTGCCGCAGCAAGGTGAAGCAGTGCTGCTGCGCCTGATGCTGCGCAATCTGCTGGAAAACGCCTCGCGCTACAGCCCGGAAGGCAGCGAAGTCGTGGTGAAGATGCAGCAGGACCAGCAGCAGGTGATTATCGAAGTGTGGGATCAAGGCCCGGGTATTGAAGCCGCCGCTGCGGAAGAGCTGACGCAGGCGTTTCGTCGTCGCGATCAGCGTTATGGCGGCAGCGGTTTGGGTTTGAATATCGTGCTGCGCATCGTGCAGATGCATCGCGGCAGGCTGGAGCTGGTGAACCGTGAAGATAGCAGCGGGCTGATTGCCCGCTGCTATTTACCGCATCAACTGATTGGTTAAACGCCGTTAGAAGTGGGTATTCAGGCTCATAAAGTAAGTACGACCAGATTCGTTGTAGGTATTCGCACCCGCTCCATACAGATAAGAGTTGGTGTTGGCGTTACCGGTGGTTTGCGCATTACCTTCGCGATAGTGACGTTTATCGAACAGGTTATCGATGCCCACCGTGACGCTGGCGTACTTGTTGATATCGTAGGTACCGCTCATACCGATAATTGAGTAAGGACTCACTTTATCCGTTGCGCTGCCGGTCGAAAGATTTCCTTTGTAATCATACTTCTTCGGCGTCTGTGTGCCGTACCAGGTCAGTGTAGTTTGCAGCGACAGATCCTGTGTCGCCTGCCAGCTCAGCGTCGAATTCAGCGTGTATTCCGGAATCACCGATAAACGATCGCCGGTCTCTTTGTTCTTACTCTGCAGCATATAGGTGAAGTTGTTATTCCACATCACGCTGTCGGAGAACGGCACGTTGACGGTGCCTTCCAGCCCTTCCACCACCGCTTTCGGTACGTTTTCCCACTTATAAATATCTGTGGTGCCATTGGATGCTTTGCTCACTGGCGAGTAACCGGCTTCGATCTTGTTGCGATAATCGTTGCGGAACCAGGTTAAACCGGCCTGATAACCTTCGTGTTTCCACTCCAGACCAATCTCTTTATTGATGCTGTTTTCCGCTTTCAGGTCGCTGTTACCCTGCAGATAACAGGCGCCGGTGCTGGCCGCACAACCCTGACCGTTGCTGTACAACAAGTAGTTCGGGTTGGTCTGATACAGGCTCGGCGCTTTATAGGCGCGACCAATCCCCATCTTCAGCGTGAAGTCATCGCCCAAACCTTGTGACAGGTTGAGCGACGGGCTCCAGTTATTGCCAACAATCGAGTGATGATCGAAACGCAGGCTTGGCGTCAGCATGGTGCTGTCGGTCAGCTCCATGTTGTCTTCCGCAAACAGCGAGAAAATCTCTGCCTGGGAATACGGGCTGCGACCGGTGTTATCGATGCCCGGCACCGCACCGTAGCTCGCCGCCTGCGTGTTGGAAGAGCCATCCTTCATGCGCTGCTGGTTCCATTCGGTACCCAGCGTCGCCGTTTGGTTAAACAGCAGCTCAAACGGAATGCTGACTTCGCTATGCAGCAGCACGTCATCCAGCTGAATGGTGTTGAAACCGCTGTTAGAGAAGATGCCTTCGGTGCCGCCGGCCAAACCTTCATTGATACGCGAGTTGCGGGTTTTCTCATAGCGCGCGTAGGTATTGGTGCTGACGCCGTTATCCCATGCGCCGGTCCATTTTAATGAGACGTTCTGGCGATACAGGCGGTTAGTTTCATCACCGTACAGGCTTTTCACCAGCGCGCTGGTGTTGGTGTTCTGCGTATCACCCGCATACAGGTTGCCCTGACGGCTGTAACCGGCCTGCAGCTCCAGCGTCTGCATCGGTGCAAACGCCCAGCTCAGCAAAGCATTAATATCTTTATTAACCGAACCTTCACGACCGGCCGGATAGCTGCCCGCATAGCTGCCAGTGCGCGCCGCCGCATGCCCTTCGTTGATGTCATAGGCATCGGCCTGGGTTTTGGCTAAACCACCGTACAAACGGAAGTTGAAATCATCGCCCAGCGGCCCTTCGAGACTGAAGTTAGTGCGCTTAGTGGCGCCTTCCGCTTTATGTTCCGGCACGTTGTAATAGGTGTTCCAGGAACCGTGCCACTGCTGATCGGTCTGTTTTTTGGTGATGATATTCACCACACCGCCCGCCGCGCCGTTACCGTAACGCACCGCAGCAGGTCCGCGAATCACGTCGATGTGATCGATCATCTCCGGCGGCACCCAGTTGGTGTCGCCACGCGTATCACGCTCGCCGCGCCAGCCAAGGCGCACCGAGTTGCGGCTGGTGATCGGCATGCCGTCCACCATGATCAAGGTGTTTTCCGGGCCCATACCACGAATATCGATCTGGCGATTGTTACCGCGCTGGCCGCTGGTGGAGTTGCCTGTCAGGTTAACGCCTGGCATGGTACGGATAATTTCAGACACATCACGCGCGGGCGGATGTTTTTTGATTTCGTCGGCGGTAATGGTTGAGACGCCCGGCGCTTGCAGGTTCTGCTGCTGCGCGGTGACCATCAAGGTGCCGCCGTCCATTGATTGTGCGTCAGTCGTGCTGGCAGAGGTTTTGCTGGAGGAAGTCTCTGCTGCCCAGGCGCTGCTGGAAAGCAGTGAGGCGCTGAGCCCCAGTTCAATCAGAATGGCTAACGATAACCGTGAGTAATTTTTCATTTTATACGTTCCTGGATGGCCAGCAAAAAGCCGTTGAATGCTTAACTGGCGAGCCGGTGAGAAGATCCCTGTCCATATCGCGCCCAGTTCCAGACCCTTCAAACCATCCGTAGCGCAACCTTACCGAACGGTAAGCCTCTGGCGGAACAGGCGTGCTCATTTTTGAGCGCAGTCACCCTATTGCAAATGCAAATTATTATCAATAGTATTATTCATCAAGCTTATGTAAATCTCCGCGTAAACACCGACTGGCAGCCCTATGACCTGGCGAAATGATGTAACCGGCAGTGCAGCCTGGTGGCAGGCGCAACAATCCCAAGGCATTCCCCGCATTGAGTTAGCAGACGATGGCCAATGTCAGGTCACCTTCTTCTGGCGTGATCCGCAAGGCGATGAGACGCAATCATCGACCCAGCGCGTGTGGATTAACATTACCGGCGTGACCGATCACCACCAGCGCCGCCCGCCGCAGTCGTTAATGCGTGTGGCGGGCACCAACGTCTGGTATTGGCAGACCTCGCTGCCCGCCAACTGGCGCGGCAGTTACTGTTTGATGCCCGATGAACAGGCCACGGACTTCACTGGCGTTGCCGACATGTCCACGCTGCGCAACTGGTGGCGCGACAAATTCCCGACGGCGCAGGCCGATCCTTTGAACAGCTTACGTGGCTGGTCCGGTGGTCGCGGCATGGGCGTCTCGCCGCTGCATCTGCCTCACGCACCCGATCAACAGCTGTGGCACGCGGTGGATAACGGCACAGCGCCAACCATTGAACTGCAACAGCAACAATGGGATAGCGCGCTATTAGGCAACAGCCGCAAGGTGTGGATTTACACCACCGGCGCAGCCAATCCCGCACAGCGTCCGCTGGCCATCATGCTTGACGGGCAATTCTGGGCGCACAGCATGCCGATTGCCGGACCGCTGCAGCAGCTCACTGATGCCGGTTCTTTGCCGCCAGCGGTGTATCTGTTTATCGACATCATTGACCGCGAACATCGCAGCCGCGAGCTGCCGTGTAACGCGCAGTTTTGGCAAGCCATTCAGCAAGAACTGTTACCGCAAATTGCACAATCAACGCCTTATCGCCAGCAGGCGGACAGTACCATCGTCGCCGGACAAAGCTTTGGCGGCCTGGCGTCGGTGTTTGCCGCGCTGCACTGGCCGGAAACCTTTGGCAACGCGCTCAGCTTATCGGGCTCCTTCTGGTGGCCGGAACGCGGCAATCCGCACGGCTGGCTGCTACAGGCGCTGGATAACGGTCTTGCACCGCGTCAACCGCTGCGTTTCTGGCTCGAAGCGGGCAAACGCGAAGGCTTGATTCTGCAAGCTAATCAACAACTTCAACAGCAGCTTAGCGCTGCCGGCTATCAGGTGAATTACCTGCCGGTGGAAGGCGGCCATGACGCGCTCTGTTGGCGCGGCGGCCTGCTGAATGGCCTGCAAGCGCTGTGGAGCAAACCGGAGCATCCATGTCCGAATCCCTGATGAATAAGCCTATGACCGACCAACAAACCTTGCCGTTAGTCGCGGCACAGCCCGGCATCTGGATTGCCGATCAGCTGTCACCTCACCACAACGCTTACGCGGTGGCGCACTTTGTCGAACTGCGCGGTGAGATTGATAGCGCCCTGTTGGCGAAGGCGATCGTTGCGGGCATGCAGGAAGCCGACACGCTGAATATGGCCTTTGGTGAGGTGGAAGGCGAAGCGTTGCAGTGGCCGCAGCCACACGCCTTTAGCCTGCCGCAGATTGTCGATTTGCGCGCGGAGGCCGATGCGGCCGCCAAAGCGCGCGCGCTGATGCGTGACGACATGAATGGCGATCTGCGCGTATTGAGCGGCGCAAAGCTGTGGCATCACCGCCTGTTCCGTCTCGACGATCAGCATTGGTTTTGGTATCAGCGCTATCATCATTTGGTGGTGGATGGCTTCAGCTTTACCGCGCTGACGCGCCGCATCGCCAATCTCTACAGCGCGGCCGTACGCCAGCAAGCCGCTGAACCGACGCCGTTTATTCCGTTTAGCGAAGTGGTGGACGAGTATCAGCGCTACCGCGAATCCTCCTCTTTTGCGCGTGACAGCCAGTTCTGGCGCGAAAAAGGCGCGGCGCTGCCCTCACCGGCTTCGCTCTCGCCGCTGCCGCTCGCCGGTCAACACGCCAGCACCGATCTGCTGCGCCATAGCGTTACGCTGGATCGCAGCACCTTCCAGACGCTGGTGCAGCAGCATCCGCACGCCAGCGCGGCCGATCTCGCCTTTGCGCTGGTGGCGCTGTGGCTGGCACGTCTCAGCGGGCAAAACGACTTTGCCGCTGGCTTCATCTTTATGCGCCGCATCGGCTCGGCCGCCTTGTGCGCCACCGGTCCGGTGATCAACGTATTGCCGATGGCAATCCATTACGATCCGACGCAGCCGATCGGCGCGCTCGCCGCCCAGCTGGCGGGTGAAGTGAAAAAGATGCGTCGTCATCAGCGCTATGACGCCGAACAGGTGCAGCGCGATCTCGGCCGCCTCGGCGATGGCGACCCGCTGTACGGTCCGGTGATCAACCTGAAGATGTTTGACTACCAGCTCGATTTCGCTGGCGTGGAAGGCATCACCCATCAACTGGCGTCCGGGCCGGTGCGCGATCTGGAGATCGCCATTTACATCAGCGAGCACGGTGAACTGACGCTGGAGCTGCTGGCCAATGCCGAACGCTATAGCGAACAAACCTTGCAGCGTCATGCCAGCCGCTTTGCCCTGCTGCTCGATCAGCTGGCGCAACAGCCGCAGCGGCCGTGCGGCGAACTCGATCTGCTCACTGCCGAAGAGCATGCGCAGATTGCCGCAATCAACCAAACCGCCTATCCGCTGCCAGCAGAAACGCTGGCGTCACTGTTAGCGCAGCAGGCGGCACGCACCCCCGATGCACCGGCGCTGGCCGATGCGCAGCATCAGCTTAGCTATCGCGCGATGCAACAGCAGGTGTTTGCGCTGGCCGCCGATCTCAGCGCCGCCGGCGTGCAGCGTGGCGATATTGTCGCCGTGGCGCTGCCGCGTTCAGTGCAGCTCTCCCTGGCGCTGCAGGCGATTGTTTCGCTCGGCGCTGCCTATTTACCGCTCGACACCGGTTATCCGGATGACCGCTTACAGCTGATGCTGGAAGACGCCGCGCCAAAAACGCTGATCACCTGCGCAGCGCTCAGCGCGCGCTTCAGCGCCATCGCGTCGGTCAATCAGCTGCATTTTGATGTGCTGTATCACAATGCCCATGCACCGCAGCCGGCCAGCGCGCCGACGCCGCAGGATGGCGCCTACATCATTTACACCTCAGGTTCGACCGGTCGCCCTAAAGGCGTGCTGGTGGGGCATGAAGCCATCGTCAATCGCCTGTTGTGGATGCAGGATCGCTATCCGCTGCAAGCCGACGACGTGGTGCTGCAAAAAACCCCGAGCAGCTTCGACGTTTCGGTGTGGGAATTCTTCTGGCCGCTGCTGGTCGGTGCGCAGTTGGTGATGGCACCGCCAGAAGCCCATCGCGACCCGGAAGCGCTGCAGCAGCTGTTTGCCCGCTACCAAGTCACCACCACGCATTTCGTTCCCTCAATGCTGGCGGCCTTTGTCGCGGCGCTGGATGATCAAGCGGCAATTGCCTGCTGCGCCAGCCTGCGTAACGTGTTCTGCAGCGGTGAAGCGCTGCCGACGGATTTATCGCGCGAGTGGGAAAAACTGACGCGCGTGCCGCTGCACAATCTGTATGGCCCAACCGAAGCGGCGGTGGATGTCAGCTGGTATCCGGCGTTTGGTGCTGCCCTGGCCGCCGTCGAAGGTGCCAGCGTGCCGATTGGTTTCCCGGTGTGGAATACCGGCCTGCGCATCCTTGATGCCCGCATGCAGCCGGTGCCGCCGGGCGTGGCGGGCGATCTCTACTTAACCGGCGTGCAGCTGGCGCATGGCTATCTCGGCCGTCCCGATCTCACCGCCAGCCGCTTTATCGCCGATCCTTTCATGCCCGGCGAGCGCATGTATCTCACCGGCGACGTGGCGCGCTGGCTGGATAACGGCGCGGTGGAATATCTCGGTCGCAGCGACGATCAGCTGAAGATTCGCGGTCAGCGTATCGAACTGAATGAGATCGATCATGTGCTCAGCGCGCAGCCCGGCATTGAGCAGGCGGTCACACACGCGGTGGTGCTTGGCGGCACGGCAGCGCAAGGTGATGCGCGTCAGCTGGTCGGCTACGTGATTGCCGGGCAGCCGGTTGATCGCGACGCGCTGCGTCAGGCGCTGGCGCAACGCTTGCCCGCGCATATGGTGCCGGTAGCCATTGTGCAGCTCGATGCCTTCCCGCTCAGCAGCAATGGCAAGCTGGATCGCAAAGCGCTGCCGTTGCCCGCATCCGCCGGCGCCAGTGCGGGACGTGCACCGCACGCTGGGCTGGAAACCACCTTAGCTAATGCTTTCTGTCAGCTGCTGGCGCGCGAGGAAATCAGCGCGCAGGATGACTTTTTCTCCCTCGGCGGCCATTCGCTGCTGGCGATGCGCTTAGCGGCGCAGCTGCGCCGTGAGCTGCAACAGCCGGTGTCGGTGGGACAAATCATGGTGGCCTCCACGGTGGAGAAGCTGGCAACGCTGCTCAGTGATACGCAATCCCATCAGCAAGCCGGTTTCGAAGCGGTGCTGCCGCTGCGTCAGGGCAACGGACCAACGCTGTTCTGCTTCCATCCGGCGTCAGGGTTTGCCTGGCAATTCAGCATCCTGCAGCGTTATCTCGATGCGCGCTGGTCGCTGGTCGGCATTCAGTCGCCGGATATCAGTAGCCCGCTGAACCAAAGCGCGCATCTGGATGACGTGTGCGACGCCCATCTGCAAACCCTGCGCGACGTGCAGCCGCACGGACCTTACTATTTCCTCGGCTATTCGCTTGGCGGCACCCTGGCGCAAGGCATTGCGGCCCGGCTGGAAGCGGCCGGTGAAGAGGTGGCGTTCCTCGGCCTGCTGGATACCTGGCCACCAGAAACGCAAAACTGGGATGAGAAACGCGGCGAGAACGTGCTGGATCCGGCGGTGCTGGAAGAGGTGAACCGCGAGCGCGAGCAGTTTATCGCCGCGCAGCGCCATCAGGCCGGCGAAGAGATGCGTGCGATGTTCGATACCATCGAGGCCAACTACGCCAGTTCGGTGCGCCTGCTGGCGACCGCACGCAGCGCGCGTTTCAACGGTCGCGCCACGCTGTTCCTCGCCGAACAGACGCAGCAGCCAGGACAAGATGCGCGCCGCGCCTGGGCACCCTATGTTGGTGAACTGGAAGTGTGGCCGATGGATTGCGCCCACGTGGAGATCATTTCACCGCAGATGTTTGAGCAGATTGGACCGTTGTTGCAGCGGTTGTTGGGATAGCGATCTTTCCCTCACCCTAACCCTCTCCCGCAAGCGGGAGAGGGAACAATCAGGAGCCGCTGACGGGAGAGGGAATGTTTAGGTGTGGTAACGGGTGTAACATACAAGCTGGGTCGGCCCCTTCTCCCGCTTGCGTGAGAAGGCTGGGATGAGGGCCCGCGCGCACCGCGTTTAATTACCCCCCGCGCCCCAGCGGCACAATCATTGGCGTATGCGCCACCGGATCGTCCACAATCACGCAGCGCAAGCCATACACCTGCTCGATCAACGCGGGCGTCACGATTTCCGACGGCTTCCCTTCGGCGACAATCCTGCCGTCACGCATCGCAATCAAATGCGTGGCATAGCGACAAGCGTGATTAAGATCGTGCAGCACCACCACCAGCGTTCGCCCATGCTGTTGATTCAGCTCCTGCATCAATTCCAGCAGCTCAATTTGATGGGTGATATCCAGCCAGGTGGTCGGTTCATCCAGCAGCAGCAGCGGCGTTTCCTGCGCCAGCACCATGGCAATCCACACGCGCTGACGCTGACCGCCCGATAACGTATCCACCGACTGCTGGGCCAAATCGGCCACGCCGGTGGCGCGCATCGCGTTCTGCACCGCCGCTTCATCTTCCGCACGCCAGCGACCAAACAGCGCCTGATGCGGATAACGTCCGCGCGCCACCAGCTCGGTGACGCTGATGCCCGCCGGCGCGTTGGAACTTTGCGGCAGCAAACCCAAACGCCTCGCCACTTCTTTGGTGGGATAGCTGGCAATGGCCGCGCCATCCAGCAACACCTCACCTTTTAACGGCGTATGCAGGCGACTCAACGTGCGCAGCAGCGTCGATTTTCCGCAGGCGTTAGGGCCGATAATCACCGTCAGCTCACCTTGCGGAATCGTCACTGACAGATTCTCTGCCACCACCTTTTTGTCATAGCTCAGCGTTAGGCTATCGCCGCGCAGACGTGAAGGGATATCGGTCATTGGCGTCGCGCCTCCCGCACCAGTAAAGCGATCAGATAAAGTCCACCGAGAATGACGGTTATCACGCCAACCGGTAATTGATATGGCAGGAACAGATGCTGTGCGGCGAAGTCTGCGGCAATCAGCAATAGCGCGCCGCACAGCGCCGCCAGCGGCAAGGCACCTTTAACGCCGCCGCCAAGACGACGGGCAATCTGCGGCGCCAGCAGCGCGACAAACGAAATCGGCCCGACCAGCGCGGTTGACGCCGCCGTGAGCACCACGCCAATCAGCATCAGCCACATGCGGCTGCGCTCCACCGGCACGCCAAGCGCGCAGGCGGTATCGTCGCCCATCTCTAGCAAACGCATCCGCCGCGCCAGCAGCGCCATCAACAGTAACGCCAGCAGCAGTACCGCAATCACCGGCGGCGTTTTTGCCCAGGTAATGCCGTTGAGCGATCCGGCGCTCCACAAGCCCGCACTCAGCGCCGACTCCAGCGAGGCGCTGATAATCAGCCAGGAATTCAACGCCATCAGCAGCGCGCGCACGCTGATGCCGACGATAATCAGCCGGAAGGTCTCTACGCCGTTGCGCCAGGCAAACAGATAGACCAGCGCCGCCGTGGCGATGCCGCCAATCAACGCTGCGCCGGTCATCGCCGTGACGCTTTGATTAAACAGCACCAGCGCCACCAGCACGCCGCTGTAAGCGCCGGTGTTGAAACCGAGAATGTCCGGGCTGCCGAGCGGATTACGCAGCAGCGACTGGAAAATTGCGCCGCTGATGCCTAACGCCGCACCAATCAGCAGCGCCATTAGCACGCGCGGCAAGCGCCATTCCAGCACGATCAGTTTGACGTTGCTGGCGCCCTGCCCGAGCAGAATTTGCCAGATTTGATCACTGCTGATCTGCAATGCACCGCGCGTCATCGCCATATAAGCCAGCAGAGCGCAGGCGCACAGCAGCCAAAGCGTATGTAACCCGACACGACGCGTCATAGTGCACCCCGGCCCAATTTACGGCGCACCAGCGCAATCAGCATCGGCGCACCGAGCATCGCCGTGACGATGGAAACCCGCAGCTCGCCCGCCACCAGCAGGCGGCCAAGGATATCGGCGGCGAGCAGCAGAATCGGCGTGATCAGCGCGGTCGCAGGCAGCATCCAGCGGTGATCGTTGCCCACCAGCCAGCGGGCAAAGTGCGGCGTCATTAAACCGACAAAGGCAATCGGGCCCACCGCCGCGGTGGCTGCGCCGCACAGCAGCGCAATCGCCAACAGGCCAAGCAGTTGGGTGCGCGCCACCCGCGTGCCGAGCGCGGTCGCCATGTCGCCACCCATACTCAAACTGTTCAGCGCCTGCGATAGCGCAATGGCCACCACGCTGCCGATCAGCACCGCCGGGAACAGCGTGCGCAGCGTGGTGAAATTGCGAATATCCAGCGAGCCGCTGTGCCAGAAGCGCAGATGATCGTAGATGTCGGGATTGAGCAGCGACAGGCCAGAGGTTAATCCTTCCAGCACCGCGCCCAGCGCCACGCCGGCCAGCGTCAGACGCACCGGATTGACACGCCCGCCGCCAATCGCGCCGGTCATCGCCACCAGCACGGACGCCAGCAGCGCGCCGCCAAAGGCGAAGCCGAGCCAATCCACCGGCGAGTCAGCACCGAACAGCGCAATGCCAATTACCACCGCGAAACCTGCTCCGGCGTTGACGCCAAGAATGCCGGGATCGGCCAGCGGATTGCGCGTCAGGCTCTGCATCAACGCACCAGCGAGGCCGAGCGCCACGCCCGCCAGCAAACCGGCCAGCGTACGCGGCAGGCGCGCGTCACGCACAATGACGCACTCCGCGCTGTGACAGGAGGTGGTAAGCGAATGATAAACATCGGGAAGCGGTATTGATTTTGCCCCCAGCATTAAGCTGAGCGCGATGAGGAGCAAGAGCAGAATCCCTGAGCCTGCTAATGCACGAATCTGGCGCATAGCGTTCTAAACCTTCACTGTTCAACGTCGTTGCATGCGCGATGTAACTTGATAATGGTTATCGTTATTACTCGCGTTCAGCTATGTTACCATGACTCGCCTCGCGGACGATGAGGAAAATTGGTGCAATAAGGCGAACACATGAACAAATCTTCCCACTTTATCGATCTCTCGCTGCTGAAAACTCACCCGGCTTTTCGCGCGGTGTTTATCGCGCGTTTTATCTCGATTGTCGCGCTCGGCATGCTCGCTGTGGCGGTGCCGGTGCAGATTCAGCACATGACCCATTCACCGCTGCTGGTGGGCTTGGCGGTGACGCTGGCCGCTGCCGGCATGTTTATCGGCCTGCTCACCGGCGGCGTTTTGGCGGATCGCCATGAACGCAAAAAGCTGATTTTGTTTGCCCGATCCACCTGCGGCTTAGGTTTTATCGCGCTGGCGATTAACGCCGCGCTGCCAGAACCCTCTCTGATCGCGGTTTATCTGCTGGGTTTCTGGGATGGTTTTTTCGGCGCGATTGGCGTCACCGCGCTGCTGGCGGCGACGCCCGCGCTGGTCGGTAGGGAAAACATTATGCAGGCGGGCGCTATCACCATGTTGACGGTGCGCTTCGGCTCCATTTTATCGCCCGCGATTGCTGGTCTGGTGATTGCTCACGGCGGCGTGACGTGGAACTACGCACTCGCTGCCTTTGGCACCTTACTTACCGTGTTAACGCTGCTGAAATTGCCCACTTTGCCGCCGCCGCCACAACCGCGTGAACATCCGCTGAAATCCCTCGCCGCTGGCGTGCAGTTTCTTTTCGCCAGCCCGATTGTCGGCATGGTGGCGCTGATTGGCGCATTAGTCACGCTGGCCAGCGCGGTGCGCGTGCTCTATCCGTCGCTTGCGCCGCATTGGTCAGTGAGCGCTGACCAGCTTGGCCTGATGTATGCCGCCGTGCCGCTCGGCGCAGCTATCGGCGCGTTCACCAGCGGTAAACTGAAACACGCCGCGCGTCCCGGACAGCTGGTGCTCGGCAGTGCGATTGCAGCGTTTGTCGCGTTGGGTTTGTTTAGCCAGATGCCGAACCTGCCGCTGGCGTTAGCCTGTTTAGTCGCTTTCGGTTACTTCAGCGCCATCAACAGCCTGGTGCAGTACGCGATGATTCAGGCATTAACGCCAGATCATCTGTTAGGCCGCATCAACGGCTTGTGGACCGCGCAGAACGTGACCGGCGATGCGATTGGTGCGGCGGTGATTGGTGCGATGGGTTCATGGCTGCTGCCACCGCAGGCCGCCGCGGTATTTGGCTTTACGGCGGCGCTGCTCGGCATCGTGATGTGGTGGGTGATGGGCCGTTTACGTCGTTACCATCCGCCAGCACCGGAGCTGACGGAACAGGCATCATGATTTAACGAACAGCTTCTCCAGACGCGCCAGCAGATTGCTGGCGCTGTAGTAATCAAGACGGAAGGAATCGACGCCCAGCTCGTAAACCTGCTTGCCCTGCACCGCCGCGTTTTGTGCAAGGAACGGATTGTTCAACACCGATTGCGTGGTTTTATCGTCAGCGGCGAACAGCAGGAAGGTTTTACCGGTCAGGCCGCTGGCAACGTTTTCGCCCGACAGCTGAATGATGTCTT
Source organism: Kluyvera sp. 1366 (assembly GCF_054823405.1). NCBI lineage: Bacteria > Pseudomonadati > Pseudomonadota > Gammaproteobacteria > Enterobacterales > Enterobacteriaceae > Kluyvera > Kluyvera sp. 1366. The sequence continues at coordinate 372,514 of NZ_JBTRDW010000005.1, forward strand.
TGCGCTGTCCCATGCTGTGTCCCTGCTCAACCGTCGCCGGTGGCGTTGCCAGGGTGAAGCCAAGTTGTTCCAGCAGCTTGCCCTGCGCCGAAGCCGCGGTCCACACATTGACTGCGCGTCCGCCGCCGTTCCATACCATGGCGGAGACCGGCTGCGGTGGCAGCGTGATGGCTTTTTTCAGCGCCGCTTCACGATCGTCGAAAGCTTTAATGCGCTGCGCCGCCTGCGCTTCATGCCCGGTCGCCTGGCCTAACTGCGTGACGACATCCTGCCAGCTTTTGTCGTCGTAATTGACCACCAGCGTCGGTGCAATAGCCGAAAACTGTTCGGCGAGCTTGATGGCAGAATCGTTGCCGGTGGCGCTGACGATAATCAGATCCGGCGCTTGCGCGGCAACCGCTTCGGCATTCGGCTCACCGATGTACAGACGTTGAAGATGCTGCTTTTTGGCAACGTCGCTCCACTGGCGAAAGAAACCCTGATCGTCGGCCAGGCGACTGTTCGGCGCAGTCGCGCCGGAAGCAATCACCGGCGCATCAATGGCCAGCAGCGATCCGGTCAGCGTGACGCTGGTCGAGACAATGCGCTGCGGCGCGTGATTGAGCGTGATCGATCCGTTGGCACCCTGAACGGTGCGCGGCCAACCTTGTTCGGCATAAGCGACGCTGGTGAAAATCTGGAAAACACCTATAAGGGCTGCAATGCCCCAAAAACCGCATTTATTCATAAGTTTTGGTCCACTTTTTAGCATATTGCCCTGCTGAGCGTCAGCGCCTGATTACGGCTAAACGCAGCTGAAATCCCGCGAATGGATTGACACTTTTGCCCAATCGACGTAGGTTACAGGCCCATAATAAAAATGATAATCATTCTTAATAATCTTATCATTTATAGGTGAAAATTATGGTGGAATCTTCCACGTTTGAAAATGCCTGGCTGAAGGATTATTCCGCGCTAAGCCGTGGTTTCCTCTTTACCTCGCCGTGGCGTAGTTTGGCAACGCAAGGATGCTATACCACCGTTACCGCGCCGGTAGATGACGCCGCGTCGCTGGACGGTGATTTCCAACAACAGTTACGTCAGCATTTTGCCGCGGCGAAAAAACAGGGCATCGACAATCCGATTCTGGTCGGGGCGATCCCGTTTGACGTCAGCCAGCCCGCCGCGCTGTTTATTCCTGAATCCTATCAGACGTTTAATCGCGCTGACCTGCAAAACGCGTTGCCGGAAAACGTCAGCGATCTGCCGCAGGTGCGACGTCGCACCGCAGTGCCGGATCACGATGTGTTTACCACGATGGTGGCAGATGCGGTGGCGGCCACGCAGCGCGGCGATCTGGATAAAGTGGTGCTGTCGCGTCTGATGGATATCGTTAGCGAACAGCCGGTTGATACCGCAGCGCTGATGCAGCGCGTGATTGCGCAGAACCCCAACAGCTACCATTTCCATCTGCCGCTGCCGCAAGGCGGTGCGCTGATTGGTGCCAGTCCGGAGCTGATGCTGCGCAAACAGGGGCGCGATTTTAGCTCTTGTCCGCTGGCGGGCTCAGCGCGGCGCAATCACGACGATGCCCAGCAGGATCGTGCCGCTGGCGATACGCTGATGGATTCCGGCAAAGATCGTCATGAGCACAAACTGGTGACCGACGCGATGCGCGACACCTTGCAGCCGCGCAGCCGTTTGCTGTCGGTGCCGACCATTCCGTCGCTGATTACCACCGCCACGCTGTGGCATCTCGCCACGCAAATCGACGGCGAAGTGCAGGATGAGCGCGAAAATGCGCTGTCGCTGGCCTGCCTGCTGCACCCGACGCCTGCGTTGAGCGGTTTCCCCCATCAGCGCGCGCAGCAGCTTATTCAGCAGCTGGAACCTTTTGATCGCCAACTATTTGGCGGCATCGTCGGCTGGTGCGATAGCCAGGGCAATGGCGAATGGGTGGTCACCATCCGCTGCGGCACCGTGCATGGCACGCGGGTGCGCCTGTTTGCCGGCGCGGGCATCGTGGCCGACTCACAACCCGAATCAGAATGGCGTGAAACCGGCGTGAAGCTGGACACCATGTTGCGCGCCTTTGGACTGCAATAAAGGAAAGAACATGAGCATTCCCTATACTCGCTGGCCGGACGACCTGGCTGCGCGCTATCGCGAAAAAGGTTACTGGCTGGATGTGCCTATGACCGACATTCTGGCGCGTCATCAGCATAATGATGCCATCGCGGTGATTGATGGCGATCGCCAGATCAGCTATCGCGAAATGGACGTGCTGAGCAGCAACCTGGCCGCCGCGCTGCAGCGCCGTGGCCTGCAAAATGGCGATACTGCGCTGGTGCAGCTTGGCAACGTGGCCGATTTTTATGTCACGGTATTTGCGCTGTTTAAGCTCGGCGTAGCGTCAGTATTTGCGCTGTTCAGCCATCAGCGCACCGAACTAAGCGCCTATGCGGCGCAGATCGAACCTAAACTGCTGATTGCCGATCGCACTCACACGCTGTTTGCTGATGATAGCTTTATCAACGCGCTGTGCGCCGCGCAGCCTTCGCTGCAGCAGGTGATTCTGCGTAATGACAACCAGCCGGAAAATACGCTGGAAGCGCTGATGGCGGAAGCCGCGGGTGATTACCTCGCCACACCAACCGCCGCTGATGAAGTGGCGTTTTTCCAGCTCTCCGGCGGCAGCACCGGCACGCCGAAGCTGATTCCGCGCACCCACAACGACTATTACTACAGCATTCGCGCCAGTGATGAGATTTGTCAGGTGACCGCCGATACGCGTTATCTCATCGCCCTGCCCGCGCCGCATAACTTTGCCATGAGCTCCCCGGGTTCGCTCGGTGTGTTTTATGCCGGTGGTCAGGTAATTCTGGCTGCCGATCCCAGCGCCACGCTCTGCTTCCCGCTGATTGAGAAGCATCAGGTCACCGATACCGGTTTGGTGCCGCCGGCGGTGAGTTTGTGGCTACAGGCGATTCAGGAATGGGGCAGCAATAAACAGCTGGCTTCGCTGCAACGCATTCAGGTGGGCGGCGCCAAGCTGGGCGAAACCCTTGCGGCACGTATTCAGCGTGAAATTGGCTGTCAGCTGCAGCAGGTTTTCGGCATGGCCGAAGGTCTGGTGAACTACACGCGCTTTGGCGACGATGAGAACATCATTCTCACCACGCAAGGCCGCCCGATCTCTGAAGATGACGAAGTGTGGGTCGCTGACGAGCACGGCAACGCGCTGCCAACCGGCACCATCGGTCGCCTGATGACGCGCGGCCCCTACACCTTCCGTGGCTATTACAAGAGCCCGGAACATAACGCCGCCAGCTTCGACGCCAACGGGTTTTACTGTTCGGGCGATCTGATTGAGATCGACGCGCAGGGCTACATCACCGTGCAAGGGCGCGAAAAGGATCAGATCAATCGCGGTGGCGAGAAGATCGCCGCGGAAGAGATCGAAAATCTGCTGCAACGCCATCCGGATGTGATCCACGCCGCGCTGGTGTCGATGAACGACGAATTGATGGGTGAAAAGAGCTGCGCCTTTATCGTTGCTAGCCAACCGATCAAAGCGGTGGCGTTGCGTCGTCACCTGCGAGAACTGGGTGTGGCCGAGTTCAAATTACCTGACCGTATTACCTGCGTCGATGCTCTGCCGCTGACGCCTGTCGGCAAGGTGGATAAAAAACGTTTACGTCAACAGCTTGCCGACCAACAAGCGCAAGCCTGACCTGTTCCGGAGATTGTAATGGCTATTCCAAAACTGAACGCTTACGCGCTACCCGCAGCAACTGAACTGCCAACCAATAAAGTGAAGTGGGCGCTTGAGCCTCAGCGTGCCGCGCTGCTGATTCACGATATGCAGGCTTACTTCCTTAATTTCTGGGGCGAAAACAGCCCGCTGGTTAATCAGGTGGTGGAAAACATCGCTCGTCTGCGTGCTTACTGCAAAGCGCAGGGCATACCGGTGTTCTATACCGCTCAGCCGAACGAACAGAGCGATGCCGATCGCGCACTCCTCAACGACATGTGGGGACCGGGCCTGAACAAACATCCGGATCAGCAGAAGATCGTTGATGCGCTGGCGCCGGATCAGGACGATCAGGTACTGACCAAATGGCGATACAGCGCCTTCGTGCGCTCACCGCTGGAATCGATCCTGCAGGAGATGGGCCGCGATCAGTTGATCATCACCGGCGTGTACGCGCATATCGGTTGCCTGACCACCGCGACTGACGCCTTTATGCGTAATATCCAGCCGTTTATGGTGGCGGATGCGCTGGCCGACTTCACGCGCGAAGAGCACATGATGGCGCTGACTTACACCGCAGGTCGCAGCGGTAAAGTAGTGATGACCGCCGACCTGATGCCGCTGCCGTTGAGCAAAGACGATCTGCGTGCGCTGATTCTGCCGCTGCTGGAAGATGACGATGTGCCTGCAGATGACGAGAACCTGATCGATTACGGTCTGGATTCAGTACGCGTGATGGCGCTGGCGGCGCGCTGGCGTCAGGTGCACAGCGACATCGATTTCGTCAGTCTGGCAAAAAATCCGACCATCGATGGCTGGTGGGCGCTGTTATCAAGGGTGCCAGCTAAATGAGTGCAACTTTCGATTTCAGTGGAAAAATCGTCTGGGTAACCGGCGCAGGCAAAGGGATTGGTTACCACACCGCGCTGAGCTTCCATCAGGCGGGCGCGCAGGTTGTCGGCTTCGATCTGCGTTTCGATCAGGCCGACTATCCTTTCGCCACGCAGGTGCTGGATGTGGCGAACGCCGCCGAGGTGAAAGCGGTTTGTCAGCGTTTGCTGGCAGATCAGCCACGTCTCGATGTGCTGGTGAACGGTGCCGGCATCCTGCGTATTGGCAGCACCGATGAACTGTCGTTCGACGATTGGCAGGCGTGTCTGGCGGTGAATGCCGGCGGCGCGTTCAACCTGTTCCAGCAAACCTTGCCGGTGTTTCGCCAGCAGCGTGCGGGTGCGATTGTGACTATCGCCTCTAATGCGGCACATGCGCCGCGCCTTGGTATGTCCGCTTATGGCGCTTCCAAAGCGGCGTTGCGCAGCTTGTGTCTGACCGTGGGTTTAGAGATGGCGCCTTACGGCGTGCGCTGCAATATCGTTTCTCCGGGTTCCACCGATACCGATATGCAACGCAGTCTGTGGCATACGCCAGAAGCCGAGCAGGAGATGATCAATGGTTTCCCGGAACAGTACAAACTGGGGATCCCGCTGCGTAAGATCGCTAAACCGCAGGAGATCGTCGCTAACGTGATGTTCCTCGCGTCGGATCTTGCCAGCCACGTGGTGCTGCAGGATATTGTGGTCGACGGTGGCGCAACGCTGGGATCCTAAGTTATGGCAATCTGGAAACGTTCGGTCGATGTTGAAACGTTGAATAAGATGGGTGAAAACTCGCTGGTGGCACACGTTGGCATTGTGTTTACCACCATCGGTGAAGATTATCTCGAAGCCACCATGCCGGTGGATGCCCGCACGCAGCAGCCGTTTGGCCTGCTGCACGGCGGCGCTTCTGTAGTGCTGGCGGAATCGATGGGATCGATCGCCGGTTATCTCAGCATCGAAGAAGGTAAAAGCGTGGTGGGGATTGAGGTGAGCGCCAGCCACCATCGTGCAGTAAGCAGCGGTGAAGTGCGCGGTATTTGCCGCCCGCTGCACCTTGGTGCGCGTAATCAAAGCTGGCAGATTGAGATTCGTAACGCCCGCAATCAGCTGTGCTGCACCTCGAGATTGACGGTGGCGGTGCTGGGTTAAGACATAAAAAAAGCGGCCTTCGGGCCGCTTTTTTGTACGATTAACGCTGGTAAATGATTTCGACGCCTTCGTCGTCCTCTTCGTCCCAGTCGTCATCCCAATCGTCGTCTTCTTCCACTTCCTGCGCCGTTTCCATGGCTTCACGGTGATAATCATCCCACATGAAGGCCACTTTCTCTGGCTCTTTAGTTTCTTCTTCGGCTTCTTTTGGATTTTCGATGATAAAGCTCATCACATCCCAGCAAAGATCTTTCACGCCATCATGGCTAGCCGCAGAGATTAGGTAATATTTTTCTTCCCAGCCTAATGCTTCCACTACCGCTTTGGCACGGCTTTCCGCTTCTTCGCGGCTCAGCAGGTCACATTTGTTGAATACTAACCAGCGCGGCTTCTGGAACAGTTTATCGCTGTATTTCTCCAGTTCGCCGAGAATGATGCGGGCATTTTCTACCGGATCAGATTCATCGATAGGGGCAAGATCGATCAGGTGCAACAGCACGCGGCAGCGCTCAAGGTGCTTCAGGAAGCGAATACCCAGACCTGCGCCATCCGCTGCGCCTTCAATCAGGCCCGGAATGTCGGCGACAACAAAGCTCTTTTCGTTGTCCATACGCACCACGCCAAGGCTTGGCACCAGCGTAGTGAACGGATAATCCGCAACTTTGGGTTTCGCTGCGGATACCGAGCGAATAAAGGTCGATTTACCGGCATTCGGCAGACCCAACATACCAACGTCAGCCAGCAGCATCAGTTCCAGTTGCAGGTCGCGCTTCTCGCCCGGTGTTCCCATGGTTTTTTGACGCGGGGAACGGTTAACTGAGGATTTAAAGCGCGTGTTACCAAGGCCATGCCAGCCGCCTTTCGCCACCATCAGCTTCTGCTCATGACGCGTCATGTCGCCCAGCGTTTCGCCGGTACCCTGGTCAATTACGCGGGTACCAACGGGCACTTTAACGATGATGTCTTTACCACGTTTACCGGTGCAATCACGGCTTTGGCCATTCTGGCCACGTTCGGCACGGAAAGACTTTTCAAAGCGATAATCGATCAGGGTGTTGAGGTTTTCATCCGCCAACAAATACACGTCGCCGCCGTCGCCGCCGTCGCCGCCATCCGGGCCGCCTCTTGGAATATATTTTTCACGGCGGAAGCTTACGCAACCATTGCCGCCATCACCCGCGACCGCAAGGATCGTCGCTTCATCTACAAACTTCATTTTATTTCTCCGTCACGCTGTCGTTCACGGCAGCTTGCAGGCCGCAAACGGGTCCGCCAGGGTCTTCTGCGCTGACCGACGGCGGATAATACAAGACTGGCAAAGCCAGGAGTACATAAATTGTACAACAACTGTGCTAAAGCGTAACTGTTATCCAGCAAGCTCAGTAGCAGAATGTAAAAAGCCCCGCAAAGCTGCGGGGCCTTTCATTCGTGTATTCAGACGTTAGACGTCTGCAGCACGACAACCTTACTCAGCAACGATGCTGATATATTTACGGTTGTTCGGGCCTTTAATCTCGAATTTTACTTTGCCGTCTGCGGTGGCAAACAGGGTGTGGTCACGACCACAACCTACGTTGCTACCTGCGTGGAATTTGGTGCCACGCTGACGAACGATGATGCTACCTGCCAGAACAGATTCGCCACCGAAACGTTTTACACCCAGACGTTTTGCGTTGGAGTCGCGACCGTTACGGGTCGAGCCACCAGCCTTCTTATGTGCCATTTGTCAGATCTCCTCTTACGCGCCGATCACAGTGATTTTCACATCTGTGAACCACTGACGGTGACCAGCTTGCTTACGGTAGTGTTTACGACGACGAAACTTAACGATTTTAATTTTCTCGCCACGACCGTGAGCAACAACTTCTGCCTTGATCACACCGCCTGAAACCAGTGGCGCGCCGATTTTCACGTCTTCGCCATTTGCGATCATCAGAACCTGGTCAAACTCAATGGTTTCACCGGTTGCGATGTCCAGCTTTTCCAGGCGAACGGTCTGACCTTCGCTTACTCGGTGTTGTTTACCACCACTTTGGAAAACCGCGTACATATAAAACTCCGCTTCTGCGCGTGCCTTTCTATTCATCAGGCGGCGCGATAAATATTCACAATAGGGCGCGAATTCTACGCAATACTCCAGCAGAAGACAAGAGCACTTTGCACTCTCTTGCAGAAAAAAAGCGCAAGGCGAATGCAAACGTTTCGCAACCCGATTTTTCAAGTACAATCAGTAACAGATTACCTGAACTCACGCTGTGTAAAGCGCTTACCATGCAAAAAACGAGTAAAGCTGAAAAGACGAATGAACTTAGAACAGATTAATGAATTAACCGCGCAGGACATGGCGGCCGTCAACCAGACCATCCTCGAGCAGCTGAATTCAGAAGTCTCACTGATTAACCAGTTGGGCTATTACATCATCAGCGGCGGGGGCAAACGCATCCGTCCGATGATCGCTGTGCTGTCGGCACGCGCGCTGAATTATCAGGGATCGTTGCACATCACTAATGCGGCGCTGATCGAATTTATCCATACGGCGACGCTGCTGCACGATGATGTGGTGGATGAATCCGATATGCGCCGTGGCAAAGCCACCGCTAACGCCGCGTTCGGTAATGCGGCAAGCGTGCTGGTGGGCGATTTTATCTATACGCGCTCATTCCAGATGATGACCAGCATGGGATCCTTAAAGATCCTTGCGCTGATGTCGGAAGCGGTCAACGTGATCGCCGAAGGAGAAGTGCTGCAGTTAATGAACTGCAACGATCCCGATATCACTGAAGAGAGCTACATGCGGGTGATCTACAGCAAAACCGCTCGCCTGTTCGAAGCTGCTTCGCAAGCGTCGGCGATTTTAGCTGAGGCGACGCCCGCGCAGGAAAAGGCGTTACAGGATTATGGTCGCTACCTTGGCACCGCTTTCCAGTTAATTGATGATTTGCTGGATTACAGCGCAGATGGTGAAACGCTGGGCAAAAATACCGGTGATGACCTGAGCGAAGGTAAACCGACGCTGCCATTGCTGCACGCGATGCACAACGGAACGCTTGAGCAGGCGCAGATGATCCGTAAAGCCATTGAAGAAGGTAACGGTCGTCATCTGCTGGAACCGGTGCTGGCTGCGATGCAACAGACTGGCTCGCTGGAGTGGACGCGCAAACGCGCTGAAGAAGAGGCAGATAAAGCCATCGCAGCCCTGCAGGTATTACCCGAAAGCCCGTGGCGCAGCGCCCTCGAAGCGCTGGCGCACATGTCAGTACAGCGCGATTTCTGATTACAACGGGGCCTTCTCTGGCCCCGTTTCCTTCCTCACTCTTCTCCCTTTTTACTTACATCTCTTGCATCGCTTTTGCGAAAAGCGACGCAGTTTCGTGCGCCAGCCAAACATTTACTGGAAAATTACGGGAAACATTTGCTATAAAAACGCGGGTTTTTTCCAGATATCTCTGCCACGGGAGCGCCTTTTTACAGCGGAGATGAAGTAATAACACGGACATGGAGAAGAGAGTTATGTACACAAGGAAAGCGGATTGGCACCCGGCAGATATCATTGCTGCATTACGTAAGAAAGGCACATCACTGGCAGCGCTGTCACGCGAATCAGGGCTCAGCTCCTCAACGCTGGCCAATGCGCTGTCGCGTCCCTGGCCCAAAGGTGAGTGGCTAATCGCCAATGCGATCAAGGTTCATCCGGCAGACATCTGGCCAAGCCGATATTACGATCCTGTTACCGGCCAGTTATTGGATCGCAAGAAGTGCATACGATCGCCGAAGGATCGTAAAAAGATCTGACTGTAATACCAATGAAAAAAACCAGCCGCGTTGCCGTGACTGGTTTTTTTGATCTACGAAGCAGAAATTATTCGCCGCTTACGCGCTCGATATTTGCACCCATCGCTTTCAACTTATCTTCGATGTGCTCGTAGCCACGGTCGATGTGATAGATACGATCCACTATCGTGGTGCCTTCCGCGATACAACCCGCCAGCACCAGACTCGCTGATGCACGCAGATCGGTGGCCATCACCTGCGCGCCCGACAAGGTTTCTACGCCATGACAAATCGCTGTATTGCTCTCAATTTCCGCGTGCGCGCCCATACGAATCAGCTCAGGGATATGCATAAAGCGGTTTTCGAAGATGGTTTCGGTAATCACACCGGTTCCTTCTGCCACCAGGTTCAACAGTGTGAACTGCGCCTGCATGTCAGTAGGGAAGCCAGGATGCGGCGCGGTACGGATATTCACCGCTTTTGGACGCTTACCGTGCATATCCAGGCTGATCCAATCTTCGCCCACTTCGATCTCTGCACCAGCCTCACGCAATTTAGACAGCACGGCATCCAGCGTATCTGGCTTCGTGTTGTGGCAAACAACTTTGCCCCGTGAAATGGCTGCTGCGACCAGGAATGTACCGGTTTCGATACGATCTGGCAGCACACGATAAACGCCGCCGCCCAGACGCTCAACACCTTCAATGGTGATTTTGTCTGTGCCCGCGCCGGTGATTTTCGCACCCAGCGTGTTGAGGAAGTTTGCCGTATCGACAATCTCCGGCTCACGCGCGGCGTTCTCAATGATGGTGATGCCGGTGGCCAGCGTGGCCGCGCTCATGATGGTAACGGTAGCGCCGACAGACACTTTATCCATCACGATATGCGCGCCCTTCAGACGGCCATTGACAGAAGCTTTAACGTAGCCCTCTTCCAGCTTAATTTCCGCACCCAGCTGTTCCAGGCCAGTAATGTGCAGATCGACCGGGCGTGCACCGATAGCGCAGCCGCCCGGCAGTGAAACCTGGCCCTGACCAAAACGCGCCACCAGCGGACCCAGCGCCCAAATCGAAGCACGCATGGTTTTCACTAAATCGTATGGCGCACTGAAAACATTAACTTCGCGAGCATCAACGTGGACCGAACCATTGCGCTCAACGCGCGCACCCAGCAGATTCAGCAGCTTCATGGTGGTATCGATATCACGCAGCTTCGGTACGTTCTGAATCTCTACCGGCTCTTCAGCCAGCAGCGCAGCAAACAGAATCGGCAACGCAGCATTCTTCGCCCCGGAAATGGTCACTTCACCACTTAAACGGGTGGGGCCTTGCACACGAAATTTGTCCATTAACACCGCTCTCAATTATCTATCAATAAAACAACCGGTGAGGCACTTAAAAACCGTTGAGTTTACGGTCGCGCGCCCACTCGACTGGGGTATAAGTTTTGATGGAAACCGCATGAATACGGTTATCCGCAATATATTCCATCAGCGGCGCGTACACAGCCTGCTGCTTCTTCACGCGGCTCAGTTCGCCGAACATTTCGCCCACCGCGATGACCTGAAAATGGCTGCCATCGTTGCTGAGTACGTGTACTTCTTCTAATGCCAGCGCCTGCATCAGCACGGCCTGAACTTCACTATTTTCCATCGCTCGTTACTTCGCTTAATAATAATAAGGCAGACATCTTAGAGGAAAGCGTCTGACTCTTAAATACGCAAAAGCCCCTGAAAAAATCAGGGGCTTAGCATCGACATCATTTGATCAGGCGATTTTTTCCGCAGAAACAATAATCTGCTGCAGGTTATACAGCGTGATCAGTGACTGGAGTTTATCGGAGATCCCAGAGAAAAGTGGTGCGCTGCCTTGAGCACGCGCAATTTCACGCAGATGCACCAACAGCGCTAAACCCGCTGAATCCACCCTTTCCAGCCCGGCGACATCAATGGTGGTAATATCCGCCACCGCAGTGTCACGTTCCTGCCACAAGGTCAGCAAAGTATCACGATCTAATTTGCCGCTTAAGGCCAGCGTGCTGGCAGTGCGCTGCCAGCTTAACGGTTCACTCATTATTGCTTTTTATCCAGGGTGATCGGCTGCGCGGCATAGGTTTTCAGCTGAGCCGTCAAGCCATCAATGCCTTTGGTGCGCAGCAGATCGCCCCACTCATTCTGTTTCGTGGTGATCATGCTGATGCCTTCGGCCACCATATCATACGCCTGCCAGTTGCCGGTTTGGCTGTTCTTACGCCACTGGAAATCGAGACGCACAGGCGGACGCCCATTAGGATCGATGATGGTGACGCGAATCGCCACGATATTGGCATCGCCAATCGGCTGCTCCGGCTGAATCTGGTAGGTTTGACCGTTGTACAGCGCCAGCGCCTGGCCGTAAGCCTGTGCCAGATAATCACCGAACGCGGCAAAGTAGGCATCACGTTGCGCTGGTGTCGCATCGCGATAATAGCGACCAAGAACCAACGCACCGGCATATTTTATCTGTACGTACGGCATCAGTTCCTGACGTACCACTTCGCGCAGATAGTTCGGATCCTGCTTAATCTTCGGCTGTTCGTTTTTCAGGCGGGTGAAGGTCTTTTCCGCCGCTTCGTTCATCAGCTTGTAAGGATTAGTTTGATCCGCTGCGGCGTTGGCTGCCAGCGGTGCGATTGCCAACAGGGCAATCATCAGTAAACGTTTAAACATCATGTTTTACCTCGTAGGTTATTCCGTTGTTGCAGGTGCTGCCGGTGCACTCTGCGCACCCTGTGATTTATCGTCAGATTTATTATCGCCGCTTTTATAGAGGAATTGACCGATCAGGTCTTCCAGCACCAGCGCCGACTTGGTGTCACGCAGCGTGCCGCCATCTTTCAGCATAGAAGAACCAAGCTCGGGATCGTCAAAACCTAAATTCAGCGCCAGGAACTGTTCACCGAGCAGGCCTTGAGTACGGATGGCTAATGAGCTGGTGTCGGGAATCTTATCAGCGTATTTATCGCTAATATCCATGGTCACACGCGGTGAGAGGGTTTTCTCATCCAGCGCAATATCTGACACCCGGCCAATTAACACGCCGCCAATTTTCACCGGAGAACTGACTTTCAGTCCGCCGATATTATCGAAGGTGGCATACATCTTCCACGTTGGTTCGGTGCCGATAGTTTTGAGATCGGCAACGCGCAGGCCGAGGAATAACAGCGCCAGCAGCGCAGCCAGCATGAAGACGCCAACCCAGATTTCGTTTTTCTTGCTTTGCATTGCATCAATTCCCAAACATCAGTGCTGTCAGCACAAAATCCAAACCGAGTACCGCCAGTGAAGCATGCACCACGGTACGCGTTGTCGCACGACTGATCCCTTCCGAGGTCGGGATGGCATCATAGCCATTAAAGAGCGCAATCCAGGTTACCGTGACGGCAAAGACTGCGCTTTTGATCATGCAGTTAACGACATCAGTGCGGAAATCTACCGCGTTCTGCATCGCCGACCAGAAGAAACCGGGATCGATCCCTTTCCAGCTCACGCCAACCAGCGCGCCACCGGCAATACCAACGGCGGTAAAGATCAACGCCAGCAACGGCATGCTGATAAATCCTGCCCAGAAGCGCGGTGAGACCACGCGTCGTAGCGGATCGACGGCCATCATCTCCATGCTGGAGAGCTGTTCGGTGGCTTTCATCAGCCCGATTTCAGCGGTTAACGCTGAACCCGCACGGCCTGCAAACAGCAACGCCGTGACGACCGGACCGAGCTCACGCAGCAGCGAGAGCGCCACCAGCATGCCAAGGCTGGTTTCCGCATTGTAAGTGGTGAGCACCAGATAGCCTTGCAGACCCAGCACCATGCCAATAAACAAGCCAGATACCACGATGATCAGTAACGATAACACGCCCACGCTATACAACTGTTTTACCAGCAGCGGCGCATGGCGACGAAACGCCGGCTTACCGACTAACGCATGAAATAACATGAGGCCTGCGCGGCCAAAAGCGGCACAGGTATTGATTCCCTGACGTCCAAATGACGCTAGCGCCTGTAACAACATCAGTTTACGTTCTCCCTGAGCGGGTCAAGTCGCTGAGATAATCGCCAGCGGCAAAGCGGAAAGGCACCGGACCATCCGCATGACCCTCGATAAACTGGCGCACACGCGGATCGGGATTTTCTCGCAGTTCCGGCGCGCTACCCTGAGCAATGATTTTTTGTCCGGCAACAATATAGGCATGATCGGCAATGCTCAAGACCTCAGGCACATCGTGTGAAACCACGATGCAGGTCAGGCCCAGGGCATGATTCAGTTCGTCAATTAACTTCACCAGCACGCCCATGGTAATTGGATCCTGGCCGACAAAAGGCTCATCGAGCATGATCAATTCGGGTTCCAGCGCGATAGCACGCGCCAGCGCCGCACGGCGGGCCATACCGCCAGAGAGTTCGGCAGGCATTAGTTTAGCGGCTCCGCGCAAACCCACCGCTTCCAGCTTCATCAATACGGTGCTGTGCAACAGTTCTGGCGGCAGCTGCGTATGTTCACGCAACGGCCAGGCAACGTTTTCATACACGTTGAGATCGGTAAACAGCGCGCCGGACTGAAACAGCATGCTCATTTTTTTACGCGCTTCGTACAATTTGGTGCGGGAAAGCGTCGGGATATTTTGATCGCGGAACCAAATCTCGCCTTTATCGGGCTGTAATTGCCCACCGATCAGACGCAATAATGTGGTTTTGCCAATTCCGGACGGGCCCATAATCGCGGTAACTTTACCGGCAGGAACCGTTAACGAGATGTCGTCGAAGATAGTACGATCTCCGCGCGTGAAACTGACGCCACGAACCTCAACCAGATTCGTTTGCTGCTGGATCATCTTTACCTCTTTATGCGGATCGGGCGCTATCAAAGCTGTGGATGGTAGCCTGGTAGCCTCGAATGCACGATAGTTTTACAGAAACTTACCCACTTAGTGTGGCGAAAACGGCCTTAAAATTTACTTTTGCCTCTCAGACAGTCAAAATCAGCGCCTGTTAGTGCGTGCAGAATGTTTTTACCCGTCGGACAAGGTTCGCCGACACCTCCATCCATCAAGGATTTTTAATGTTCGTAGCCTCTGCCTTGCTGTTTATCGGATTGATTTTACTGGTTTACGGTGCCGACCGTTTGGTATTTAGCGCCGCGATCCTCTGTCGATCCTTTGGCATCCCACCGCTGATCATTGGTATGACGGTGGTGAGCATTGGCACATCATTACCGGAATTGATCGTCTCGTTTTCGGCCGCACAGCATGGACAGATGGATTTAGCGGTTGGCACCGCGCTGGGCTCGAACATCACCAATATTCTATTAATTCTGGGCGGCGCGGCACTGCTCCACCCATTGACAGTACACTCCAATCTGATTCGGCGCGAATTGCCATTAATGCTGCTAGTCTCACTGCTCTGCGGCATCATGCTGTTTGATAACTATTTAAGTCGACTCGACGGCATCGCGTTACTGCTGATTGCATTGGGTTATCTGCTGGTGGTGATTCGCATTGCTCGCCGTGCTGAACGCGATAATAACGACACGCTAACCCGCGAACAGCTGGCGGAGCTGCCGCGCGATGAGGCCGGTAACACCGTGGCCTTTCTGTGGCTGGCGGTTGCACTGATTATTTTGCCGATGTCGACGCGTATGGTGATCGACAACGCTACCGTCTTTGCCGACTACTTTGGTGTGAGCGAACTGGTGATGGGCCTGACGCTGATCGCCGTCGGCACCAGTTTGCCCGAACTGGCCACCGTGGTGGCTGGCGCGCTGAAAGGTGAGGACGATATCGCGATCGGTAACCTGATCGGCGCCAATATTTTCAATCTGGCGATTGTTCTCGGCCTGCCGGCGCTGATTCATCCCGGCAGCGTTGATGCGCATGCCTTCGCACGTGATTACTGGGTGATGCTGGCAGTGAGCGTACTGTTCGCCCTGCTCTGCCTGCTGCGCAAACGCCGTATTGGTCGTATCGCAGGCACACTATTATTAGGTGGTTTTATCGCGTGGGTGCTGTGGCTATGGCTGAGCCCCATGCTTATCACAAGCTATTAAGGACGGACTGACCATGTCACATCAGCAACCGGATTTCGATTTTCAGCAAGCAGGCAAAGCGGTGCTGCGCATCGAACGCGAAGGGCTGGAGCAGCTTGATCAATATATCAATGATGATTTCGATCGCGCCTGCGCGATGATCTTTGCCTGTCGCGGCAAAGTGGTGGTGATGGGCATGGGCAAATCCGGGCATATCGGGAAAAAAATGGCCGCGACTTTTGCCAGCACCGGTACACCTTCGTTCTTTGTGCATCCCGGCGAAGCCAGCCACGGCGATCTCGGCATGGTCAGCACCAATGATGTGGTGATCGCGATTTCTAACAGCGGTGAATCCGGAGAAATCCTTGCGTTGGTGCCGGTGTTAAAGCGCCAGAAAGTGCAGCTGATTTGTATCACCGGCCGTCCTGAGAGCGCGATGGGCCGCGCTGCAGATGTGCATCTGTGCGTGAAAGTGCCGCAGGAAGCTTGTCCGCTCGGCCTGGCACCGACCACCAGCACCACCGCGACGTTAGTCATGGGCGATGCGCTGGCCGTGGCGTTATTGGAAGCGCGCGGATTTACCCAGGAAGATTTTGCGCTGTCGCATCCTGGCGGTGCGCTGGGCCGCAAACTGCTGCTGCACGTCAGCGATATCATGCACAGCGGCGATGAGATCCCGCACGTTAGCCGTGATGCGTCGATGCGTGATGCGCTGCTGGAAATTACCCGTAAGAATCTCGGTTTGACGGTGATCGTCGATGACCTAATGAAAATCGAAGGCATCTTTACCGATGGTGACTTGCGTCGCGTGTTCGATATGGGCATCGATTTCCAGAAAGCCACCATTCAGGAAGTGATGACCAGCGGCGGCATTCGCGTGCGCCCCAATATGCTGGCTGTTGACGCCCTTAATTTGATGCAAAACAAAAACATCACCGCCCTGCTGGTGGCCGATGACGATCGCCTGCTCGGTGTGGTACATATGCATGACATGCTGCGCGCTGGCGTGGTCTAACAGGAAGAAATAATGAGTGCTGAAACGGCGATGGTCGAGACTTGCTACGGTCCGGTAAGCGCGGACGTCATGGCGCGTGCTGCGAAGATTCGCCTGCTGATTTGTGACGTTGATGGCGTGATGTCCGATGGCGTCATTTATATGGGCAACAGCGGTGAAGAGCTGAAAGCTTTTAACGTGCGTGATGGTTATGGCGTGCGTTGCCTGCTGACCTCCGGCGTCGAAGTGGCTATTATTACCGGCCGCAAAGCAAAACTGCTGGAAGATCGCTGTAAGACGCTCGGCATTACGCATCTTTACCAGGGACAATCGGATAAGCTTTTGGCCTGGCGGGAACTCCTGGATAAACTGTCATTAACAGCCGATCAGGTCGCCTACATTGGCGATGACCTGATCGACTGGCCGGTAATGGCGCAGGCGGGTTTGAGCGTTGCCGTTGCTGATGCTCACCCGATTTTACTGCCGCGCGCGCATTATGTGACCCGCATTGCTGGTGGCCGCGGTGCGGTACGTGAGTTGTGCGATCTGATTTTGATGGCGCAGAACAAATTTGAGGATGCCAAAGGGCAATCAATATGAGTAAGAGCAGGCGTTGGATGACGCTGATTCTGGCCTTGATCGCCTTAGTGCTGATCGGCTGGAATCTCACCAACCAGGATGACGACAGAACGCCGGTGGCAACCAACGATCAAGCGCCAACCTACACCAGCGAGAAATCGAACACGGTGGTGTATAACCCCACAGGCGCGCTGGGCTATAAGCTGGTCTCCGATAAAGTGACCTACTTTGCTGCCGATGAGATAAGTTGGTTCGATAATCCGGTGATGACCACCTATGACGTAAATAAAGTGGCGACATGGTCGGTGCGCGCCGATAAGGCAAAGCTGACCAAAGAACGTATGCTTTATCTTTACGGCAACGTTGTTGTCAATTCTTTGACTCAGGATTCACAGCTTGAGCGCATCCTTACCGATAACGCTCAGGTTAATTTGGTCACCCAGGATGTGACATCTGACGATCAAGTCACCCTTTTTGGCCGCAGTTTTAATTCCACTGGCATGAAAATGCGCGGCAATTTACGGACGAAACATGCTGAGCTGCTTGAAAAGGTCAAAACTTCCTATGAAATTCAAAATGAACAAAAATAGCCTTAAGTTATTGCTGGTGAGTACGCTGCTGGCAACGAGCCTGCCTGCGCTGGCATTAACCGGCGACTCAGACAAACCGGTAAATATCGACTCCGTTAACCAGGCGCTGGATCTGCAGGGCAACGTCGCGACCTTTACCGGCAACGTAATTGTGACGCAGGGTTCCATCAAGATTACCGCCGATAAAGTGGTGGTCACTCGTCCGGGCGGCGATAGCAAAAAAACCATTGTTGATGCTTACGGCACGCCAGCCACCTTCTATCAGATGCAGGATAACGGCAAGCCGGTGCAAGGCCACGCCAGTAAACTGCACTATGAATTGGCGAACGATTTTGTTGAGCTGACCGGCAATGCCTTCATTCAGCAGCAGGACAGCAACATCAAAGGCGACCGCATCACTTACCTGGTGAAAGAGCAGAAGATGCAGGCGTTCAGCCAGGGCGACAGCAAGCGCGTGACTACCGTTCTGGTACCGTCGCAGCTGCAGGACAAAAACGGTTCGTCCGCGAGCCCTAAAAAGAGTAACTGATTGCTATGGCTACACTAATCGCTGAAAACCTGGCGAAAGCCTACAAAGGCCGCCGCGTGGTGGAAGATGTTAGCCTGCAGGTAAAATCCGGCGAGATTGTCGGCCTGCTGGGCCCAAACGGTGCCGGTAAAACCACCACCTTCTACATGGTGGTGGGCATTGTGCCGCGCGATGCCGGCCGCATCGTGATTGATGATGAAGACATCAGCATTTTGCCGCTGCATGCGCGCGCGCGTCGCGGCATCGGCTATCTGCCGCAGGAAGCCTCCATCTTCCGTCGCCTGAGCGTGTACGACAACCTGATGGCTGTGCTGCAGATCCGTGATGATTTAACCGAAGAACAGCGTCAGGATCGGGCCAACGAGCTGATGGAAGAGTTCCATATTGGCCATCTGCGCGACAGCATGGGCCAGGCGCTGTCGGGTGGTGAACGCCGTCGTGTGGAAATTGCCCGCGCGCTGGCGGCTAATCCGAAATTCATCCTGCTGGATGAGCCTTTTGCCGGTGTTGACCCGATCTCGGTTATCGACATCAAGAAAATCATCGAGCATTTGCGTGACAGCGGCCTTGGCGTGCTGATTACCGACCACAACGTGCGTGAAACCCTCGCGGTGTGTGAACGCGCTTATATCGTCAGCCAGGGACATTTAATTGCCCATGGCACGCCTGATGAAATTCTTGTAGATGAGCAAGTTAAGCGTGTTTATTTGGGCGAAGAGTTCAGACTCTGATAAGGTGTTGTAACACCCTACGTTTGCTTAGGAAATTCTTACCGAATTATGAAGCAAGGTTTGCAACTCAGGCTCAGCCAACAGCTGGCGATGACTCCACAGTTGCAGCAAGCCATTCGCTTGCTGCAACTCTCTACGCTTGAACTCCAGCAAGAACTGCAACTGGCGCTGGAAAGCAATCCGCTGCTTGAACAAACCGAACTGCACGAAGAAGTTGACGCACGTGAATTTCAGGATCAGGAAAGTGATTCGTTAGACACGCGCGAAGCGCTTGAACAGAAAGATATGCCTGAAGAGCTTCCGCTCGACGCTACCTGGGACGAAATCTACACCGCAGGCACACCGTCAGGCACCGGCACCGATTACCAGGATGACGAACTGCCGATTTACCAAGGCGAAACCACCCAATCGCTGCAGGATTACCTGATGTGGCAGGTTGAGTTAACGCCGTTCACTGATACCGATCGCGCGATTGCCACGTCAATTGTTGATGCCATTGATGAAACCGGCTATCTCACCGTCAGCTTACAAGACATTTATGACAGTATTGGTGATGAAGAGTTGGCGCTGGAAGAAGTCGAAGCCGTGCTCAAGCGCGTGCAGCGTTTCGATCCGATCGGCGTCGGTGCACGTGATTTGCGTGATTGCCTGTTAGTCCAGCTGTCGCAATATGCTGCCGCCACGCCCATGCTGGCGGAAGCACGCCTGATTGTTAGCGAACATCTCGATCTGCTGGCCAACCATGATTTCCGCAGCCTGATGCGCGTGACCCGTCTGAAGGAAGAGGTGCTGAAAGAGGCGATGCTGCTGATTCAGTCACTCGATCCGCGCCCAGGCCAGTCGATTAATACCAGTGAACCGGAATATGTCATTCCCGATGTGCTGGTGCGCAAAATCAGCAAGCGCTGGACGGTTGAACTCAATTCCGACAGCATGCCGCGCCTGAAAATCAATCAGCAGTATGCGGCGATGGGCGGAGCTGGCCGTAATGAAAGCGATAACCAGTTTATTCGCAGCAATTTACAGGAAGCCAAGTGGCTGATTAAGAGCCTGGAGAGCCGCAACGACACGCTGCTGAAAGTGACACGCTGTATCGTTGAGCAGCAGCAGGCGTTTTTTGAGCAGGGTGAGGAGTACATGCGTCCGATGGTGTTGGCGGATATCGCTCAGGCTGTTGATATGCATGAATCCACCATTTCCCGCGTGACCACGCAAAAGTATTTACACAGCCCGCGTGGCATCTTTGAACTGAAGTATTTTTTCTCCAGTCACGTCAACACCGAAGGCGGCGGCGAAGCCTCTTCCACGGCGATTCGTGCATTGGTGAAAAAATTAATCTCGGCGGAAAACCCCGCAAAACCCTTGAGCGACAGCAAACTGACCTCCATGTTATCCGAACAGGGCATCATGGTTGCGCGACGTACGGTTGCTAAATATCGCGAGTCTTTATCTATACCGCCATCAAACCAGCGCAAGCAATTGGTTTGACCGAACGAAGAAGGAAGACCTATGCAGCTAAACCTTACCGGACTTAATGTTGAAATTACCGAACCTCTGCGTGAATTTGTAAATACCAAATTTGCCAAACTGGAACACTATTTTGATCGTATCAATCAGGTTTATATTGTTCTGAAGGTAGAGAAGGTGACGCAGGTTGCGGATGCAACACTGCACGTTAACGGCGGAGAGCTGCACGCCACATCGGAAGCGGAAGACATGTACGCGGCCATCGACGGGTTAATCGATAAGCTTTCCCGTCAGCTGACCAAGCACAAAGACAAACTGAAAAAACACTAACCTTCACGCTTGCAGAGTGCTGACTGATTCGGCACTTAGAGCATAAATGGGGCGGAACTTACCGCCCCGTTTTGTCATCTGCGCAAGCGCCAGCGGGCGAACGGTAATGAAATCAATTGCCTGAAACTCGCGGCTATGTGAACTCGCAAGTGAAACGATGATGAACAACGATCTAACACTGGAATTGAGCTCGGTCCTTTCACTGGACTGTACCCGTAGCGGCGTACACTGCCAGAGTAAAAAACGCGCGCTGGAGATTATCAGCGAGCTGGCAGCGAAGCAGCTCAATCTGCCGCACCAGACGCTTTTCGAAGCCATCCTGACCCGCGAACGCATGGGCAGTACCGGTATTGGCAACGGCATCGCCATTCCACATGGCAAGCTGGAAGAGGACACCTTACGCGCTGTCGGCGTGTTTATCAGCCTCGATCAGCCTATCGCTTTTGATGCGGTAGATAATCAGCCGGTTGACCTGCTGTTTGCCCTGCTGGTACCTGCGGACCAGTGTAAAACCCACTTACACACGCTTTCGCTGGTTGCAAAACGCCTCGCAGATAAAACCGTCTGTCGTCGTTTGCGCGCGGCACAGAGCGACCAAGAGCTCTACGCCATTATCACAGAAGCTCAGGAAGCACACTCTTAAGCGAGAAACACTTTTACCGGCGTTTTCGCCGGTTTAAAACGGGAGAAATGTGATGGTGCTGATGATCGTTAGCGGTCGGTCAGGCTCAGGAAAATCAGTCGCGCTGCGTGCCCTCGAAGATATGGGCTTTTACTGTGTCGACAACTTGCCGGTGGTGCTGCTACCGGAGCTGGCGAATACCTTAACCGAACGCAATATCTCTGCGGCAGTCAGCATTGATGTGCGTAACATGCCGGAATCACCGGAAGTCTTTGAAGCGGCGCTCAACAATCTGCCCGATGCCTTTTCGCCGCAGCTGCTGTTTCTTGATACCGATCGCAACACGTTGATTCGCCGCTACAGCGATACGCGTCGCCTGCATCCGCTCTCCAGCAAAAACTTGTCGCTGGAGAGTGCTATCGATGAAGAGAACGATCTGCTGGAGCCACTGCGCTCACGCGCCGATCTGATTATCGATACCTCTGAGATGTCGGTTCATGAGCTGGCGGAGATGCTGCGTACCCGCCTGTTAGGCAAGCGTGAGCGTGAACTGACCATGGTGTTTGAGTCATTCGGCTTCAAACACGGCATTCCGATCGACGCCGATTATGTTTTCGATGTGCGCTTCCTGCCAAACCCGCACTGGGATCCTAAGCTGCGTCCGATGACCGGTCTGGATCGTCCAGTGGCCGCCTTCCTCGATCGTCACACCGAAGTGCACAATTTTATCTATCAAACGCGCAGCTATCTGGAACTGTGGCTGCCGATGCTGGAAACCAATAACCGCAGCTATCTCACCGTCGCCATTGGCTGTACCGGCGGTAAGCATCGTTCGGTGTATATCGCGGAACAACTGGCGGATTATTTCCGTTCACGCGGTAAAAACGTGCAGTCTCGTCATCGCACTCTGGAAAAACGCAAATCATGACCGTGAAGCAAACCGTTGAAATTCGTAATAAGCTGGGCATGCACGCGCGCCCAGCGATGAAGCTGTTCGAGCTGGTGCAGAGTTTTGATGCTGAAGTGTTGCTGCGTAACGAATCGGGCACCGAAGCGGAAGCCAGCAGCGTGATTGCGTTGCTGATGCTCGACTCAGCGAAAGGCGGTCATATTGAAATCGAAGCCAGCGGCCCGCAGGAAGAGCAGGCGCTGGCAGCGGTCATCGAACTGTTTGAAGCGGGCTTTGACGAAGATTAAGCCTTTCAATGCAGCTTGTAGCGATTCAGGAAACCTTCGCCGCCTAACTGGCGCATCTGCCGCATAATCCACTGCTGGCGCTGTCGCGTGTAGCCTGAAGGCGCATCGGCACGGAAGCGGATCGGATTGGGTAGAACCGCCGCCAGTAACGCGGCTTCAGACATCGTCAGGCGGCTGGCGGGTTTATGGAAATAGCGCTGTGAGGCCTCTTCCACGCCAAATACGCCATCGCCAAATTCTGCAATATTGAGATAAACCGTCAGGATGCGCCGCTTGGTCCACACGGTTTCGATTCCCACCGTGAGTCCCGCTTCCAGCCCTTTACGTACCCAGCTGCGGCCATCCCATAGAAACAGGTTTTTCGCCGTCTGCTGAGACAAGGTTGAAGCTCCGCGCATGCGTTCATTGCCATCGTTATCCAGCACTGATTGAATGGCATCAACATCAAAGCCCCAATGCTCGGGAAACTTTTGATCTTCAGAAGCGATAACCGCTAAAGCCATCCACGGCGAGATCTCATCCATGCCGACCCAATCCGAGTGCGCCACATAATCAAAACGCCCTGTAAACCAGGCACCGATTTGCCGCTCCATCATTACCGCCGAAAACGGTACCGGTAAAAAAGCAAACAGCAGAATGCCCGCTAACCAGATGCCGAGCCAGGCCAGCAGCACTTTAGCAATCAGTACTTTAATACGTTTTCCCAGCGTCCCTTTACTCTTGCTCATGCAATTTTCTCTTACCTGTTCCCTGTATTAATCAATCACCCAAGTCACAATAGCTAACACCAACGATTAACCACTAAATTTTATCCTCTGATTGGCAAAAACGTCAGTGAAATTGTTGCCTGCGCAATCAACGTTCCTCTATTAGAGCCAATCACATCAAGCACTTCCGCCAAAAAGGAATCGGTTCCATGATGTTAAATGCACCAGGCGCTGCGTGCATGAACACTTAACTGAATGTGATATCGCTCACGCAAAAGCTTTCATGAAGCTTAACTATCATTTTTTATGATGTTCGAACTTGTTCATTGATTACAGAGACCATTCTGAAAAATGCGACCAAATCTGTCTGATCCTGCCTGCATTCGGCCTCAATGATGGTAAAGCGATTTACCGCACAATTGGTTTACATCATTCAATAAACTATAAACTGGAACTTTCCGTTTAAGGTTTCCAAAACGTTTTGGATAAGCCGTCAGAAAACCTGACTTTATTCATAAATATCAGCATGTTAATCTAACTTAACTTCAATTTTTTGTCAGAATCACATTTTCCATGCTCGTGTCAGGCTTTTCCTGCTAACGACTGAAGCAAAACCAGGCAAAAAGCAGAACAATTGGTCAAAAAAGGTGCAATATGGCAAAGAAATTAATTCCTTGCTTGACTGTGTCAGCAAATTAATGTTTTCTGTATTTAATCGCTGCTCAACATCACACAATTTAATGAATCTTGTCACAAGCATTGGCGAATTTGTTAAGGTGATTTGGAAGCGTTAACCAATACCGAACTGCTGCTTTCTTATTCGATTTCTAATAATAGCAGCAGTGCCCATTTCCCTGGTGTTGGCGCAGTATTCGCGCACCCCAGTTTCGACTGGGGTCATTTTTTTCTAACGTCCTGTAATTTTTCCCGCTCCGCTACCCATTCACGTAACACGTTCACGTCTTTCAGCCACTCTTGTTTTAACTCATCGACCCACTCTTGCACGTTGTCCCACCACGCTGGCAATTCCGGCGACTGAATCTGCTTCGCCAACTGCTGTATATGCAGTAAGCCAACCGAACCTGCCGCACCTTTGATCTTGTGCCCTTCTTCAGCAATGCCTTTTTGATCGCGCGCCATCATGTTGGAATCCAGCACCTCGAGGTAGCCCGGCATCATCTGCTCAAACATGGTCAGGCTTTGGGTAATCAATCCTGGGCCAACCAGTTCAATGTATTGCTCCAGCATCGCCACATCTAACAGCGTGCGCGACTGCGCGTCTGATGATTCGGTGGCGATCTCTTCCAGCTCCGGCTGATAATCCCAGAACTTCTTGATCACCGCCGTAAGCGCTGGCACAGCAAGCGGTTTGCTCAACACATCATCCATGCCGGCATCGAGATACTCTTTTTTGTCTTTCAGCACATTGGCGGTCAATGCCACCAGCGGCGGCAGCGCCACATCTGCGTAATGCTGATGGATGGCACGTGACACGTCGAGGCCCGTCATATCCGGAAGCTGAATATCGAGCAGCACCAGATCGAACTCCTGCGGATCAAACATCGCCAGCGCGTCCGTACCGGTCATCGCGACTTCGACGCTGCAACCCAGCTTCTCCAGTACCGAACGCGCAACAATCACGTTGAGTTCAATATCTTCCACCAGTAATACGTGCAGCGCCGGCAACGGCATACTGTCATCCAGATTGTCGTCTTCCACTTCCTCAGCGACGCGTGGCGCGTTGATCTCCACGGTGAAGCAGGAACCCTGCCCCGCGACGCTACTCACGCTAATATCGCCGCCCATCGCCTGGGCTAAACGACGCGAGACCGCTAAACCGATGCCGGTGCCCGTCGCCGGCTTGCCGCCGTGCTGATCTTTCACCTGGTAATACATGGCGAAGATCTTATCCTGCTCTTCCTGCGGAATGCCCATGCCGGAATCCTGCACTTCAAAGTGCAGCGTTTCATCCTGACGATAGGCAACGCGCACCACAATCTCGCCCTGCTGAGTAAATTTCACGGCATTGCCGATCAGGTTCCACAGAATCTGACGCAGACGCGTGCCATCCGCCGAAATTTTATGGGGCAGCGGCAGCTCCGGCGCCATGACAAATTTCAGTCCTTTTGGCTGCGCCAGCAGACCGGAGAGGTTTTCCAGATCGGCGAGGAAACCGGTGAAATCCAGCGGCTGATTATCCAGCTGCACTTTGCGGCGTTCGATTTTGTCCACTTCAATTACATCATTGAAGATGTTGCCCAGCGTGATGGCCGACACGTGGATGGTTTTGAGGTACTTCAGCTGCTCCTGATTGAGATCGGTATCCAGCAGGATGCGGCTCAGCCCGACGATGCCATTCAGCGGCGTACGCAGCTCATGGCTGATAGTCGAAATAAAGGTTGTCTTCTCACGGCTGGCGTTCTCCAGCGCGTCCTGATAGCGCTTACGCTCGGTAATGTCGCGGCCAAAGCCCATCAGGCCACTGCGTTTGCCGACGCGGTCGTAATAGGGCACTTTACGGATTTCGAAACAGGCTTTGCGCCCGTCGGGATATTGCAGCCACTGTTCGTAGGTCAGCGACACATTGTGGCGGAACACCTTCTCATCGGTTTCCAGCACTTTGGTCGCGGCTTCGTCATCGTAGATATCGCGGGGTGTCAGGCCAATCAGCTGCTTTTCGCTCATGCCGGTTAGCAGTTCCATGGCGCGGTTACAGCCGGAGAACTGCTTATCAATGTTGCGGTAGAACACCAAATCCGGTGACGCATCAAGGAATGAGCGCAGGAAGGAGGATTGCTGTTCCAGCTCAATTTGCGCCTGCTCGCGTCGTGCCATCTCTTCGCGCAGCTTATCCATCACCTGCTCGCGCGCCTGCTCGGCTTTGATACGGTCGTTAATTTCCTGATTAAGCTGGGTGATGGTCTCTTTCATCTGCTGGTTCAGCTCGAGATCGCGCGTACGCATCTCTTCCAGCTTATCTACCAGTTTCGACAGGCGCTGGCGCGACTCTTCCAGCTGATCGACCACCACTGAGAGGAAATAGACGGCCCAGGGCGTAATCAACAGACCGAAGAAGATGGAGCGGACGACGTCGATGCTCTCCACATGCCCACGCAATACCATGGTGACGGCCATCTGTACCACCATCGCCAGCACCACCAGCGCTGAGGCTAACAGCAGCGAAAAGCGTACCAGGCCGAGTTTGACCATCAAATCAACGTAGTACTGCGCTAAAAGACGAATCTGTTTCATTACGAGCTCCCTGAACGAAATCTGGCTCATGATAGCGTAATTATCGCTGCGCTGCCCCGCTTCACCCGGCCATATCGCGCAGGTTATGCCCTGTAATGGTGCATCGCAGCGTGATTTCGCCGACGTTCCCTTCTATATGCGCAAAGCGCTTGACTAATTCTGCCAACTGAATAATCTGGAGGGCCGCGCTTTTGCGAACCTTTCCTCAACATCCGGTGCTAATCAGCACCCTGGCAGCCATTCATCCTGATGGTTGCACCTCTTTATTGCATACCCATTCAATTTAAATGACTTTCTACGCATGCTTTGTGTGATTAATTTTACTAATGGCAGCGCCATTTTGATTCAAATATGACGCCATAAGAAAAACAGATACATGCTGTGTATCAACTGCCCCTAACAGCATTAAATGCTGTTATAACCCTTTCTGCCAGCATTGTTTGGATATTAGAGGGCTGGGTCACAGTGAGACGGCTCACACTTCCTGGGGGAATGCGCAGCGGGATATTGACATAAATTTACGCAATAAATTCTTATTAATCATTTAATTAAGTGACAAGAAAGCCTATTACCCGCATCAAAGCTGGCTATTTGACCTGAGTTCGCTTTCCCGATAAGTTGGAATTCCACTGGAAGCTTTCCTGGTGGGCCTGTGTCTCGGCATATCTATGCAGCAAGAAGCCTCCCTCTGGATGCAAGCTATCTCCCGAAAGAGACCGGAATAAAAAGAGCAGCTCATTAAGGACGTGACAACAGTGTCTTGAGAGCCCTTGCTCGGTGCTGCGACGCCTGCTCTTTACTGAGCGGCACAAGAATTGATACCGCCGCGCTGGCTTACATTGTCACGCTGCGGTACACGAAATAATGCAGGTAATGTCAAAAGAAGTTTAAGGAGACTCTCAATGTCCACGCAAAAACCGAATCCCTATGGTTTGTATGACCCATCAGCTGGCAGTGACAGCTGTGGTGTAGGTTTCATTACCCGTAAGGACGGCGAGCAGACTCATGAGATTCTGCGGATGGCCCATAGCGCGCTGTGCACGGTTCCGCATCGTGGCGGCATGTCTGCCGAAGGCGTGGGCGATGGCGCGGGTGTGAACGTCGATCTCTCCCTGAACTTCTTCCGCAAGGTCACCGGTCTGGCGCTGGAAGCCGGACGTTTTGGCGTCGGTAACTTCTTTGTGCCAAAAGACGCAGAGCTGCGTGCAAACGCTGAGCGTCTGGTTGAAGAAACGCTGGCGGCGCATAACTTCCCGGTATTAGTGAAACGCGATATGCCGCTGGACGGCAGCGTGACGCGCCCGGCCGCCCTGCAATTCCAGCTGCCGATTGTGCAGTGGATTTTTGCCGCGCCGCAGGAAGTGACTGAACAACTCGAATTCGAGCGCCAGATTTATCGCGCGCTGCTGGATATCGAAGCGCGCGCCTTTACCGAAAGCGAATTCGGCGGCCTCTATCCGCTGTCGCTCTCTTCGCGCACGCAGGTATTTAAAGCGCGTCTGAACTCCAACGAAGTGATTCCTTACTTCAAAGATTTGACCGATGCCGATCATCAGGTGCGCGGGCTGTTCTTCCACACCCGTTTCTCGACCAACACCGATCCGCATACCACCATGGCGCAGCCATTCCGCTTAATGGCGCACAACGGCGAGCTGAACACCGATCGTAAAAACCGCATTGCCGAAGCGGCACTGATGCTGGCGCGCGGTAAAAAAATCGTGCGTCCAAAAGGTCAGTCCGACAGTTCGCGTCTCGACCAGAGCATCCATAGCCGTTTGATGGAAGATAACCTCGACCTGATCAACGCCGTAGTTTCGATGATGCCGCCAGCGTGGGAGAACGATACCTCGCTCTCGAACGAAGTGCGCGCCATGCTCGAGTACTTCTCTTTATATGAAGAGAAGAACGATGGCCCAGCTGCGCTGATCTTCGGTAACGGTGAAGTGATCGGCGCGCGACTTGACCGCCTCGGTCTGCGTCCGCTGCGTTCCGTTGAAACCGCGGAGTACATCGGTGCGATGTCTGAAGCGGGCCAGATCGCCTTCCCACCGGAAAGCGTGCTGCGTCGTGGCCGTATCGAAGCGGGCGGCATGCTCTATTACGATCACAAAGAGAAACGCTCTTACACCACGGTTGAAGCGCTGGAAAAACTGGCCGCTGAAAAAGATTATCTGTCACTGCTGAGCAAAGCGCGTATCGATCTCGCCGACCTGCCAGAAATTCAGGCAGAGCAGCTCGGCTCGCCGCTGCGTTATCGTGGTGACCTCAAAACCTATCAACGTTTTGTCGCCTACTACTACAACCAGGAAAGCTTCAAATTCATGATGGATCCGATGCTGCAAACCGGCGCTGAGAAGATCTCAGCCATGGGTTACGGCAACGCCATCAACGGCCTGTCTGACCACGAAGGCGGCATGGCGCACTACTTCTCACAACGATTTGCCCAGGTTACCAACCCGCCGCTCGACTCCATTCGTGAAGCGGACGGCATGACGCTGCGTGTGGCGCTGGGTGCGAAGCCGCATCTCGGCCGCAGCAAAGGTCAGCAAATCATTGTTCCGACGCCAATCCTGACGCACCTCGACATGCTGCGCCTGCGCGAGCAAACCGTCGCTCCTTATGCGCGTTTCGAGATGCTGTATGAGCCGGTGGTCGGCAAAGATATCGTCAGCCGTGCGGCCAACGCCAACGCGCTGGAAAAAGCCATTGATGACTTAGCCCAGCAGGTTGTCGATTTCGCACGCCAGCAAGGCGGCATCGCGGTGATCACCGATCGTCATATCTCTTCAACTCACGCAGCGATCCCGATGCTGCTGATGGTGTCGGCGATCAACCAACGTCTGGTGCAGGAAGGTCTGCGTCTGGATGTTTCGCTGGTGGTCGAAAGTGGTCAAAGCATCTCTTCACACCATATCGCAGCGACGCTGGGCTTCGGTGCTTCTGCCGTTTACCCACTCGGCGTGCAGATGCGTGCGGAAGAGAAATTCGGTGAAGGCGAAGAAGGCAATAAAGCCTTTAAACGCTATGCCAAAGCAGCCGAAAAAGCGCTGATGAAAACCATGGGTAAAGTCGGCCTTTGTACCGTTGAGAGCTACAGCTGCGGCGAGTTCTTCGAGCCGAACTTCCTGAATACCGACGATCCGGTATTGAAAAAGTATTTCCCGAATATCAAAACGCCGGTCGGCGGCGCGGGCTTCCCGGCGATCGCCCAAATGGCGGTAGACTGGCATCAAAGCGCATTAAAAATTCAGGGCGAAGCGGAAGTGCCGTTGCTCGGCCTGTTCAAAGAGCGTGCTGAAGGCGCGGGCCACTCATACGGCACCATCGCGGTGCGTACCTTCATTGATATGACGGAACAACCGATTCGCTTTGCTAACAAAGAGCGCGAAGAGGACAATTTTATTCGTTTGATGACGCTGGCCAAACTGGATAACGCTTTCAACATCAAAGCCGAAGCCTTTAAAGACAGCAGCTTCGAGCGCATCCCAAATGAGGTGATCGACAGCTTTGCCATCACGCCAGATTACCGTCAGTTCTCCAGCCTGATGCATGCCGAGCGTAAACGCCGTCCTGCGGCGCTACGTGACATCCTTGCGCTGCCGTGCGATCTGACCCATGTGGACAGCGAAGCCGAATTCGGCCGTAAACTGGGCCGCTACTCGCTGGTGAACAACGGTTTCGCTACGCGTGGCCTGAAATGTGAAGCAGTGAACGGCAGCCTGAACCAGTTCGAGCTGCGTCTGATCGATGCCATTGCTGGCCTGAAACCAGAAAGCGAGCGCCTGGAAGCGCTGGCACGGGCACTGAAAACCCGTTTCACCGACGATATCGAAAGCAGCAACGTAGCGGATGGCGTGCTGCACATCACCGCTTACGGCAAAGCGGCCGATTATCTGTCGCTGATCTTCACCGCGCTGCCATCGCTGCCGCTGGAAGAGATTCAGCCAGCCCACGAAATCACCCGTACCTTTGCTTCCGGTGCGATGAGCCACGGTGCATTGGTTGCGCCGGCGCACGAAGCTGTCGCGCACGGTACGAACATGGTTGGCGGCATGAGTAACTGTGGTGAAGGTGGCGAGCACTATTCACGTCACGGCACCATCCGCGCGTCACGTATCAAGCAGTTGGCATCCGGGCGTTTCGGCGTGTGGGCGGCTTATCTTGCTGACCCAATGCTGGAAGAGCTGGAGATCAAAATCGGTCAGGGCGCGAAGCCCGGTGAAGGCGGCCAGCTGCCGGCACCAAAAGTGACCGTTGAGATTGCCGCAGCGCGTGGCGGTACGCCGGGCGTTGAGCTGGTTTCACCGCCGCCGCACCACGACACTTACTCCATCGAGGATTTGGCGCAGCTGATCCACGACTGTAAAGCCGCGCGCGTGCGCGTCATCGTCAAACTGGTTTCCTCTGAAGGTATCGGCACCATCGCCGTCGGCGTGGCGAAAGCCGGCGCGGATGTCATTAACGTCGCGGGTAACACCGGCGGCACCGGCGCAGCGTCCGTTACCAGCCTGAAATATACCGGCCGCGTCGCGGAAATCGGCATCGCTGAAGTGCATCAGGCGCTGTGTGCCAACGGCCTGCGCGACAAAGTGCAGCTGCGCTGCTCCGGCGCGCAGCAAACCGGCAGCGATGTGATCAAATCTGCCCTACTTGGCGGCGATAGCTTCGAGTTCGGCACCACCGCGCTGATGATGCTGAAATGCGTGATGGCGAAAAACTGTAACGTCAAATGCCCGGCCGGTTTAACCACTAACGCCGAAGCCTTTGATGGTGATCCGCGTCAGCTGGCGCAGTACTTCATCAACGTGGCGCAGGAAGTGCGTGAGTTCCTCGCCCGCCTCGGTCTGCGGTCTCTGCGTGAAGCGCGTGGCCGTTCGGATCTGCTGCACTTGATGGATCACCCGCTGGAAGTCGGCAAACTGGATCTGCGTGCGATGTTGACCGTGGTGCCAGAGCAGAAAATTGCCAAGCCAGTGTATCTGGAAAAAGACTTTGAGCTGGATGATGGCTGGGTCAGCGAGCTGAAAACGCAGCTGGTTGGCGCGGCAAGCCGTGAAATCGCGCTGGGCGCGGGCATCACGCTGAACAACCGTAACAAAAGCGTCGGTGGTCAGCTGGCGATCGATATCGAACGCATGCTGAACCATGAACTCTCGACAGAGCAGCTGGCTGCATTGCCAGCGGTGCTGAAAGACGATCGCGGTCGTCACTATCTGGCGCCAGCCACCGTGCTGATTAACACCAGCGGTTCTGCCGGCCAGTCGTTCGGCGCGTTCTGCAACGACGGCATGCAGATGAAGCATTACGGCACCTGTAACGACGGTGTCGGCAAAGGCCAGTGTGGTGGCGAGTTGGTGGTGATGTCACCAGGCGGCGGCGCACAGGATAGCGATGGCAACGTGTTGATCGGAAACTTCGCGCTGTTTGGCGCCACCGGCGGCCGTCTGTTCGTTCAGGGCCAGGCGGGTGACCGCTTCGCCGTGCGTAACTCCGGCGCAACCGCGGTAGTGGAAGGCGTTGGTGACTTCTGCTGCGAATACATGACCAACGGCGCCATCCTCAACCTTGGCACCTTTGGTAAAGGCTTTGGCAACGGCATGAGCGGCGGTTTCGCTTACCAGTACGATCCGTATGGATCGCTGGCAGCCCACGCAGCAGGTGATTCGGTGCTGTTTGGTTCTATCGCCGATGAAGATGAAATGGCGCAGGTGCACAAACAAGCGGTGCTGACCATGCTGAACTGGCATCTGGAAGCAACCCAATCGCCACGCGCGGCCTGGCTGCTGGATAACTGGGAAACCGAGTGCCACCACTTTGTTTATGTGATGCCGCGTTCGCTGCTGCTGTATCAGGATGGCACCGAAATCCTGAAAGCCAAATCACGTAAAGACCTGCTTGAAGAGCTGTCAACCTCGCTGGCTGCGCATCAGGTTGCGAAGTTCAAATCAGCGTGGCGTGACGGTAAAACCATTGCCAACGGCGCAGTTCCGGCTTATGGCGCGACCGATACGCTAGAGATGTTTGTTCTGCTGAACAACTACACCGTTCTCAGCCTCGCGCAGCAGCTGGCGCTGGGCAAGCTGCCGAAAGGCACGGGGGTGGAAGATCCAGCAGTAGAAAAAGCGGTACGTAATCTGCTGATGACCGAAGATTTCACGCTCATCAGCAAGCTGCAACGTCATGCACGCTCGGCGATTGAGAGTTACAGCGATGACGAGCTGGCAAGCCTGATCGCCGCGAAACGAATGTCAGATTACAAAGCGGCATTAACGCAGCGCAACATTCGCTCGATGGACAGCCTGGCGACTTACGGCTGGATCATCTATCAGGATGCCTGCAACCGTGAAGTGCTTGGTCATCTACCTGATTTTGAAGAGCTGTTTGCGCGTGCTGCACTGCCAGAAATCGCTGCTGCGGTCGGGAAACTTTCCTGATTACAGCGCCAATGAACAAGTGTAATTTTGACCTTTCCCTCACTACTTCAAGGTGCAGAAAGGCGGCAAACGCATCTGTAACCTGAAGTATGACAGGGATAAAATTTTGAACAGGATTGAGCCTTACCGATGAAAATTCCTTACATTCCTGAAGATGCACCGTTTAACGGTGAGCAGAAATACTGGCTGGCGGGCTTCCTCGCCGGCCTCCATTCGCGCCTGCTGGTATTAGAAGACAAGCAGAGCGCACCGGCTGCAGGTGCCAGCACCAATACGCAGCTGCACATCCTGTTCGGTTCACAGACCGGCAACGCTGAAGCGCTGTCGCAAACGGCCGCTAAAGCCGCACGCGCCAAAGGTTTGGTGCCGGTGGTTCAAGCGCTGGGCGAAGTGGATCTGGATGTGTTCGCTACCATGCGTCACGTGCTGATCGTCACCTCGACCTACGGCGAAGGCGAAATGCCGGACAACGCCCAGCTGTTCTGGAACGCGATTTCAGCCAGCACCGCGCCGCGTCTGGAGCAGATGCACTTTGCGGTATTGGCGATTGGCGACACCGGCTACGACGGTTTCTGCCAGGCAGGTAAATTCATCGATATGCGTCTTGAGCAGCTCGGTGCAAAACGCGTCGCCGATCGTATCGACTGCGATATCGACTTCGAAGAGCCATCCAGCGCGTGGATTGGTACGGCGATGCCGCAATTCGCCGCCAGTGCAGGCAGCAGCGGTACAGCATTAGAAAGCGCGCCAGAAGCGCCCGTCATTCCGGGCAGCAATAAGCAAAACCCCTATGCGGCTGCGTTGGTGACTAACAAGCGTCTTTCGGCAGAAGAGTCGGCGAAAGATATTCGTCACTTCGAGTTTGATCTCACCGACAGCGGTTTGAAATATGAAGCGGGCGATGCGCTGGGTGTGATCCCGGTGAACGACGCAGCACTGGTTTCACTGCTGCTGACTCAGCTCAAAGCAGATTACGAAACGCCAGTTCCCAGCTTTGATCGCAACCTCGGCGATCTGCTGACTTATCAGTTCGAAATTTCCGAGCCATCACGCAAACTGATTGAGTGGGTTGGCCAGCACACCACCAACCAGGAACTGCGTCACGTCCTGCAGCACGACGATAAAGATACCCTTGCCGTTTGGCTGTGGGGCAAAGACACGCTGGATCTGCTGCAGCTCGAGCTGACGCGCAGCCTGTCGGTGCCGGAATTCGTTGCCATGCTGCGTCCGTTACAGCATCGCGCTTACTCCATCTCGTCGAGCTCGAAAGCCCACCCAAATCAGGTACATCTGACCATTGCTTCCGTGCGCTATCACAGCAGCGGCCGCGAGCGTAAAGGCGTGTGCTCAACTTATCTGGCTGAACGTGTACGTCGCGGCGAAAAGCCGGCGATCTTCATCTCACCAAATAAAGCGTTCCGTGTACCGTCAAACGGCAATGCGCCGCTGATCATGGTTGGACCAGGCACCGGTATCGCACCGTTCCGCGCCTTCCTGCAGGAACGTCAGGCAACGGGCGCAGAAGGTAAAAACTGGCTGTTCTTCGGTGACCAGCATCAGGCACACGATTACATCTACGAAGAAGAGTTGAAGGCATGGCAGGAGAAAGGTCTGCTGACTAATCTGGATCTGGCCTTCTCGCGCGATCAGGAAGAGAAGATCTACGTGCAGAACCGCATGCTGGAGAAAGGCGCTGAGCTTTACGCCTGGCTGCAGGATGGCGCTTACTTCTACGTGTGTGGCGACGCATCTCGCATGGCAAAAGACGTTGATGCGGCGCTGTATGAAGTGGTTCGTCAGTTCGGTGGCTTGTCCAGCGAGCGCGCGGCGGCTTACGTTGATCAGCTGAAGAAAGATAAACGCTACCTGCGCGACGTCTACTAAGACGCGCAGGCATAAAAAAAACGGGCCAATTGGCCCGTTTTTTATTGCACGTTTTACTTCACCACACGCAGTGAAGGTCGTCCGCCACGCGGCGGCGGCTCATCATCTGGCGAATGATCGTCGTCAGTCGCATCATCCGGACGATCGCCATCAATCACAGACATCATTGTCTCTTCCTGACCGCTACCTTCCTGCTCGTCCGTCGCCAGCTCGTAAGCCGGTTCCGGCTCGAACATGGTGCCAGCGCCGTTTTCACGGGCATAAATCGCCAGAACTGCAGCCATCGGCACAGAAACCTGACGCGGTACGCCACCGAAACGCGCGTTGAAACGCACTTCATCATTGGCGAGGTCAAGATTGCCTACCGCACGCGGCGCGATGTTCAGAACGATCTGTCCATCACGCGCATATTCCAGCGGCACCTGCACACCAGGCAGATTGATGTCGACCACCAAATGCGGCGTCAACTGGTTATCCAGCAACCAGTCGTAGAACGCCCGCAACAGGTAAGGACGACGCGCCGTTAGTTGCGACATTTCCATACATTAGCCCCGAGCTTGCAGGCGCATTTCACGTTCTGCTTCCGTCAGTGACGCAAGGAAAGAGTCACGTTCAAACACACGCGTCATATAGCCTTTCAGCTCTTTAGAACCGGCGCCAGACAGGTCAACGCCCATCTGCGGCAGACGCCACAGCAGCGGTGCCAGATAGCAATCCACCAGGCTGAACTCTTCGCTCATGAAGAACGGTGTGCGTGCGAACAGTGGTGCAATCGCCAGCAGCTCTTCGCGCAGTTGCTTACGCGCTGCATCGGCTTCGACACCGTTGGCGGTTTCGATGGTGCGCATCAGGCTGTACCAATCCTGCTCAATGCGGTGCATCATCAGACGGCTTTCACCGCGCGCTACCGGGTAAACCGGCATCAGCGGTGGATGCGGGAAACGCTCATCGAGGTATTCCATGATGATGCGTGATTCATACAGCGTCAGTTCACGGTCGACCAGCGTCGGTACGGTGCGATACGGGTTGAGGTCAATCAGATCCTGCGGCAGGTTATCCGTTTCAACCTGCTCGATCTCCACGCTGACGCCCTTCTCAGCCAGTACGATACGTACCTGATGGCTGAAAATGTCAGTCGGACCAGAAAACAGCGTCATTACCGAACGT
Organism: Kluyvera sp. 1366; assembly: GCF_054823405.1. Classification (NCBI taxonomy): domain Bacteria; kingdom Pseudomonadati; phylum Pseudomonadota; class Gammaproteobacteria; order Enterobacterales; family Enterobacteriaceae; genus Kluyvera; species Kluyvera sp. 1366. The sequence continues at coordinate 408,587 of NZ_JBTRDW010000005.1, forward strand.
TTGTTGGCAGCGACAGCCATGAAAACCTCCAAGTTTGTTCACAAAAAGATACTGCGAATAGCCAACCACGCGGCGACTCACCGGCTCATCAGATTCGCCTACCGTCAGCGTCAGGAGCATCGACCGGTCTTCCGGACAGGAACGACATGCACAACGCTGCGTCTTGCAGGCGCAAAGTGACAGTGAGTTTACCAGATTTTAAGCAGCTTGTGGGGCGGGCGTGATGATTTGCGGGCAAAATGCGGGTAAAGCTCGCGTTTTTCGTGGGAAAAAATCATTAATGCAGGCAATAAAAAACCCGCCGAAGCGGGTTTTTTGAGCCAACTGCCGCTGCCGAAGCAGCAAACAATTAACGCTTGGAGAACTGCGGACGACGACGTGCTTTACGCAGGCCGACTTTCTTACGTTCAACTTCACGCGCATCACGGGTAACGAAGCCCGCTTTACGCAGTTCAGAACGCAGAGACTCGTCGTACTCCATCAGAGCGCGTGTGATACCGTGACGGATCGCACCAGCCTGACCAGAAATACCACCACCTTTAACGGTGATGTACAGGTCAAATTTACCAACCATATCAACCAGCTCCAGCGGCTGACGCACGACCATGCGTGCAGTCTCGCGACCGAAGTACTGCTCCAAAGAGCGCTGGTTAATTACGATGTTACCGCTACCCGGCTTGATGAAGACGCGAGCGGCAGAGCTTTTGCGGCGACCAGTGCCGTAGTTTTGAGTTTCAGCCATTGCCTATAATCCCGATTAAATGTCAAGAACTTGCGGTTGCTGCGCCGCGTGGTTGTGCTCGTTGCCTGCGTAAACTTTCAGTTTACGGTACATAGCACGACCCAGTGGGCCTTTCGGCAGCATGCCTTTAACCGCGATTTCAATCACACGCTCAGGACGGCGCTCGATCATCTCTGCAAAGGTCGCTTGCTTGATACCACCGATGTGGCCAGTGTGGTGATAGTAAATCTTGTCAGTACGCTTGTTGCCGGTTACAGCAACTTTTTCTGCGTTCAGAACGATGATGTAATCACCGGTATCAACGTGCGGAGTGTATTCCGCTTTGTGCTTACCACGCAGACGGCGCGCCAGTTCAGTCGCCAGGCGACCCAAGGTTTTGCCCGTTGCGTCAACAACATACCAGTCACGCTGTACGGTTTCTGGTTTAGCTGTAAAAGTTTTCATTGAAAAGCTTACCCAAATAAAAAGTTACACGTTGGTGAAATCCCAAACGCTAAGTAAACGATTGAGGCTCACACGACCATTTTGCCCAGCAAGCCACCCCTTCAAGTGAGTTACCGGATCACATCGAGTTCTTGGGAAAGAAAACCGATGCTGTAACGTGGGGTCGCAAGATTATAGAGAAGTCGAACTCAAAGATCGAACCTTTTTGCATCTAAAACCTACGATTTATGCCACGTCATCAGGGCAGATGCGGCAGACGCAAATACTCTTCGCTCTGCATCTCCTGCAAACGCGACAAGCAGCGCTGATACTCAAACTTCAAGCGTGTGCCCTGATAAATTTCAAACAGTGATGTTTCAGCCGCGACAACCAGTTTCACGTGGCGTTCGTAGAACTCATCGACCAACGCAAGGAAGCGGCGCGCTTGATCTTCGGTCTTATAAATCATCACCGGCACATCATACAGCAAGACGCTGTGAAAACGGCGCGAGAGCTCAATATAGTCGTGCTGACTGCGCCCTTCGCCGCACAGCGTCAGGAAATTGATCGCCAGCACGCCTTCATGCACGCCCAGCGTGGGCATCTGGCGATGGTTGATTTCCAGCACCGGCGCGTCTTCACGCGCTTTGCCGGACAGCGCGCGGAACATGCGCTCCATTTCGCTGTGCGTGGCCTCGTTGAGCGGGAAGTTCCACAAATGCGCCGACGTTAGGGTGCGCAAGCGGTAATCGATACCCGCGTCCACATTCATCACTTCACAATGACGCTTGATTTGTTCGATGGCAGGCAGGAAACGCGGGCGCTGCAGGCCGTTGCGATAGAGCTCATCCGGCGGAATGTTCGAGGTGGCTACCAGCGAGATGCCGCGCGCAAACAGCGCTTCCATCAGCGTGCCCAGCAGCATGGCGTCGGTGATATCTGAGACAAAAAACTCATCGAAACAGAGAATGTCGGTTTCCGCTTTAAAGCGATCGGCGACAATTAGCAGCGGATCGCTGTGGCCTTGCAGCTGCGTCAGTTCCTGATGGACACGCAGCATAAAGCGGTGGAAATGCAGGCGCAGCTTACGATCACCAGGAATTGACTGAAAAAACAGATCCATCACCCAGGTTTTACCGCGTCCCACACCGCCCCACATATACAGGCCGCGCACTGGCGCTTCGCGGGTGCTTTTCTCTTTATTCATTATCTTGGACAAGCGGCCAAACAAACCTTTGGCAGCCGGTTCAACCTGTTGCTGGCGGGCAATCAATCCTTGCTGGATGGTATCTAAGCGGGTAATCGCTTCTCGTTGTACGTCATCCGGGCGAAATTCGCCCTGCGACAGCGCCTGCTCGTAGCGTGCAAGCGGAGATGAGGTTTGCATGGTTCTCACAGAATCCCTGAAAAAGTCCGATTCACGGGTCGGTTGACGAAAATTAGGCCGCTCTACACTAAGCGATGCAGCCCGATAGTTCCACTTCCAATAGATTATTGGGTATAGTGGCTGCTATTGAAGTTGATGTTGCAACAGAAGCAATGCCCTACGAAACAACGGAAATTACACGGGAGTCATTATGACCTGGGAATACGGGCTGATTGGTTTAGTGATTGGCATTATTGTCGGCGCAGTCGTCATGCGTTTTGGCAACAAGAAGCTGCGTGAGCAGCGTAGCATGCAGTATGAACTGGAAAAATCGAAGGCTGAGCTGGCGGATTACCGCGAGGAGCTCACCAACCACTTCGCCCGCAGCGCCGAGCTGCTGGACAATATGGCGCATGATTATCGCCAGCTGTATCAGCACATGGCGAAAGGGTCTAACGACCTGCTGCCAAATCTGCCCGGCGAGAAAAATCCGTTTGCCTACCAGTTAACGGAAGCCGAAGCGGATAACGATCAGGCGCCGGTGCAGATGCCGCGTGATTACTCTGAAGGCGCATCCGGCCTGTTACGTGGCAGCGACCGCGCTCCGCGTAATTAATCCTTTTGGGGCACAGCTTAGCTGTGCCCTTTTTGTTTTCGAACACAAACCACAAACTACTGTCACACTTCTTTTATCCCTTTCGCAGCGAGAGCGTTGTAGCAATGAAAAAACAAGCACGTCTGTTAAGCGCATTAGCCTTAGGTATCGGGATGAGTTTGGCTGCGGCGCCGAGTGCGCTGGCAACTCTTCCCGCCCAGATTCAGGGACAAGCATTGCCAAGCCTGGCACCGATGCTGGAAAAAGTTCTGCCCGCAGTAGTGAGCGTGCGTGTTGAAGGTACCGACAGCGGTCAGCAGGCGCAGGATATTCCTGAACCACTGAAACGCTTTTTTGGTCAGGCACCGGGACAATCGCAGCCGCAGCCTTTTGAAGGTCTGGGTTCTGGCGTGATCATTGATGCCGCTAAAGGCTATATCCTCACCAATAACCATGTGGTCAGCAACGCCGATAAAATCAGCGTGCAGCTGGGTGACGGCAACGAATATGACGCTAAGTTAATTGGTCACGATGAACAAACCGACATCGCATTGATCCAGGTTGAAGGCGCGAAAAACCTGACGCAGGTGAAAATCGCCGACTCTGATTCGCTGAAAGTGGGTGATTTTGCCGTGGCCATCGGTAACCCGTTTGGTCTGGGTCAAACCGCCACCTCGGGCATCATCTCTGCGCTCGGTCGTAGCGGCCTGAATCTGGAAGGACTGGAAAACTTCATTCAGACCGATGCCGCGATTAACCGCGGTAACTCCGGTGGTGCGCTGGTGAACCTGAATGGTGAGTTGATTGGTATCAACACCGCGATTCTGGCGTCAAGCGGCGGCAACATCGGCATTGGCTTCGCCATTCCCGCCAATATGGCGATGAACCTGGCGCAGCAGCTGATTCAGTTCGGCGAAGTGAAGCGCGGTCAGCTTGGTATCAAAGGTACGGAAATGACCGCCGATATCGCCAAAGCGTTTAACGTTGATGCGCAGCGCGGCGCCTTTGTTTCGGAAGTGCTGCCGAAGTCAGCCGCCGAAAAAGCGGGCATCAAAGCTGGCGATATCATCACCTCCATCAATGATAAGCCAATCACCAGCTTTGCTGAGCTGCGTGTGAAAGTCGGCACCACGCCGCCGGGCCAGGATGTGAAAATCGGCCTGCTACGTGAAGGCAAACCGGTCAACGTCACCGTCACGCTGGAACAGAGCGCGCAAACCACCGCCAGCGCGCAGCTGATGTCGCCTGCACTGCAAGGCGCAACGCTGAGCGACGGCGCGACCAAAACCGGTGATAAAGGCGTGAAAGTCGATGCCATTGAAAAAGGCACGCCAGCGGAGCAAGTCGGTTTGCAGAAAGATGATGTGATCATCGGCGTAAACCGCAATCGCGTCGCTTCTATTGCCGAAATGCGCAAAGTGCTGGAAGGCAAACCGCCGGTGCTGGCACTGAACGTGGTGCGCGGCGAAGAGACGATTTACCTGCTTCTGCGATAATCCTCGCAACAGGCGGACAAGCAGGTGTTTGTCCGCCTTTCTCATGCTATTCTGCCCTGCGATCTCACCTGGCTTGAAATAACACCATGTTTCTTAAACTTTTGCGTTCTGTGGTGATGGGCCTGATCGTGGCTGGCTTACTGCTCGTCGCGATCCCTGCGCTGCGTATGGGCAGCAACGTCACCTTTGATCATGACAACAGCGACGATGAAGCACCCGTTAGTTTTAATCAGGGTGTGCGACGTGCCGTGCCCGCGGTCGTTAACGTCTATAACCGCAGCGCCCACGGCAACAATAATCGCGGAATCACCACGCTGGGTTCCGGCGTGATCATGAACGGCAAAGGCTACATCCTCACTAACAAACACGTGATTAATAACGCCGACCAAATCATCGTCGCGCTGCAGGATGGACGCTTCTTCGAAGCCACCTTAGTGGGTTCCGATGCCATGACCGATTTAGCGGTGCTGAAAATCAGCGCCTCCAACTTGCCGGTTATCCCCATCAACGCCAAACGTATCGCGCACATCGGCGACGTCGTCATGGCGATCGGCAACCCATACAACCTCGGCCAAACCGTGACGCAAGGCATTATCAGCGCCACCGGACGCGTGGGCCTGAGCTCATCCGGACGACAAAACTTCCTGCAGACCGATGCCTCGATCAATCAGGGCAACTCGGGCGGCGCATTGATTAACTCGCTTGGTGAACTGATGGGCATTAACACCTTGACGTTTGATAAAAGCAGCGATGGCGAAACGCCGGAAGGAATTGGTTTCGCCATTCCCACCGCGCTGGCGAGCAAAATCATGGATAAGCTGATTCGTGATGGTCGGGTGATTCGCGGCTACATCGGCATCACCGGGCGCGAACTGCCGCCGCTGCACGGCCAGGGCAGTAATCTTGATCGCGTGCAGGGCATTATCGTTAGCGACGTCACGCCTGGCGGCCCCGCCGATAGCGCCGGCATTCAGGCCAATGACGTGCTGCTGGAAGTGAATGGTAAACCGGCGCTCTCGGCGCAGGAAACCATGGATCAGGTGGCAGAAATTCGGCCGGGCTCGGTGATTGACGTGCAGATCTTGCGTAATGAAAAGAAAATGACCTTGCCGGTGACGATTCAGGAATTCCCGGAAGTGACCGCGCCCGCCACCACCACGCCATAAGGGCGCTTGCGCGCCCTGATGATTTAGCTGCGATCGACCGGGAAGGCGATCACTTCGCTTAGCGAGCTGGCTTTCAGCGCCAGCATGATCAAACGATCCACGCCCAACGCCACGCCAGAACAGGCAGGCATACCGTGCGCCAGCGCATCCAGCAGATAGGTATCGATAGGATGTTGCGGCAGGCCACGCGCAGCACGACGACGATTGTCCTGCTCAAAGCGCTGACGCTGCTCGCGGCTATCGGTTAATTCACGGAAACCGTTCGCCAGCTCAATCCCTTTGTAATAGACCTCAAAGCGCTCGGCGACGCGGTGATCTTCTGTACTGATCTCCGCCAGCGCGGCCTGCGTCGCAGGGAAATGGTAGACGAAGCACGGCTTATCGTTACCAATCTTCGGCTCAACGCCCAGCATAAACAGCAGCTGCAGCAGCGTATCGCGGTCTTCTTCACGATTGGCCAACTCGCCCTCGCCCAGCTTCTCCGCCACTTCGCGTAGCTGCACTTTATCAGCCGATAACGGATCGACTTCCAGATGGCGGATAAACGCCTGCTGATACGACAGGGATTCCGCGCTGTCGCACTCCAGCACCTGCTGCATCAAATCGTCCACCTCGTTCATGAGGCGGTACATGTCGTAGTGCGGACGATACCACTCCAGCATGGTGAACTCGGGATTGTGGTGACGCCCGGCCTCCTCATTACGGAAGCTGCGACCCATCTGGTAAATCGGACCACTTCCGGCCGCCAGCAGGCGCTTCATGTGATATTCCGGACTGGTCATCAGCCACAGATCGCGCCCTTCGGCTGCGCCTGGCCCAACAAAACGCGTCTGGAACGGCACCAGATGGATGTCAGTGATGGTCGCCTGGCTCATCGCCGGGGTATCGACCTCCAGCACGCCGCGATCGGCAAAGAAACGACGTATTTCCGCCATGATAGCGGCGCGTTTCAACAAATTGGCAATGGGTGCGCTCGGCTGCCAGCTTGCCGTTTCGCTCATGTTGATGACTCCTCATACAGATAAGGGGTGGAAGTCTACCCGCAATGCCGATGGCAAACAACGGCAGCGGGCGCAGGCAGCAATTTGCTAGCGGGAAGCTATACTTAACCCATTAAAATCGTAGAGGAATCCCACAATGTCCCCATGGAAAACCCTGCTTGCCAGCCTGAGCGCTTTTCTCTCCGTTGCCTGCTCAACCGCGCCGCCTAAAGGTGTCACGGTAGTAGAAGGTTTCGACAGTCAGCGCTATCTCGGCCAATGGTATGAAATCGCCCGACTCGATCACCGCTTTGAGCGAGGATTACAACAGGTTACCGCTAATTATAGTCCGCGCGAGGACGGCGGCTTGACGGTGATCAACCGCGGCTACAATCAGCAGAAACAGCGCTGGCAAGAGAGCGTTGGCAAAGCCTATTTCACCGGCGATAAACAACGCGCCGCGCTGAAAGTGTCGTTCTTTGGCCCTTTCTATGGCGGCTACAACGTGATCGCACTGGATCCTGACTATCGCTATGCGCTGGTGTGCGGGCCGAATCGTAGCTACTTGTGGATTCTGTCACGTACGCCGCAGCTGGATGAAAATGTTAAGCAACGCCTGGTTGAACAGGCCAGAAGTGCCGGATTCCCGGTGGATGAGCTGATTTGGGTGGAGCAGAAATAGAGAGGACCGGTGCGAAAGTCGCTTTCGCACCGGACTATCTTACTGTGCGCTGCGCTGGATTGCCTTGCCGCCCGCCGAAACGTCTTCGCCAACACCACGCGTGGTGTTACAAGCGGTCAGAACGGATGAGAGCACCAGCACGGAAAAAATCGCGACAATACTTTTCTTTAACATAGCCATATCCTTTTTGGTTGCAGTAAAAGTACAGCTCTTAAAGCATAGTCTTGATCTGTAAAACTGCGGATTGGACGGATGAAAAAAGAGAAGGGAAACACACAGTGAGAAAAAAGGCGCATCAATGATGCGCCTGATTTGACGATTATTTTACGCGAGAAACGTATTCGCCAGAGCGGGTATCTACTTTTACTACTTCGCCAATCTGTACGAACAGTGGCACTTTGATTACCGCGCCAGTCGACAGTGTAGCGGGCTTACCGCCGGTACCTGCGGTATCACCCTTCAGGCCTGGATCGGTTTCGATAACTTCCGCTTCGATGAAGTTCGGTGGCTGAACAGCGATCGCTTTATCATTCCACAGGGTAACGATACAATCCGCATTGTCCTGCAGCCACTTGGTCACGTCATCCAGCACTTTAGATTCGATCTGATACTGCTCGAAAGACTCTGGGTGCATGAAGTAGTAGAAGTCGCCGTCGTTGTAAGAGTATTGCAGCGTCATATCACGAACGTCTGCGCCTTCGGCAGAGTCAGTAGATTTGAAGGTCTTCTCAACGCGAGAACCGGTCAGCAGACGACGCATTTTAACGCGCGCAAATGCCTGGCCTTTACCCGGCTTAACGAACTCACTGGCTTCGATGGCATATGGCTCGCCTTCGAACATGATTTTAAGACCGGGACGGAAATCGTTGCTAAGATAAGTCGCCATAAAGGCCCTCTGTAAATATTGAACTGGTAAATAGCCAAAAAAATGGCACACATTGTAACCCTAAATCCCCCCGTCAGAGAAGATTGGTTGCAGCAACTAGCTGATGTTGTCACCGAACCTGCTGAATTACTGCAACTTTTATCTCTTGATCAGCATGCTGATCTGGCTGCAGGCGCCGATGCGCGCAAGCTTTTTGCCCTGCGCGTACCGCGCGCCTTCATCGCACGCATGAAAAAAGGCGATGCGACCGACCCGCTGCTGCTGCAAGTGCTCACCAGCCGTCAGGAATTTATCGATGCGCCAGGTTATAGCACCGATCCGCTGGATGAACAAAGCAGCGTTGTGCCGGGTTTACTGCATAAGTATAGAAACCGAGCGCTGCTGCTGGTAAAAGGCGGCTGTGCGGTCAACTGCCGCTACTGTTTCCGCCGCCATTTCCCCTATCAGGATAATCAGGGCAACAAGCGCAACTGGCAGGCAGCGATTGACTACATCGCCACGCATCCGGAACTGGACGAGATCATCTTCTCCGGCGGCGATCCGCTGATGGCGAAAGATCATGAACTGGCATGGCTGGTGGGCGCGCTGGAGAAAATCCCGCATCTCAAACGCCTGCGTATTCACAGCCGCTTGCCGGTGGTGATCCCGTCGCGTATCACCGAAAGCTTGTGTCAGATTCTGGCGGACACGCGCCTGCAGGTATTGATGGTGAGCCATATCAACCATGCGCAGGAAATTGATGATGAGCTGCGTTACGGCATGCAGATGCTGAAGCGTGCCGGCGTGACGCTGCTCAATCAGAGCGTGTTGCTGCGTGATGTGAATGATGATGCGCAGACGCTAGCGGATCTCAGTAATGCGCTGTTTGATGCTGGCATTCTGCCCTACTACCTGCACGTGCTGGATAAGGTGCAAGGCGCGGCGCACTTCTTTGTGTCAGATGAGGAAGCACGTGGGCTGATGCGCCAGCTGCTGCCGATGGTTTCCGGTTATATGGTGCCGAAACTGGCGCGTGAGATTGGCGGCGAGCCAAGCAAGACGCCGCTGGATTTGCAGCTGCGTCAGGCATAAAAAAAGCCGCATCAGCGGCTTTTTTTACAACTGCAACTTACGGGCACTTATACACCTGGCCGGTCATTTTGCTGTCGAGCGGTGCGAAAGCTGACAGCAGATTCTGCGTCGGGCTGGTGGCGCCATAAATCACGTTGCCGCCCATTTCTGCCGCGCGGTTGCGTAGGTCGTTAGCTGCGCCACGCAGTGAACTGCCTTCACCGCCTGAACCGCTCAGCCAGTTGCTCTGAGAGCCGGTAAGCGTTCCCAGCAGCTGACATTGACTTGCGGGTTGTTGGTCGACGAAGGTCACACGTTCGCCGCCAGCACTCAATTGATTGGAGCTGCTACAGCCCGCCAGCAGTAAAGTTCCAACTGCCAGACCGAGCAAGAGGTTAATCCGCATTGTAATCCCCATTTATTATCATCAGTGTCGGGCGGCAGCGTAGCAGAAAAGCGCACTTTTTTTCTGAACATTCATTGCCCTAAACCCGTAAAGCCGAAGTATTGCGCCCTTACTTATACCTTGTTCCCCAGCAAAAGAAAAACCCCCGACCGTTTCCGATCGGGGGTTTTCCAGATGACTTAAGCAGTCAGGGGCAATTACATCATGCCGCCCATTCCGCCCATGCCACCCATACCGCCAGCGCCGCCTAAATCAGGTGCGTCGCTTTTTGGCAGGTCAGTCACCATCGCTTCGGTGGTGATCATCAGGCCCGCAACCGATGAAGCGTACTGCAGCGCAGAACGAGTCACTTTGGTTGGATCCAGGATACCGAAGTCGATCATGTTGCCGTACTCTTCAGTCTGCGCGTTGTAGCCGTAGTTACCGTCGCCTGCTTTCACGTTGTTAGCAACAACTGAAGGCTCTTCGCCGGCGTTGGAAACGATCTGACGCAGCGGGGCTTCCATTGCGCGCAGCGCAACTTTGATACCCACGTTCTGATCTTCGTTATCGCCTTTCAGGCCAGATGCGGCGATTTTCGCTGCAACGCGAACCAGCGCCACACCACCACCGGCAACCACGCCTTCTTCAACCGCAGCACGGGTCGCGTGCAGGGCATCTTCAACGCGTGCTTTCTTCTCTTTCATTTCAACTTCAGTTGCTGCGCCCACTTTCAGCACGGCTACGCCGCCTGCCAGTTTCGCTACGCGCTCCTGCAGTTTCTCTTTGTCGTAATCAGAGGTTGCTTCTTCGATCTGCTGACGAATCTGCGTTACGCGGCCAGAGATAGCGCCTTGATCACCCACGCCATCGATGATGGTGGTGGTGTCTTTGTTGATCACAACGCGTTTTGCCTGACCCAGATCTTCCAGGGTAGCTTTCTCCAGCTCCATACCGATCTCTTCAGAGATCACGGTACCGCCGGTCAGGATAGCGATATCCTGCAGCATCGCTTTACGACGGTCGCCGAAGCCAGGTGCTTTAACCGCAGCCACTTTGACGATACCGCGCATGGTGTTCACCACCAGCGTTGCCAGAGCTTCACCTTCCACGTCTTCTGCAATGATCAGCAGTGGCTTACCGGCTTTCGCAACGGCTTCCAGCACTGGCAGCATTTCGCGGATGTTAGAGATTTTCTTGTCAGCCAGCAGGATGAACGGGGTTTCCAGCTCAACTGCGCCTGTTTCTGGCTTGTTGATGAAGTACGGAGACAGGTAGCCACGGTCAAACTGCATACCTTCAACCACGTCCAGCTCATCTTGCAGGCCGGTGCCTTCTTCAACGGTGATAACGCCTTCTTTGCCCACTTTGTCCATCGCGTCTGCAATCAGTTTGCCCACGGTTTCATCAGAGTTAGCAGAGATGGTACCAACCTGTGCAATCGCGCGTGAATCCTGGCAAGGCACAGACAGGGTTTTCAGTTCTTCAACGGCGGCGATAACGGCTTTATCGATACCGCGTTTCAGATCCATCGGGTTCATGCCCGCAGCGACGGCTTTCAGGCCTTCGGTGATGATGGCCTGAGCCAGTACAGTTGCGGTGGTGGTGCCGTCGCCTGCTGCGTCGTTCGCTTTAGAGGCCACTTCTTTCACCATCTGTGCGCCCATGTTTTCGAACTTGTCTTCCAGCTCGATTTCACGCGCAACAGAAACACCATCTTTGGTGATGGTCGGTGCACCAAAAGATTTATCCAGAACCACGTTACGGCCTTTCGGGCCCAGGGTAACTTTTACTGCATCTGCCAGTACGTTTACGCCGCGCAGCATTTTTACGCGTGCGTCATTACCGAATTTTACGTCTTTAGCTGCCATTTCAAATATCCCTTAAATTCGTTTCGTTCAGTGAATTGCGCGTAAATTACGCTTCAACAACTGCCAGGATGTCGCTTTCGGAGATGATCAGAACTTCTTCGTTGTCGATTTTCTCGGTTTTAGCACCGTAGCCTTCGCTGAAAATCACCAGATCACCCACTTTTACGTCCAGTGGCTTAACTTCACCGTTTTCCAGGATGCGGCCTTTGCCAACAGCCAGGATTTCACCGCGGGTAGATTTACCGGCAGCTGAACCGGTCAGCACGATGCCGCCCGCTGATTTAGCTTCGACTTCTTTACGCTTGACGATAACGCGATCGTGCAATGGACGAATTTTCATTTGATAGCTCTCCTTTAGAAAGTCCAATCATTCATTTTTGGGGTTGAGCCGGACAGCAGGGCTTCCAGCCTCGTGCTGGAAGAGATAGGGGCAATAAGTGGGCTTTCAAGGGCAAAAAATATAAATATTTTCGTTTCTGCAACAGACGGCGAAAAAAGCAACAAAAAGGCGGCTTGCGCCGCCTTGATTATCTAATGGTCTTTGTCGTGACCTATTTGGTCCTGATCTTTGCGCTCATATTCACCGTCCACGGTGAAACCCGCATCCGGACCGGCGCCCGGACCGCGCCATACGCGCAAGTGCGGCATCAGCTTCAACGTCAGATGCTTCTGCACCGGCGGCAACAGCAGCAGTAAACCGAGGAAGTCGGTGAAGAAACCGGGCAACAGCAGCAGGAAGCCGGAGATAATCAGCGAAACGCTTTTGGTCATCTCAGCCGCCGGGCTTTCGTTACGCGCCAGCTTCTCCTGCATCAAACGGAAGTTCTTCATGCCCTGATTTTTCACCAGCGACACACCAATACACGAGGTGAAGATCACCAATAGCATGGTGAGCAGCACGCCCAGCGCATGCGCGACCTGAATGAAGATTGAGATCTCAATCCAGGCCAAAACAAAAAAAATCACGAACGGTAACCAGCGCACCGAGTTCTCCTGTGAGTTGAAGCTGCCCCGCAAATGGCCAGGCAGCAGAAAGGGAGGGTCTGTATGACCGTATTGATAGAGATGGGCATTTGCACCGGCATTTTCAACCGATCCTGCCATTTTTTTCCACTGACTTAAAATTGCGAAGTACATCACATATCGTTATTACCGCTGGGCCTGCAAAAGCCCGTAAAGTGATCTGTGCACAAACAATTCTGTAACATCAGAATATGATCGTGCCCGTCAGTGCGAAGATGGATAATATGTCGGCGCTGACATTCCACGACAATATAATCGCTTCACCTGCACGTTGTTTGCCGCCCGTCCATCCCGACGCCCGGCAGTAACCAGGCAGCAATAACAAGAAGGTAATCATGGCGAACAACATTCGTATCGAAGAAGACCTGTTAGGCATGCGCGAAGTTCCGGCAGACGCTTACTACGGTGTTCATACTCTGCGTGCGATTGAAAACTTCTACATTAGTAACAATAAAATCAGCGACATACCGGAGTTTGTCCGCGGTATGGTGATGGTGAAGAAAGCAGCCGCGCTCGCCAACAAAGAGTTGCAGACCATTCCCCGCAATATCGCCAACACCATTATTCAGGCCTGTGATGAAGTGCTGAATAACGGTAAATGCATGGATCAGTTCCCGGTTGACGTCTATCAGGGCGGCGCGGGCACCTCGGTCAACATGAACACCAATGAAGTGCTGGCCAACATCGGCCTGGAGCTGATGGGTCACCAGAAAGGTGAATATCAGTACCTCAATCCCAACGATCACGTGAACAAGTGTCAGTCCACCAACGATGCTTATCCAACCGGTTTTCGTATCGCGGTTTACGCTTCGATCCTGAAACTGCTCGACGGCATCAATCAGCTGAGCGAAGGTTTCCAGCGCAAAGCGGTTGAATTCGAAAGCATTCTGAAAATGGGCCGTACTCAGCTGCAGGATGCGGTGCCGATGACGCTTGGCCAGGAGTTCCACGCGTTTAACGTGCTGCTGAATGAAGAGACTCGCAGCATTCTGCGCACCGCTGAACTGCTGCTGGAAGTGAACCTCGGCGCCACCGCCATCGGCACACGTCTCAATACGCCGGATGGCTATCAGCAGCTGGCGGTACAGCGTTTGGCGGAAGTGAGTAATCTGCCGGTGGTGCCTGCAGAAGATTTGATTGAAGCCACCTCCGACTGCGGCGCGTACGTGATGGTGCACTCGGCGCTGAAACGCCTGGCCGTGAAACTATCGAAAATCTGTAACGACCTGCGCCTGCTCTCCTCCGGTCCGCGCGCCGGCCTGAATGAGATCAACCTGCCTGAACTGCAGGCCGGTTCATCAATCATGCCCGCCAAAGTCAATCCGGTGGTGCCAGAAGTGGTGAATCAGGTGTGCTTCAAAGTGATCGGCAATGACATTACCGTCACCATGGCGTCAGAAGCGGGTCAGCTGCAGCTAAACGTGATGGAGCCAGTGATTGGCCAGGCGCTGTTTGAATCGATCAGCATCCTGACTAACGCCTGCTTCAACCTACTGGAAAAATGCGTCAACGGCATCACCGCCAACAAAGCGGTGTGTGAAGCTTACGTGTTCAACTCGATTGGTATCGTCACTTACCTCAACCCGTACATCGGCCATCACAACGGCGATATCGTCGGTAAGATTTGCGCCGAAACCGGTAAGAGCGTACGTGAAGTGGTGCTGGAGCGTGGCCTGCTAACGGAAACCGAACTGGATGACATTTTCTCCATTCAGAACCTGATGCATCCGGCGTACAAAGCCAAACGCTACACCGACGAAAACGAACAGTAATCCGTTCCGGATCAAGTTGCCAACAGCACGCCCATATACAATGCGGCGTGCTTTTTTCATTTTGGCGGCTACAACTTTAAGAGTCGGGATTTCTCCGCGGCTCAGGGAGTGGAACGAATGGTAGTAGTGGAGTTGGTTATTGTCCTGCTGGCGATCTGGCTCGGTGCGCGTCTGGGCGGCATCGGTATTGGGTTCGCGGGCGGTTTAGGTGTGCTGGCGTTGACGCTGATTTGCGGCTTGAAACCCGGCGCGATTCCCTTTGATGTAATCGAAATTATCATGGCGGTGATTGCCGCAATTGCCGCGATGCAAATCGCCGGTGGTCTCGATTATCTGGTGGGATTAGCAGAACGCCTGCTGCGCCGCCATCCACGCTATGTCACCTTCCTTGCGCCGCTGGTCACCTATGTCATGACGCTGCTGGCCGGCACCGGTCACACCGCGTTCTCCACCTTGCCGGTGATTGCCGAAGTGGCGAAAGAACAAGGCGTACGCCCGTCGCGTCCGCTGTCGATTGCGGTCGTCGCCTCGCAGATTGCCATTACCGCCTCGCCGCTCTCGGCGGCGGTGGTATTCTTCGCTTCAATCCTTGAACCGCATGGCGTGAGTTATCTGGCGCTGCTGGGTGTGGCGATTCCCTCTACCATGGCAGCGATCTTCTGCGCCGCCATCATCACCAGTTTTCTCGGCAAGGAGCTCAGGGATGATGAGAAATATCAGGCACGTTTAGCGAAAGGTGAAGTGAAACTGCGCGGTGAGCAGGTTTATGACATCAAACCGGGCGCGAAGCGTGCCGTATTGCTGTTCCTGATCGGCATCGCCGCCGTGGTGCTCTACGCCACCGCGATTAGCGACAGCGTTGGCCTGATCAGCAATCCCGTGCTGCCACGCAACGAAGCCATCGTGGTGTTTATGCTGACCGTTGCCACGCTGATCTGCCTGACCTGTAAAGTCGATACCGGTGAAATCCTCAGCGCCAGCACCTTTAAATCGGGCATGAGCGCCTGTATCTGCGTGATGGGCGTAGCGTGGCTGGGCGATACCTTTGTCAAAGCGCACCTCAACGATATCCAGGCGTTAGCCGGTGACATGCTGCAAGGTTATCCGTGGATGCTGGCGCTGGTGCTGTTCTTCGCCGCCACGCTGCTCTATTCGCAAGCCGCCACCACCAAAGCGTTGATGCCTGCCGCGTTGATGCTTGGCGTCTCGCCGCTGGCCGCCGTCGCGTCCTTTGCGGCGGTTTCCGCGCTGTTTGTGCTGCCAACCTATCCTACGCTGCTGGCCGCGGTGGAAATGGATGACACCGGTTCAACCCGTATCGGCAAGTTTGTGTTTAACCACTCCTTTATTATTCCGGGCCTGTTGGCGATTGCCTTCTCGGTGGCGTTTGGCTTCCTGTTTGGCAGCCTGATTCTGTAGCGCGTTTACATCCTGAAAACCTCGTGGCGAAGCGGTCGTGCTATTATCGCAGCCTATTCGCCACCGGAGCTCATTCATTCGCTATGGCTGCACGACTCTTTCGCCTTGCCGGCTTTTGCCTGGCGTTGGTTTTCTGCCTTTCGGCACAAGCCTCACTCTTCTCCCCGAACAATAACAGCCGCTTTGTGCCGGTTGATCAGGCGTTTGGCTTCGATTTCACTCAGCAAGGCAATCAGCTGACGCTCAGCTGGAAAGTGAAGGATGGCTACTATCTCTATCGCCAGCAAATCCACGTCACGCCGCAAAAAGCGCAAATTGCTCCACTTACGCTGCCGCCGGGCCAGCCGCACGAAGATGAGTTCTACGGCAAAAGTGAAATCTATCCGCAGGATCTGCAACTGCCGATCACGCTGCGCCAGGCCGCTGCCGGCGCGACCGTCACCGTGACCTATCAGGGCTGTGCGGCTGCGGGCTTCTGCTATCCGCCGGAAACCCGCGCGGTGCCGCTGAGCGCGGTTGCCGCCAATCAGGCTGCGCCTGCGGTCAGTGCGCAGCCCGCCAATCACAGCACGCCGCTGCCGTTTTCACCGCTTTGGGCGTTGCTGATTGGTATTGGCGTCGCTTTCACGCCGTGTGTGCTGCCGATGTATCCGCTGATCTCCAGCATCATTTTAGGAGGCCCACGCCGCTATTCGATGGGGCGATTGTTCGCGCTGGCGATGGTGTATGTGCAAGGTATGGCGCTGACGTACACCGTGCTCGGCATGGTTGTGGCAGCGGCCGGATTACGCTTCCAGGCGGCGCTGCAACATCCTTACGTGCTGATTGGCTTATCGGCGCTGTTTATCGTGCTGGCGCTGTCGATGTTTGGCCTGTTCTCGCTGCAATTGCCTGCCAGCCTGCAAACGCGCCTCACGCTGTGGAGCAATCGCCAGCAAGGTGGCTCGCTGCCGGGCGTCTTCATGATGGGTGCACTGGCCGGGTTGATCTGCTCGCCCTGCACCACCGCACCGCTCAGCGCCATTCTGCTGTACATCGCGCAGAGCGGTAATCTGTGGGCCGGAGCCGGCACGCTGTGGTTGTATGCCTTCGGCATGGGCCTGCCGCTGATTGCCGTGACGATGTTTGGCAACAAGCTGCTGCCAAAAAGTGGGCCGTGGATGCAAACCGTCAAAGAGGGTTTTGGCTTTGTGATTCTGGCGCTGCCGGTATTCCTGCTGGAACGCGTGATTGGCGATCTGTGGGGCATCCGTCTGTGGAGCCTGCTTGGCGTGGCATTTTTTGCCTGGGCATTCAGCCTCAGCCTGCGCGCCAGCGGCAAATGGCGCGTGCTGCAAGTCATCATGCTTGCTGCCGCGCTGGTCAGTGCGCGCCCGCTACAGGATTGGGCGTTTGGCAGCAGCAACAGCGCGCAAGCCTTGGCGCATCTGCCGTTCCACACCATCAATAGCAGCGAGCAGCTCGACAGCGCGCTGCAGCAGGCGCAAGGCCGTATCACCATGATCGATCTCTACGCCGACTGGTGTGTGGCCTGCAAAGAGTTCGAGAAATACACCTTCAGCGATGAGGGCGTGCGTAACGCGCTAAGTCAGGTACAACTGCTGCAAGCCAATGTCACCGCCAATAACGCGCAGGACAACGCGCTGTTGCAGCATCTGCAGGTTTTAGGTTTGCCCACCATTCTGTTCTTCGATGCGCAAGGCAAAGAGATCCCCGATTCGCGCGTCACCGGCTTCCTCAACGCCGCCGATTTCCGCGCGCATTTGCAGAATGTGTCACGTTAAACGACACTGTCAGCAGGACACTGCCCGTTCGTCCGCGAGCGGGCCCGCATTCCAGAGGAGAGTCACTTGCAACGTGAACAAATACTCGAGCATGCGTTGAATGTGCTCGAACAAAGTGGCCTGGCCGCCACCACTTCCCTAACTCAGCTGGCTGGTGCAACCGGTCTTGAAGCCGAACAACTCACGCGTTTCTGGCCTGATCGTGATGCCTTGCTGTATGACGCGCTGCGCTATCACGGCCAGCAGATTGACAGCTGGCGTCGTCAGGTGCAGCTTGATGAACACCTCAGCGCCGAACAAAAGCTGTTAGCCCGCTACGAAGTGCTGAGTGAGCACGTCAGCAAAGGTCGTTTTCCCGGCTGCCTGTTTATCGCCGCCTGCAGTTTCTATCCGCAACCCGATCAGCCGGTGCATCAGCTAGCCGAACAGCAAAAGCGCAGTTCCTGGCAATTCACCCATGAAATTCTGGTCGATTTAGCGCTGGATAATCCCAGCATGGTGGCCGATCAGATGGAGCTGATTCTGGAAGGTTGCCTGAGCAAACTGCTGGTGAAACGCAACGTACAGGATGTCGCGACGGCGCGCCGTCTGGCGGAAGATGTACTTGGTATCGCGCTGTGCCGTAAAAATGGTGCGCTGGCGTAGCCTTTTTGTTCACCTTGTCTGAAAAGCAAGCAATCAATCACGATTGCACCGCTTTTTTGACGAAAGCCGTTGACGGCTGTAAGCCATTAGGGTTTAATGCGCCCCGTTGCCCGGATAGCTCAGTCGGTAGAGCAGGGGATTGAAAATCCCCGTGTCCGTGGTTCGATTCCGCGTCCGGGCACCAACATTCTGAAAACCCAGCTTATGGCTGGGTTTTTGCTTTTCTGCGTTTTGAAAAAGATGCCAGTTTCTCACCGACATCTTCCCCCACATCAGATCTGAAATATCCGACCATCTCCGGTGGGAAGTTCAACATTCAGACTCAACTTACCGCCTAACGCTTCTACATATTTTTTCAGGCTGGAAAGTTTTATCTCGTCACCTCGCGCCTCAATCGCTGCGATAGCAGGTTGCGAGATACCCATCTTTTCAGCCAGCTGCACCTGTGAAAGTTCCAGCTCCTCACGCAACTGACGCAGGCGGATCTCCAGAATTTTTTGGTCTGCCTTATTTTTAATGCGCTCTTGGGACTCAGGAGAACGCTGTGCGATCAGCTCTTCAAGTTTTGGCATTGGTTAATTCCTCCAGATGCTGCATGTACTCTTTATCGGCTAGTTTGATCATCGATTGGTAGAAACGCTTCTGATTCACTCCAGTTTTATCCCCCGCACACAGCACGATAGCTTTCCTTGCGGGATCAAACGCGAAAAATGCGCGAATCGGCCTTCCATTACTTTGGACGCGAAGTTCCTTCATGTTGGCAAAACGAGAACCGGTGACCGTATCGACATCCGGTCGCCCCAACATTGGGCCAAACACTTTCAGAACTTCGAGGCTCGACAACACATCTTCAACCATTTCATCATCTTGTTCTTGCAGCCATGCTGCAAAGAGCAAAGTAATTTCGACTTCCCAACTGTTCAAAATTGCCTCTCATAAACTGTAGTTTATATCGACACCATATAAACTGGAAGTTATATTTTGAGAGATGATTTTCATCATGATTTCTGCTTGCCGATGTACTTAACGTCTTAGATTTGATAGACGCTTCTGAAAATAAATTAAAGACTCAGCTAATACTTTTAATTTATCTCCCCATAATAAAATCCAATAAAATTAATTATCAGTTAGTTAAATTCATCCGAAATAGTAATTCGTGATCCTGTCTCGGTTAGTCGTAACATCCCCTGCGTAACATCTGCGTAATCGCGTAAGCTTAATCACGTGCCAGTAATCATCCGATGATTCAGCTTGTTAGCTAAACACCCTATTCAATGAAGTAATGACTCATCAAAAACAAAAATAAAAATCCTTACTTTTACATTTAATTATTTACCCAGGAACACAACGCGATTAATTAAATCACTCCCTACAGGAAAATAACCATGAGCGCAGGAAACCGAATCTATTTACGTCGTCCCGCCGATGCCGAACCGCTGTTGGAAGCTTTTCGCCGGTTACCGGCTGCGGTGGTGGCGGATTGCATGAGCCGTTTGCCCGCCTTGTCGGCCGAGATCAGCCTGAAAACCGCGCCGCGCCAACCGATCATGTGCGGCCTTGCGGTGACGGTTAAAGCGCGTTCCGGTGACAACCTGATGCTGCACAAAGCGCTGGATATGGCGGGCCGAAACGATGTGATTATTCTGTCGAACGAGGGCGATCGCAGCCAGTCGCTGATGGGCGAAGTGATGGCGACCTATGCCAGACAGCGCGGTATGGAAGGCATTGTGCTGGACGGACCGGTCCGCGATATCGAAGGGTTGTCACGCATGGACTTCCCCATCTACGCCGCCGGTCACACGCCGGGCGGCCCGTTCAAGGATGGTCCGGGCGAGATCAACGTGCCAATTGCCTGCGGTAAAATTCACGTTTCACCGGGCGATATCGTGCTGGGCGATGCGGATGGTGTGATTGTGATTCCTCGCCAGGATGCCGCACGCATTCTCGAAGCGGCGCAGGCGTATTTAATCGTTGATGAACACAACTTCGAGCTGGCGAAAACCGGCTCACTCGAACGCAGCTGGCTGGATGAGACGCTGCGCACCAAGCAGGTTGAAATCATTGATGATGTGTTTCGTTAGAAACAAAACCGCGCGATAAATCGCGCCGCTACCGATGCGTGCACCTATGTGTAGCGGCGCAATTCATTGCGCGATAAATCGCGCCGCTACGGATGCGTACACCTATTTGTCGCAGCGCAAATTATTGCGCAACGCTAAGGCGTACTGCTCACCATCGCCAGTTTGCGCTGGCGATTCTCACGCCACACCGCAAATATCCCGGCCAGCGCTACAATCGATGCGCCCAGCAAGGTGGTGCTGCCCGGCAGGCTGTTCAGGAACAGATAACCAATCAGCATCGACCACACCAGCGTGGTGTAATCGAACGGTGCCAGCAGTGACGCATCGGCGTAACGCAGGCTCAGCGTCACCAGAATCTGCGCCAGCCCCCCAAACAGGCCGCAGCCCACCAGCAACAGCAGCTGTAACGCGCTGGGTTTGCTCCAGCCAAACAGCGCCGTCGCCAGGCCAATTACGGTAGTCATCAGTGAGAAATAGAACACGATCGCGCCCGGCTTCTCGATGCCGTTGAGGAAGCGAATTTGCACGTTAGAAGTCGCGGAGCACAGCGCCGCCAGCAACGCACATGCCACACCAATACTCGTCGTCGCGTTGCTGGCCCCATGGGAAAACAGCGCGCCGCTGGTGCTCAGGCTGGAAGAGAGCATGATCAAAATGCCGGATAATCCCACCACCACGGCGACCCAGCGTGAAACCCGCACCCGCTCTTTCAGCAGCATCGCCGCCAGGATTACGGTAAACAGCGGCGCCGCATAGCTCAGCGCGGTGGCATCGGCCAGCGAAATATAGACCAGCGCCAGATAGTTAAAATACATGCCGCCGGTGCCGGAGAAGCCACGAATAAAGTGACCAGATAGGTTACGCGTCTTGAGATTTTCCAGCACGTCGCCCTGCATTTTCAACCAAATCAGCAGCGGCAACAGCGCGATAAAACTGCGGAAAAAAATCACTTCGCCGGTGGGAAGGGTGCCGTTCAGCCCCTTCACACACGCCAGCATCAAGGTGGCGCACAGCGCGGCCAGTATCTTCAGTAACACGCCTAATCGGGCATTCATGCTTTTTCACTTCTCTCTACCACATGCAATCGGCGGGACTGCCGAGAGGACTTGCAATCAGCCTGGCGAGAAAAGTGTGCGCTGGATAACACTTTTTTGCTCTGCCCGAATAGAAAGAACTTATGCTCCGCTTAGCCATATTTTTTTGCTATTGCACGACAGGGTTTCCCTCTTTTTCGTCTGAAAACAAAGCCGATATAGTCCAGAAAAACGAGAACGCAGGCGCTCCGTCCCGGTGACGCCGTGGTATTCATCATTGAGGAAGTTCACATGACCATGAAAAGATTTACCACCATCGGGCTGGCACTGCTGCCGCTGCTGGCTATTTCGGCTGCTCATGCCGACATGATGGCCAACATCAAATCCAGCGGCGAGTTAAAGTGCGCGGTCTATTCGGACGTGCCGCCCTTCTCTTCTCCGGATCCGAAAACACGTCAGCTGGCGGGCATGGATATCGATCTATGTAACGCGCTGGCGAAGCAGATGAACGTCAAACTGACGCTGGTGCCCACCTCGGTGGAAGCGCGTATTGCGGTGATTGCTACCGGCCGCGCCGACGTACTGATCGCCAATCTGGCCTACACCAAAACCCGCGGCAACCAGATTCAATTCAGCGATCCCTATTACGTCGCCAAGGAGATGCTGCTGGTCAAAGCACCGCTGGCCGACAAGCCGCTGAGCTATTTCAAGGGCAAACGCATCAGCGCCACCAAAGGCACCACTTCTGAGCAATCAATCCATATCAAAGGCGGCAAAGCGGTGACCTTCCAGGATTCAGCCTCCGCGTTCCTCGCGCTGGAGCAGAACAAATCGGTGGGCTTCGTCACCAACACCATGACCGGCATCAAAACCATTTCGCAGGCAAAAAAAGACGGCATCAATCTGGCGATGATCAAAGAACCGATGGCGCTGGAGCCGATTGGTGTCGGCATGAAGCGTGATGAACCGGCGTTGCTGGCCAGCGTCAACAGCAGCCTGAAGGCGATGGACGATGACGGCACCATCGACAAAATCTGGGATACGTGGATTGGGCCCAACACCGAATACAAAATGGTGCGCGAAGAGCGCGTACAGCCGCTCTCCAGTCTGAAATTTGAACCGCTGGAATAACCATGCCCGTGACGTCGCACTCTGCTCTCCAGCCTGCCAGCGTTCCCGCGCTGGCTTGCTCCTCTGCTATCAAGCTCTCCACCATCGGCGCACGCGCGTGGCTGGTGGAAGCGCCAGGCGGTTTCGATCTCCCGGCGCAGCGCCGCATCTGGTCGCTGGCGCGCCTGCTGCATGCCGATGAAGCGATTGAAGCGCTGATTCCCGGCGTCACCAATCTGCTGGTACTGTTCCGCCATATTCCAGCTGATGAAATCGCCGTGCGTATGCAGCTGCATGCCGCATGGGATCAGGCGCAGGCGATCAGTCCGCAGGGCAAACTGATTGAAATTCCGGTGCATTACGGCGGTGAACACGCCACCGATCTCGAGGCGGTGTGCCGCCATACCGGTTTGAGCCCACGCGAGGTGGTGCGTCTGCACCATCAAAGCGAATACACGGTGTTTGCATTGGGCAGCGCGCCGGGCTTCGGCTATCTGCACGGCTTGGATCCGCTGCTGGCGACACCGCGCAAGAAAGTGCCGTCGCTCAGCATGTTGAAAGGCACCGTCACCATCGGTGGCGCGCAGGCGGGCGTTTCGGCGCTGACCGGCCCGAACGGCTGGAATGCGATTGGTTTTGCCGAGCTGGTGGTGTTTGACCCGCTGGCCGCATCGCCCGCGCTGATGGCACCGGGCGATCGCATCCGTTTTCTGCCGCAGAGGATTGAGCTGTGATTGAGATCGAACAGAGCGGTGCGCTCAACACGGTGCAGGATTTAGGTCGCTTCAACTATCGCCACATCGGCGTGTCGGTGAGCGGCGCGATGGATCCGCTGGCGCTGCGTGCCGGTAATTTACTCCTCGGCAACGACGAAAATGCGGCGGCAATTGAAGTGCAGCTGTTCCCGTTCCGCGTACGTTTTCTGCAAAACAGCAGCATCGCGGTGACCGGCGCGGATTGCCGCGCCACGCTGGATGGCACGCCGCTGCCGCCGTGGTGGGGCTGCAGCGTGCGTGCCGGGCAAGTGCTGGAGCTGCGTTATCCGCGCAGCGGCGCGCGTGGCTATCTGTGTGTTGCTGGCGGCATCGATGTGCCGCTGGTGCTTGGCTCGCGCAGTACCGCGCTGCGCGGTGGCTTCGGCGGCGTTGAAGGACGTCCGCTGCAGCGTGGCGATCGGCTGGCGCTCGGCGAAAATCGCGGCCCGGCACTTCCACACAGCGGCATCGGCATTGAACCGCCAGACAGCGCATTACACGCCATTTTTCCCCGCAACAGCGCCGGAGACATTCAGCTGCGCGCCATTCCCTCCGGCGAATACCCGCTGTTTGCCGCCGATGCCGCGCGCTTCTGGCAGCAATCCTGGCAGGTATCAAATCAAAGCAATCGCACCGGCTATCGGCTTTCAGGCGATCCGATCTTCCCCTCTGAAACCATTGAGATGCGATCGTACGGGCTGATCCCCGGCATTGTGCAGGTGCCGCCGGGTGGTGAACCGATCATCCAGCTAAGCGATGCCAATACCGCCGGCGGTTATCCGAAGATCGCTGGCGTGATCGAGCAGGATCTGTGGCGGCTTGGACAAGTGCTGCCGGGCCAGTCGATCCAGCTGATTCACAGCGATGTGCGTGAAGCGATCGCCATCGAACAGGAAGTGGCGCGCTGGCTGAGCCGTCTGCGCTTCAGCTGCCAGCCACTGCGTAAAGCGCTTACCGTTTAATCCGCACAAGGAAACCAGACATGAAGATTGATGTGAATTCCGATATGGGCGAAGGCTTCGGCATTTACCAGCTGTGCGATGACGCCGCGCTAATGAAAGTGGTGTCATCCGCCAATATCGCCTGTGGTTTCCACGCTGGCGATCCGGCGATCATGACCAACATGGTGCGGCTGGCGAAGGCACATGGCGTGGGCATTGGCGCGCATCCCGGCTTGCCGGATCGCCAGGGTTTTGGCCGCCGCGAACTGCCGTTTAGCGCCGAAGAGATTTGTCAGCAGGTGGCCTATCAACTCGGCGCGCTGACGGCGATTGCCCGCGCGGAAGGCACCCACGTTTCCCACTTCAGTTTCCACGCCGCGATGGGCAACATCGTCAACCGCGATGCCGACCTGGCGCAACAGGTGATGGAGTTAGTGGCGCGCATCAATAGCGAGCTGATCATCTTCGCCCAGCCCGATACGATCATTGAAGTCGCGGCGCAGGCGGCTGGCCTGAAAACGCTGACGCTGTTCCTGGCCGACCGCGCCTATGACGCGCAAGGCCGTCTGGTGCCGCGCGGCATTGCCGGTGCGGTGATCAACGAGGAAAGCGCGCTGCGCGCCCGCGTGCGCCAGTTTTTGCAGCACGGCACGGTGACGACGATTGAAGGTGAAGAGATTGCGGTGCGTGCGCGCTCGATTCTGGTTCACAGCGACACGCCAGGCTCCCTGGCGCTCGCCACCATTGTGCGCAGCGAAATCGAAGCCAGCGGCCATCAGGTCGCCCCGGCGGCGGAGGTTATACAATCCAGGTAAAAAACCAAGTCGCCTTTTTTGGCGACCTGGACATTAAACACAACCACCACAAAACGCCGCAATGCGATCGCATCCCGTCTCTAACCGCTCCATGCTCGTGGCATACGACAACCTGATAAACGGGCTCATGCCGTACGCCGCGCCCTGCACCGTCACCACGTGCTGCTCCTCAATCAGCGCCAGCACAAAATCGGCATCGTTGGTGATCAGCCGGCCACCGGCGCTGGTTTTACCGATGTAGCCCGCGATATTCACAAACAGATAAAATGCGCCCTGCGGTTTGTGGCAGCGCAGGCCATCAATCGACGTCAGGCGCTCCAGCACGTAATCGCGGCGCTGGCGATAGATGCGCGCGCGCTCCTGCAGCAGATCCTGCGGGCCCTCCAGCACCGCCACCGCCGCGGCCTGCGTTAAGGTGCAAACACCGCCGCTGTTCTGGGTATTCACGTTGCTCATCGCTTTGATCAACGGCGCCGGGCCGCCGCAGAACCCCAATCGCCAGCCGGTCATGGACCAGGCTTTCGACACGCCGTTCACCGTCAGCACGCGGTCAACCAGGCGCGGCTCAACCTGCGCCAGCGTGTAGAAACGCACATCGTCATAAATCAGGTGTTCATAGATATCGTCGGTCATGATCCACACCTGCGGATGGCGCAGTAGCACCTCGCCCAGCGCGTGCAGCTCCGCTTGGCTCGCCACCGAACCGGTGGGATTGCTCGGGTAGTTGAGCAACAACCATTTGGTTTTATCGGTGATGGCGGCGTCTAAATCGGCCGGCAGCGGTTTGAAGCCGTTCTCCTGTGTGCAGGGTAGCGCCACCGGTACGCCACCAGCGAATTTGACGATATCGGCATAGCTGATCCACGACGGCGTCGGGATCACCACTTCATCGCCTGGATTGATGGTCGCGAGGATCGCGTTAAAAATGATCTGCTTAGCACCGCCGGCGGTGAGGATCTGGCTGACGTCATAATCGAGCTGATTATCGCGTTTGAACTTTAGCTGGATCGCTTTGCGCAGCGCCGGCGTGCCGTCGGTGGGCGGATAACGCGTATCCCCGGCGCGCGCAGCGGCATAAGCGGCTTCAATCGCGTGAGGTGGCGTGGGGAAATCGGGTTCACCGGTAGAAAGCGCCACCACATCAATGCCCTGCGCCGCGAGATCGCGGGCCTTTTGGGTCATGGCAACGGAGGCAGAAACGGTCACATTCTTTAATCGATCGGCTATCTCGGGCATGGGTTAATCCTGGCTCAGTGTCAGCATGAACGGTTTGCAGCAAGCTGCAAACACGACGTTTATCAGAGGATAGGTTTTTGCCCGAAGCGGCGGTTAATAGTGCTTTGTTGTGGTGATATAACACAAAGCGATGACTGAACCGACCGCACACTTTCGCCATAAAGGTGGCGAGCCTGATGTGGAAATGCGCGGCAGGTCACGCGCCAGCGCCTGACGCAATGTTAATAGAGTGTTACTTTGAGTGCCGGTTAACAGCGCGCAACGCCGGTTTACTCACTCCCATCATCGCCAAATCTAATGAGTGAATCGCACCATACCAGTGCAAAGGTCGCTGTTTTACCCTCGCCGTCTCGGCAACTGTCCAACTCAGCACCTGCCGTAGGAGGCACTGTGGCTCTACCCTCCTGTCTGAGTTCATTCGCGAAAGCCTATTTGGCATCAACTTTGCTTGATACCCGCTATGCGTTCTGTTGGAGGAAGCGTTCATGAATCTTCGTCGCCTGAAGTACTTTGTTAAAATTGTTGATGTGGGCAGCCTGACCCAGGCCGCCGATATTTTGCATATTGCCCAGCCCGCGCTGAGCCAGCAGCTGGCTACGCTGGAAGGGGAAGTGAATCAGCAACTGCTCATTCGTACCAAGCGCGGCGTGACGCCGACCGAAGCCGGGAAAACGCTCTATTCCCACGCGCAGGCGATTTTACGCCAGTGCGAGCAGGCACAAAGCGCCATTGAGCTGGTCGGCGCGTCACTAAGCGGCAGCGTCTCAGTGGGCTTAGCGCCGGGCACCGCGGCACAAAACCTCGCATTACCGCTGATGATGGAAGTGCAGCAGCAGCATCCCGGCATCGTGCTCTATTTCAATGAGAACTTCGGCACCACGCTAAGCGAACTGATCATGAATGGTCGCATGGATATGGCGGTAATTTACGATCACCGCACCATTCACGGTCTGCGCTTTATGCCGCTGATGAAAGAGGATCTCTACTTCGTCTGTCCGTTCAGCCTCGCGCAACCGGTGAAAGAGATCCCGCTGGCGCAGGTGGCGCAATACGATCTGTTCCTGCCGCGCGTCTACAACATCATGCGCAAAGTGCTCGACGATGCCTTCGTACATAACAATCTGCAGTACCGCGTGAAATGCGAGATCGAGTCGCAAACCACGCTGAATGCCGCCCTGAGCGCCGGTCTCGGCACCACCATCATGCCGGAATCCGCCGCGCGCGCGATGTTGAAAAGCGGCGATGCGTGGATGGCGAAGATCGTCGATCCGGATGTACAGGTGTCGCTGTCATTCTGCATGTCGGATCACTTGCCGCTGTCACAGCCGGCCGAAGCGGTGAAATCGATCCTGCTGTCGCTGATGTCGCGCCGCAACGTTGAGAATCATCCTTTGACGTTGGTGGGATAAGTCCCGCTTATTGCCGCAAAGCGAAACCCTCTTACTGCCCGTATTGCGAACGCGCTAGATTACGATTTTGCCCGCTCAGGCGGGCGTGTTTCGCTTTGACGGGAATTCCATGGATAAAACCGCAATACCGCTGCCGACGCTGCGTGCGCTGGCGCGCAAGATGCAATCCTCCGGGCTGAACAGCCTGGCGCTCGATGGCAAGCACTGGTCAGTGCGGTTGACCTTCGCCGCCACGCCAGCCACGCCCGCGCCTGTCACGCTTCCCGCCGCTGAAATCCCCTCCATCACGCAACGCATCGGCGCACCGATGCCCGGCACGCTGCTGCGCCGCCATCCGCATAGTCCGCAGGATTTTGTCGCGCCCGGCCAGCACATCGAGGCCGGTGCGGTGGTGGCGCTGGTGCAGGTTGGCCCGCTGTATGTGCCGGTGATCAGCCCGGATAGCGGCACGGTGCAGTCGTTCGCGGCAGAGCATTTGTCTGCGGTGGAGTATGGCGAGGACGTGTTGATGTTTCAGTCGCCATGAATGGCAGCCCTGCGGGGTTATAAGGGGCGCTTATTGCCTCAAAATTTTTATGTCTTATGCCCTTGCGGCATAACTGCATACAGTCAAAAGACGCCATAACGAGGAGAGGCAGATGCCATTTTCAGATTACAAAACCGCGCTGGTGACCGGCGCATCGGCGGGAATGGGCGAAGCGATCGTTGAACGCCTGTGCCAGGAGGGCATCACCGTGCACGCGGTGGCGCGCCGTAAAGAGCAGCTGGCAGCGCTGGCCGATCGTACCGGCTGTATTCCGCACGCGGTGGATGTCAGTGACATAAAGGCGCTGACCGCGCTGTGCCAGGATCTCGAAATCGACATTCTGGTGAATAACGCTGGCCTGTCGCATCCGGGCTCGATCCTCGATGCCGATGAGAACGTGATTGAAACCCAGGTAGACGTCAATCTGCGCGCGGTGCTGCATCTGTGCCGTTTGCTGGTGCCGGGCATGGTGGCGCGCGATCGTGGCCACGTTTTCAACATCACCTCGATTGCTGCCATCTACAACTTCAACGGTAACTCGGTGTATCACGCCACCAAAGCCGGTGTGCATGCCCTTTCGCGCCAGCTACGCGTCGATTGCTATGGCGCGCGCGTGCGCATCACCGAAATCTGTCCGGGCCGCGTCGCCACCGATATCTTCGGCAACGTGTCAGGCGATCACGAAGAGGCGCGCCGCCGCTTCATTGATGGCTTTGAATTGCCGCAGGCCAAAGATATCGCCGACTGCGTTGCTTTCGCGCTCGCGGCACCGCTGGCGGTAAATATCGGCAACATCGAAATCACCCCGACATTACAGGTGCCGGGCGGTCTTTCCACCATGCGACCGGGCGACCACAGCGCGTAGCAGGCGATGATGAGGTAACAGAATGGCTCTCGATTTCAGCAGTGTGATAACCGGCCAATACGGCCAGATGATCGTTGACGGAACGGTGATCACCCTTGAACTGGCATTGGGTGCCTGGCTGCTGGCAATGGTGCTGGCGCTGCTGCTGGTGGTAATTCGCCTGACTGAAAACCGCATCGCGGTTGGGCTGGTCAAAGCCTATGTCTCTTATCACCGCAATGTGCCGACGCTGATCCAGTTGATGATGTGGTACTTCGCCATTCCTACGCTGCTGCCGGAAGCGCTGCAGATGTGGATCAACAACTAC
Source organism: Kluyvera sp. 1366 (assembly GCF_054823405.1). Taxonomy (NCBI): domain Bacteria; kingdom Pseudomonadati; phylum Pseudomonadota; class Gammaproteobacteria; order Enterobacterales; family Enterobacteriaceae; genus Kluyvera; species Kluyvera sp. 1366. The sequence continues at coordinate 437,951 of NZ_JBTRDW010000005.1, forward strand.
AACGCCGAGTTCCTGTTCTCCCTTACCGCGCTGGGCCTGTGTCAGGCGGCGTACTTCTCCGAAGATATCCGCAGCGGCCTGCGCGCCATTCCCGACGGGCAGAACGAAGCCGCGCGCGCACTCGGCATGAGCTATGTGCGCGCCATGCACGGCGTGATTCTGCCGCAGGGCATTCGCAATGCGATGCCCGCGATGATCAACCACACGGTGCTGCTGTTTAAAAACACCAGCCTGGCGATGGTGATTGGTGTGGCGGATCTCACCTATGTAACGCGCGATATTGAGAACCAAACGTTCCGTACCTTCGAATCTTACATCGTGGCGACCGTGGGCTATCTGTTCTTCTCCCTGCTGCTGATGGGCCTTGGCGCACTGCTGGCCCGCCGCTTCCAGCGCGTCTATGCGAGGTAATGGCGATGTTTGAGATGTTCACCATTTTGCATGACAACGGCATGCTGCTGTTGATGGGCCAATACCCGAACGGTCCGATTGGCGGCGTGCTCTGTACGCTGCTGATCTCGGTGCTGGCGGTGCTGCTGGCGTTTCCGATTGGTGTGCTGCTGGGCCTGGCGCGTCTGTCGCCGTGGCGCTGGCTGAGCTGGCCCGCCACTGGCTGGGTTTATCTGCTGCGCGGCATCCCGCTGATGATGGTGGTGTTCTGGACCTACTTCTGTGTGCCGCTGCTGATCGGCCACAACATCAGCGGCTTCGCCACCATGCTGTGTACGCTGGTGATTTATGAGAGTGCCTATATCGCCGAGATCGTGCGCGGTGGCATTCAGGCGCTGCCGCACGGCCAATACGAAGCCTCACGCGCGCTCGGCATGAGCCACCTGAAAACTTTGCGTCTGGTGATCCTGCCTCAAGCGCTGTTCAACACCTTGCCCAGCCTGGTCAGCCAGCTGGTGTCGATCATCAAAGACAGTACGCTGGGTTACGTGATTAACGTGCCGGAGCTGACCTTTGCCGCCAATCAGGTTAGCAATCAGCTGCTGACCAAACCGTTTCAGGTGTTCGCCATTGTGGCGCTGAGCTATTACCTCATCTGCTTCAGCCTCACCTGGCTGGCCAATAAACTCGAAGCGCACATTGCGCAGAAACGTCGTCAAGCACCGCAGCCAACGCCCAGCGTGGCGCCCGCGGTGATGCTGACTAAAACCTCCTCGCAATAAGGAAACCGCATGGGACCGATGATCATGTTTAATCAGGTTAATAAATGGTACGGCGCGTATCAGGCGCTGACCAACCTGAGCGCCGAGATTAATCCCGGCGAAGTGGTGGTAGTGTGCGGCCCTTCCGGCTCGGGCAAATCGACGCTGATCCGCACCGTTAACCGTTTAGAACCGATCGATGACGGCCAGATTGTGTTTGATGGCACCGATATTCACGGCAGCAGCACGCGCCTCAATCAGCTGCGCACGCGCATCGGCTTTGTGTTTCAGAGCTTCAACCTGTTCCCGCATGTGACGGTGGCCGAGAACATCATGATGTCGCCGATGAAAGTACTGGGCGTAAAGCGCAGCGAAGCGCGTCGTCAGGCGGGTGAATTGCTGGAGCGCGTGGGCTTAGCGCATAAAGCCGATGCTTATCCGGCGCAGCTTTCCGGCGGCCAGCAGCAGCGCGTGGCGATTGCCCGCGCGCTGGCGATGAAGCCGCCGGTGATGCTGTTCGATGAACCGACCTCGGCGCTCGATCCGGAGATGGTCGGCGAAGTATTGTCGGTGATGCGCGGTCTGGCGCAGGAAGGGATGACGATGATGTGCGTGACCCACGAAATGAACTTTGCCCGTGAGGTGGCGGATACCATCTGGTTTATGGACCAGGGACAGATTCTGGAGAAATCACAACCAGAACAGTTCTTCACCCAGCCGCAGCACCCGCGCGCGCAGCGCTTTCTAAGCGACCTGCGATCGCATTAAGGGGGATATTTTTTCACTATCGCCATTTTTAATTAAAGTTTGGTCCTAACTTGTCGTTCTTCTTTATGCCACCACCAGGAGAAGACCGATGAAAACAGCATTCGTATTATTTTCTGGTTTGCTATTTGCCCAAGCCGTTCTGGCTGAGGGCGGTACCGTTTCTTTTACCGGTGCGATAGTTGAGCCTGCCTGTACGACGACGACCAATAGCCAGCATGCCGCAGTGCAATGTAGCCAGAATGGTGTCGATAAAGTGCGTCAGATTAGATTCAATAAGCAACAGCAGACGCTGCCGTTTCAACTCGGCAATGTCAGCGTGCAATCATCGGGTCATATTAAAGCTGTTGAAGTGATCTATCGGTGAGTCATCACTGACAATTTTCCCCCGCCAGGGGGAAAATTATTTATTGATAGGTCAGAGTGAAAGTCGCGGAACTGTTAGCTGTGCCAGGTGTAATGGTTGCGGTCGTTTGGTAATAACGCGCCTGAAGCGGAATATTATAATTCCCCGCGCTGGCCGAAGTTCCGGCAACAATATTAGCGCCCAGTTGCACAGGCGCATTGTTAAACAGAAGCTGCACGCCCACTCCACTTGCCGTATTGGCACCTGATGTCAGATTTAATACCCCATTGGCGGAGTTTTGGGCATTTCCATCAATCTTCACATTGATGCGGGTGCCGGCATTACAGTTAAGCGGAAGGGTAAAATTACGCGTAAAGCTGGCATCGGGTGAACTGCCCGTCCCACTGAACGCACGCTTATCCACATTGCCCATATTCACGGCGATGGCAGTATTACTGACTGAACACGCCAGCGTTGTGACACTAAAACCATTCATAAGAATAGTCGATTCCGGTGAATGCCAGAACGCCTGGTTGTTGTGCAAAATAAACGATCCTGCCTGCTGCGCGGTGACCATCCCCGATCCGGTTGGTCCGGTTTTATAGAACTGTAGCAACGCTTGCTCGCGCAGAGGTTGTCCCGCTATTAAGCCATTGACCGAACACAGCAACCTATTGTTCGCATTACCATCTCCCGTACTGGTTCCATCAACCCAGCCACTAAAGTTATTGCAGTTGTTCACTGAGATGCCACCGATAGCAAAGCCAATCCCTGCAATATTGGTGCTGTAAATCCGTCTGCCTCCAATGGTCGTGACATAGTTACCGGTGCCTTTTACGCCCACACTTTGATAAGTCAACGCGGGGGCCGTGTTAGTACAGTTAAACGTGTTCACCGCACCCGAGGTGATCTGGCTGCCAATCAACGATCCCACCGGTAAATCGCGTTGAATCACTATCGCAGGAGGAGAAATTGTCGTCGCGGCTGTGGTGGTGGTACAGGTATAAGCCTGCGCAAAGTTAACGTACAACCCAATAAAAAATATGCTCGGTAATAAAAGAAATAAACGCATAAATGCTTCCTTTAGCGGCATTGTGCCGTCACAGAATTGACACCAAACTGAGCCTTTCCTAACGTAAACGGAGCCTGACATTCGCCGCCCTTCCAGTTCACCTTAACCACGCCCGCTGCGGGCACGCCGCTGAGGTAAACATGTTGTTTGTCATCAACGATGCCATGCGAAAGGGTTTCGCCGTTGGCAACGCTGGCACGTGCGCCGAACGGCACTTGACGCCCACGCAAGGTAACGACCATTTTTGCCCCCGATACCGTGGGATAATTGGCTAATGCTACGGCCCCCTGCGTAGGCACCACTGTTTGGCTGTCACTCAGCAGATCGACGTTATCGCCGAGCGAATTGGCATCAAGCGAAAGCGAGGTGCGGCGATAAGGTGTTACGTTGGGTACGACGGCATAACCTCTGCCATCAGTCAGCACGCCGGTTTGGTTGAGCACGCGAACTGCCTCCGCGTCTTCAGCGCGCACTAACGCCATGGTGTCACCTAACGGCTGGCTCAGAGTCACACCATAGGGATGCACCACAATGCCGCCCGTTGCGCCGTAATTCAGTTGTCGGGTATTCCGCGAGTAGTTATAGCCAGCCTGGTATTCGCCAAAGCGTGCTTTATAGTTGACTGACGCATTGCCATTGGCGCCAACCCCTTGATTGGTGTAACCCTGTTGCACGCTATAGCTCAGGTTATTGTCTGCCAGTGCAGTGCCTGACAACCCCACCGCGCCAGTGGTTTTATCGCGATTGTCGGTGCTGCCCGAGAAGTTCAGCCAGCTTTTGGGTAAAAATCGGTCAAAGGGAATCTGCACCGCCAGCGAAAAAATTTGATCGTGTTTGGTGTAGAACGGCGTCTGTGAATAGCTGTAGTTAAAGGAGTAATTGATGGCGTTGAAGCTGGTGTTATAGCCCAGCGTCAAACTGCGCTCCTTTTCTGTCACGCCCCAATATTGTTGCTGGTAAGCGGAGAGAAAAAGACTGCCATAATCACCCAACGATTGATTAACGTTGAGTTGGGATTTACTGCGTCTGTTATGGCTATAACGCCAGTTTCGCCATTCGCGTCGGGCTTGTTCAACTTCATTGCGGTTGTTGGGATTACCCCGGAAACCCGGCGGCAGTGTATTCGCGTAATAGCCATTGGCTTCATTAAAATCGTAATAACCAGAGGTGGAATAACGGTAGCCTGCCAGAGTAAAAGTGGTGCCGCTCATTGCGACATCTTTTGCATATTGAAAACGAAATGAGCCACCGCGATGAGTTTCTTCCATTAAACGGGCATTGGCGAATGTCCCGTCCAGCGAAATCGAACCCAATAACCCCAGACCTTTCCCCACACCAACCGATGCTGACGTGTAATCACCCGACAGAATTGATCCACCATAAACGGTTGAGCTATAAGGCAAACCATAGATACCTGTGCCTTGTATAAAGCCCGGCTTTTTTGCCGATCCCCCGGTTGAACGATATTGTCCGGCCGTGAAAGCATATTTGAAACGCCCTTCACGCTGCATGATAGGCACCGCAGAAAATGGCTGAACAAACTGTCGGACGCTGCCATTCGCTTCTTTTATTACCACCTCAAGATCGCCACTGGCAGAGGTAGGATAAAGATCGTTTATGGCGAAAGGTCCGGGTGGCACATAGGCTTGCCAAATGATGTTACCGTCCTGACGAATGGTAACTTGCGCATTGCTCTGCGCAATGCCTCGTACAACGGGTGCGAATCCTCGTAAGCTCTCGGGCTGCATATTGTCGTCTGAGTAGAGCTGAGCTCCGCGAAAGGGGAAGCTATCGAATACCTCTGATGGCGTATAGCTCTCTCCCAATACCAGCTGGCTTTTCCAGGGTTTGATGTCACGCTGAACGTAGGTATTAATACTGTTCCACTTATCATTACCCTGACTATGGCTATAGGTGGTGTAGTTGCGCGCGCGCCAGGCCCCGAGATTGATACCGCTACGCAAATTGAGATACGCGTTGTTATCACTTCCCTGACGATAATCACTCCAGTTATTGGCACCTGAATAGCCATAATTCATAAATAGCGCGTTGACACCATCGTCCCACTCCTCTGGGCCAACATACCCTTGTGCGTTATGTCGTACATATTCTTGTGGAATGGAGACGTTTAAGCGTTGCTGGCTTAAATCAAAGCGGGTTTGCGCCTGCGGGATGATGGCAGCGATATTCGTCACTTCCTGCGCAGGTGAGATTTTCACGAAAGCGGGTGTGGCATTCTCTTTCACGCCCCACCGCATAAAATCGGCTTTCATTAATAGGGGCTGCAGACCCTTCGCACCGGGTTCAAAGCGTATACTTTTTGATCCAACAAAATTGTCGTTCAGGTAAACGTCGGCGTTGTAAACGCCCGCCGCCTGGCCTCCACTGTGGCTAAAAGTGGAAAGATCCAGATTTGCACGCTGGCCGCTGTGTCGTTCCACCGTGTCAGGATCAAAATAATCCTCTGCAACCACATCATTAATGGATATTGCAGCCAGTATTAACATGTTAAGTAAGGTGCGCTGAAAAGCAGGCCTCAGCGTTAAAGGTATATTTTGTCTCATCGACATGGCCCTCTCCTTTAATCGGTGCCCACTTTTAATGTTTGTTCTGCTGTAATGCCGCCGAAATCATTAATCGCTCGCCAGCTCACCGGATTGCCAACATGCACTTTTTGGCCCAGAACGATTTCCTGTGAAGGCAACACCATCGGCGGTTTGGTCATAGTTGAACCGTTTACGGTCAGGTCGTAGAGCGAAACGCTGTAAGGCGTGGGATTAAACACGGCGAGTTTGCCCTCACGCTGGCGAAATTTGAGCCTGGTAAAAGCCAATGCGGGATCGCCGCTTAACTCTGCGGGCCGGTAAAATAACTTCATCTTGTTTTTAATGGTGATAACGAGATCGTTAGTGGCCTGACGATTGACCGTGGGGATAATCTTGATATTCAACCAGTGCACGGATTCCTGATCGTCTGGCAACGTGTGACCACTGTAGATAACGCGCACCGAATTCTGGCTATGAGGCTCAAGGCGGAAGAGCGGGGGCGTGGTGATGAAAGTGTCATCAGCGGTATCACTCTCTTCCTGACTGCTAACCCAGGATTGAATCAAATAGGGACGATCGTCTGGATTAGTCACACTTATCGCGGCCAGCTTGTTTTTACCGTCATAAACCAGACGTGTGCCGCCAATCTGCACACCAGACTGAGCCATAGGCGACAGGCACAAAAGTGCCATGGCCAATGGCCAAAGACTTTTTTTAAACATCCATCTCTCTCCGTGACGAAAGAAAGAGCCGCATGACGCGGCTCTGAAACTACTTAGTTGTAAGCAATGGTGAAGGTCGCCGTGGAGTTTGCTGTACCCGCAGTAACTGGCGTGGCCGTAGCGTAATATTTCGCTATATAGGTCAGTACATTAGGGCCGGCTGCCGTGATTGGACGATCAGCCGATTTGCTGGCGATAGGGATGAGAGTGGAACTGTCTTGCTCATATAGCGCGACACCCACATTGGTGGCAGTTTGCCCTGAGTTCAGAGCGAGGATTTGGTTATTTCCCGCAGAGGTTGCGCCATCGAAACGTACGCTGGCCGAGGTTACCGCAGCAGGACAACTTGTCAGATTAATGTTGAAGCGAGTCGGTGCCGCGGTGACACCGGCTCCGGTGAAGGTTTTGCTCGAAACGGTGCCCAGATTCACGGTTTGGTTGGCAGAGCCAGTATCTACCGTGCAAGCGTTATCGGTAATTGTACCCGTAAAATTAATCGTGCCATCAGCAGCAGTTGTCGTGCCAATAAATCCAAGAGAAGCCGTAATTGCAACCAATACTGCGAACTTGCTTTTCATGATTAAGCCTCAAAAATCGTCATCAAAAATGTCTCTGCTAAAGCAATGAACTTTCATTTCCATAGCAGAAAAAAACATTAATCGAAGTAATGTTGGAGCCCTTCGACCGCTTTAAGTAAATGACAACTTTCAACCTATTGAAAGTTTTTTTGATTATTCGTGCTCAATTTGAAATATAACCCTAAAAAAATTAGCGCGAGGGTAAATTTACAGATCTTTGATCTTTTTTAAGATCTTTTTTTAGAATAAAAAACTTAACATTTGTATTTTAACGATCTAAAGATCTAAAAAATTACCTAAGACAGTATTTTGTTCGATCGAGACAAAATTCAGTATCCTCAAGATATGTCTGTAATTGCCGCCGGAAAGGCTAAAAAATGCGAGATGATGCTTAAGCCATCAATGCAAGGGTGGTTATTATTTATACGCTTCTTATAACGGCGGCTTAACTATTACAGAAATAAAACTGTTATATTCCGTTGCGTTAATTGCACGTTTAGTGATTATTTAATCTGGGGATAATGAATTTGCGCTCTTGATAAAGAGCGCGTAGAGGGGTGAAAAATCATTCAAAAAATCGAGTTAACTTTTATTTAAATTGGCAGTGAATTCTGCAATTTCGAGGGTCTAAAAGCGACCGCGGAAGATTGAGTCATTAACGCCCTCTTGCTCCGCACATGAGCAAGGCCCATTCAACACGCTATCCATATGGCTCCCGCATCCGCAGACTTCACGCACTGCTCCACCCATCGCACGCCCATCAAACCGGCATGCGCGCCCGGATACCAGAAGTCTTTCAGGAATGCCTGATCGCCACGATCGGTGGCATCCATTGCCAGCGCAAAACGGCGATAGAGATTGGACCAGGCTTCAAACAATCCTTCCGGATGTCCGCCGCCAATACGGTCGTCAGCCAGCGCACTCGAATGCAGATAACCCATGCCGCGCTCGAGAATCTGCACCGGCTCGCCCTGCACTTCATAGCGCAGCTGATTCGGCTGCTCATCCCACCACTCCAGGCTGGCTTTCTCGCCGATCACCCGCACCTTCTGACCGTGCATCGAACCGCAGTTCACCGCCGATGCCCACATGGTGCCGACTGCGCCGTTGTCGTACTCCATCATCACGAAGGCGTTATCCTCCAGCGGCGCGCGGGTTTTGACAAAGCTCTGGCGGCTGCACAGCAGGCGTTTGATCTGCAGATGCGGCACCATGGTTTCGGCGATAAACAGCGGATGCGTCGCCAAATCGCCCAGCACATAGCTCGGCCCGACGAAGCGCGGATCGACGCGCCACTTGGTGCTTTCGTTCTGCAATTCAACCGCTTCGTTATGGAAGCCGTGCGCGAACTGCATGTTGATGATGCGGATCTCACCCAGCAAACCTGCGGCAATCATTTCGCGTGCCTGATGAATCAGCTGATGTCCGGCGTAACCATAAGTCACACCGATGATTTTCTTCTTCTCAGCACACAGCTGTTCCAGCTCATCGGCCTCGGCAGCGGTGAAGCACAGCGGCTTCTCACACACCACATGGAGACCCGCATTCAGTGCGGCGCGGCAGATGGCGAAGTGCGTGTTATTGGGTGTGGCGATCGACACCGCTTCGATGCCGTCGGCGCGCGCCGCTTCTGCCGCAAACAGGGTTTCGTAATCTGCGTAGCAGCGATCGGCTTCGATACCTAGCGAAGTGCCAAAGGCGCGGCCGCGCTCGGCGTTGATATCGAATGCGCCTGCCAGCAACGTGAAGTTGTTATCACGCGTGGCCGCCGAACGGTGAATGTAACCAATCTGGCTGGTGCCGCCACCGCCAACCATGCCCCAGCGCAGCGAGCGATCGAGAGCTTTAATGCCGTTGATCATGTTGTTCTCCTCAGAATCCGACCGATTGCAAATAGTGCAGGCTGGCGGTGACGTCACGCAGGCTGGTGTCGGCATCACGCGGATCGCGCTCCTGCTCGACGGTGATCCAGCCCTGATAATTGCGCTCCGCCAGGAAGGCGCGCACCGCCGGATAATCAATTGCCCCTTTGCCAATCGGGCACATCACGCCTTCTGCGCAGGCGGCAAAGAAATCGACGCCGCGCGCAATCACGTCGCGCCATACCGCATCGTTAACGTCTTTGAAGTGCAGATAATCGATGCGATCCCAGTAGCGGCTGAGGTAAGGAATTGGATCCATGCCGGAGTAATACAGATGGCCGGTGTCGAGGCACAAACCAGCGACTTCATGCGGAATGTCTTCCACCAGCTGTTGCAGCTCGTCGGCGAACTCAATGCAGCCACCGGCATGCGGATGGATCACCGCACGCACGCCGTATTCGTTCCAGGCAATCTGGCTCAGCGTGGTGATGTGCTGCATCATGCGCTGCCACGCTTCAGCTGACAGGCGCGGCGCCTTGGCGGATTGACCAGCGTATTTGGCGCGTTCTGGATTACCGAAGTCGATAATCACCAGATAAGGTGCGGGTTTGTTGTCCGCATGGGTTTTGGTCGCGGTCGGTACCAGAGACAGGTTGCGACAGATGTTGTGCGTCAGCTCAACCATCGCCGGAAAATTGGCTTCACTCACCAAATCATCAAAAATGGTGCCCGCCACCAGCGACAAGTCGTGCGCTTCCAGCTGCTGACGCAGTTCGGCAGGCTCAACCGGCAGATAGCTCCATGGGCCCAGCTCAATGCTTTTATAACCGGCCTGCGACGCTTCACTCAGGACTTTCTGCCACGGCGGCAGGAAGGGATTTTTCGGGTCATCAACGCCCCAGCTACAGGGCGCGTTAGCAATATGGATAGTCATGATCGTTCCTTGCGATAGTGGATAGCGCAAGTATCAAATAAATATTTCATCATCAACAACCATGAAACATTCATTTTTTGATAGCGATCATAGTATTTCGCATCATAAAAATGATAGAAAATATATCAAACACAGCAACGACGCGGCCTACAGGTTTTCACGCGTGACGATATCAAACGGCAGGATGATCTGGGAGAAATGATCGCCCGGCTGCGCATGATGCTGCTGCACCATCTGCGCCAGACGCATGGCCATTTCGTCGATGCGGTTGCGGATCATCACCGTAATGGTGCCATCAATCAGCGCCAGCTCGCCCTCTTTCACCGGACCGTGACATATCAACGCCACCTTACGCTGCGGATGCTGGCGCAACGCATGAATCACACCCTCAATGCCGCCGCAAGGCGCGAAGATCAGCGCCAAATCGGCATGTTCTTCCAGTAACTGACGCGTGGAACGGTAGCCGCCATCAATCGATTCGTTGGTCTTCAGCGGCTCCAGCACGCGTCGCGCGCTGTCCTGTTCACGCAGATAGGAGCGGAAACTGATCTCATTGCTCTCCTGACAGATAAAGCGATGGTCGCCCACCAGCACGCCGACCGAACCCGGCTGATGCAACAGATGCGTGGCAATCCACGCGGCGGTGCGTCCGGCTTTCTGGTTATCCAGACCGACATAACCGGCGTGACCGCACGGCGAAAAGTTGGAAAACAGCGCATAAACCCGCACGCCCTGACGCGATATGTTTTCTATCGCATGGCGAATCAGCGGGTGGTCCAGCGCGACTAAGCCAATCGCATCCACCTGCCCGGCTAGCGCATACAGCGAGGCCACCACCGCTTCCACATCATCAATGTCGTGCCAGGTAAAAAGCGGTTCGCTGCCTGCCGGATGAAACGGCTGCGTATGCTGGCGCAGCGCATCAGTGAGGGAATGATAGAACGAGTAGGATTTTGACAGCAGGATAAAGCCCATGCGCAGCGTCACGCTGGCGGCAGGCGCGGTGCCGCTCAGCAGCGGCACATTGCCGATGCGATAACCGAGGCGATTAGCGGCTTCCAGCACCTTCTGCTCCGTTGCAGCGCGCACCGGTGCACGACGATTTAACACGCGATCGACGGTCGCCACGCCAACCCCGGCGGCGGCGGCAATCGCGGTCATGGTGATTTTACTCATGCGCTACTTCCCTGAATGAAATGATAATAAATTATCAAAAATAATGCCTTAACCTGCGGTAAATCACCAATCATCCCGCACAGAAATCATCAGCAATTGGCTTCGAGTGATAGAGAATCTCTCATTATTTTGATCGCTCTCGCAAAAATGAAATAACTCATTTCATCTTAATACCATTCAGAATAAATGTTTGATATTCATGTGCGTATTCAAAGCGGTCCGGCTGATGGTTTCACATCAGAATACGTGATGAAGCGCGTAAAAAGATCAGTATGGTCATCATCAAAGTCCGCACCGCTTAACGCTCAGGAGAAAACAATGAAAATCGCTTTTGATGTGGATGTAATCAGGGATCTCGGCATCACGCGCATGGTGCATCAGGTGGCGGAATGGGGCTACAAGTACATCGAGCAGTCGCCGCACCCGCAGATCAATCCGTTTTATAAACATCCGAAAGCCAGCCGTGAAATCATGCGCGAATACAAAAACGCGCTGAATGCCACCGGGCTGGAGATCTCCTCGTTCATTACCGTATATCGCTGGTCCGGCCCGGATGAACTGCGTCGTCAGGCGGCGGTGAAGAACTGGAAACGCATGATCGAGATTGCCGTCGAAATGGGCGTGCAGGTGATCAACACCGAGCTGTCGGGCAATCCCAACGAGCCAGAAATTTGTGAAGAGATGTTCTATCGTTCGATGGAAGAGCTGCTGCCGATCATCGAACGTGAAGGCATCCGCGTCGAAATTCAGGCGCATCCGTGGGATTTCTGTGAGCAGAGCAACGAAACTGCAGACATTGTGAAGTCGTTCCGTAGCGAAAACGTGAAGTACATCTACAGCGCACCGCACACCTTCTATTACGACAAAGGTGTGGGCGATGTGAAGAACATGCTGCATTACGCCGGCGACGATCTTTCGCATATGTTGATCGCCGATACCATGAACCACACCAAGCACTGCCGTTATATCGTCAACCCGCCAGGCGTGGATGCCACCATCCACCAGCACGTGGCGGTCGGTGAAGGCGAAGTGAATTTCGATGCGCTGTTTGAAGCACTGCGCGAGATGAATTTTGCCAACCGCACCTTTAAGGTTGGCGGCGAGTCGATTATCTCGGCGGCGCTGTTCGGTTATCCGGAGAAGATGAAGTATCAGGCGGTGGAAACCCGCGAGCTGATTGAGCGTGAGCTGTTGGGATAGTTGAGTGCGCGCTGATGCCCTCACCCTAACCCTCTCCCACCGGGAGAGGGAACGGGATGGTGCGGCTTGCTCGATCGGTCCCTTCTCCCGCTGGCGGGAGAAGGTTAGGATGAGGGCCCGCCCTATTGGAATGCACGCAACATGAAAGCAGTGACGCTGGCCGAGCTGGCAAAACAACTGGGCGTCGGTGTCGCCACGGTTGACCGGGTACTCAACGATCGCGGTGGCGTATCGCCCGCCATGAGCAAAAAAATCCTGCAGGCAGCGCGTGACGCCGGTTTAAAACGCATTCTGCCCGAGGAGCATCGCCATCCGTGGCAGATCGAAGTGCTGCTCAGCGGCAACGCCTCCTTCTTCTTTCAGCAATTAGCGCAAGACTTTGCCAAACTCGCCGACCAGCTCGGTTATCGCCGCCTGCGTCTGCATCGCACGCTGATCCCGGAAAATGCACCGGAAAAACTCGCCGCACACATCACCGCCAGCAGTAAAAAGATGGATGCGCTGATCGTCTTCGCCCATCAAAACCCGCTAATCTACGATGCGCTCGCCGCCTGTAAAGCGCGCGGCGTGCCGGTGATCACGCTGGTCGCCGATCTGCCAGATGCCGCGCGGCTGTGCCACGTCGGTATCGATCAATACAAAGCCGGGCGCACCGCCGGTTTGATGCTCGGCAGCATGCTGTCGCAGCCGGGTGAAGTGGTGTTGATGAGCGGACGCGCGGATTACGCAGCCCACCGCCTGCGCATTGAGGGCTTTCAGGCGGTGCTGGCCGAACGCTTTCCGCGGCTGCGCCTGCGCGAGATTCTTGCCGGTCAGGATGAGCGCGAACGCATTAGCCGCCTGTTAGAAAAAACGCTGGCCGCCTCGCCGCCGATTGTCGGGCTGTATAACACCGGCATTGGCAACACACAGGTGCACGAAGCGCTGGCGCGTCATCGTCTCGACGGTAAAGTGCTGTACGTCACGCACGAGTTGTACAGCACTACACGCCGACTGTTGCAGGATCGCGTGCTGAACCTCACCCTCGATCAAAACACCCTGCGCCATGCTCAGCTCGCCTTAACGCTGATGCTGCGGCATCTGGAAGAGGGCGACATTCCCGACACCTATCAGCCTGGTAGAGTGGACTTTATGCTGTTTACGCAAGAGAACTTTACATAATCGGACTTTGCGTCCCACCGCCAGCGCGGTTAAATCGCCTGTATCACGCGCTGCTACACTCAGTAGCAGCAAAAATACAATCACAACAAGGCGAAACCACTATGTCGGAACATCAGTATCAGCCCGCGAAAGTCTGGATCTGGGACCCGGAAGCCAAAGGTAACGGCGCGAAAACCAACCGTCCAACCGCCGGGCCGACGCATGACAAAACCTTGCCGATCGGCAAACATCCGCTGCAGCTATACTCGCTCGGCACGCCAAACGGCCAGAAAATTACTATCCTGCTGGAAGAGTTACTGGCGGTGGGTGCCAATGACGCCGAGTACGATGCCTGGCTGATCCGTATCGGCGATGGCGATCAGTTCTCCAGCGGTTTTGTCGATGTAAACCCGAACTCGAAAATCCCGGCGCTGAGCGACCATTCCGTCACGCCACCGCAGCGCGTGTTTGAATCCGGCAATATCCTGCTCTATCTGGCCGAGAAGTTCGGTCACTTTCTGCCGACCTCGCTGGCAGGCCGCACCGAAACCCTGAACTGGTTGTTCTGGCTGCAAGGTTCTGCGCCGTATCTCGGCGGTGGCTTTGGCCACTTCTATCACTATGCGCCCGAGAAAATCGAATACGCCATCAACCGCTTTACGCTGGAAGCTAAACGTCAGCTGGACGTGCTGGATCGTCAACTGGCCGACCATCGCTTCCTCGCCGGTGACGAATACACCATCGCCGATATCGCCACCTGGCCGTGGTACGGCAATCTGGTGCTGAACAACCAATATGGCGGCAGCGAATTCCTTGATGTGCAGTCGTACAAAAATGTGGTGCGCTGGGCAAAAGAGATTGCCGAGCGTCCGGCGGTGATTCGCGGGCGTAAAGTGAATCGCGCCTTTGGTGCCGAGCCGCAGGATCAGCTGCTGGAGCGCCATGATGCCGCCGATTTCGATAACAACACTGAAGACAAACGCCAGGCGCGAGGAGAGAAATAATGGCTGCATATGTGGTGTTTATTAAGGACGAAACCTTAGACCAGGACGAGATGGCGACGTATGCCGAGAAAGCCGGACAGGCGCGCGGCGACCATCCCATCACCCCGCTGGCGTTTTATGGCGCCCTGGAAACGCTGGAAGGCCCGGAAGCGGAAGGCGTGGTGGTGCTCGAATTCCCGGATGCTGAGGCGGCGAAAGGCTGGTATTTCAGCCCGGCGTATCAGGAAGCCAAAGCGCATCGCCTGAAAGGCGCGAAATACCGCGTGCTGCTGGTTAATGGCGTAGAGTAACTAACGCAAGGTCGCCATTCATGGCGACCTTTGCAAAGGTCACGCTTATCCCAACTTAAATAACGAAATCGCCTGCTTCAGCGCATTGGCCTGCTGCTGTTGCTGCTGCGCCACTTGCAGCGTTTCGGCCACGTGCTGCACGTTATGATGCACGCTGTGATCAATGCTATTGATGCTCTGCTGAATCTGCTCAATGCTCAAATTCTGCTGCTCACTCATCGCCGACAGTTCCGTCACCAGCTGCGATAACCCGCTAATACTGCTGTGAATCTCGCGCATGGTTTGCGCCGCATGCTCCACCTGCACGGTGCCGTGTTCGGTGCTGGTGGAACTGGCATCCATCAGTTGACGGATTTCGCGTGCCGCACTTTCGCTGCGCATCGCCAGATTACGCACTTCGCTGGCGACCACGGCAAAACCGCGTCCCTGATTACCGGCACGCGCCGCTTCCACCGAGGCGTTCAGCGACAGAATGTTGGTTTGAAACGCAATGCCGTCGATCAGCTCCAGGATGATCTTCACCCTTCTCGACTCTTCGCTGATTTTCTCCATCGAGCGAATCGCCGACTGGATATTCTCTTCACCACGCGTCGCCACCGCGCGGGTTTCACTCGCCAGCTCGCACGCGCTTTGCGCTTTGTCCCGGGTTAAGCTGGCAGCGATACTGATTTCGCTCATAGCGCTGGCCGCCACTTCCAGCGCTTGCGCCTGCTCGTCGGTACGCGTCGAGAGCGCGGCGTTGCGCTCCAGAATGCTGTCGGATTCCGCCAGCAGTTGACCGACGCCGTCGCTGACCTGATGCAAAGTGCCGTGTAGGGTCCCAAGCGTAGTACTGAAGGTGCGCGCGAACGGCGTTTCACTCTGCTGAGTATCGGCACGCAGCGTGAGATAACCGGCTTGCTGATTAATGTGTGCCGCCAGTTGCGCCACTTCGCTGGCCGAGCGCGCATCCGCTGCCATCTGGCGTGCAATCACCAGCAGCATCGCGGTTTGCACCACGACAAACAGCGCGTGGAAAAACACCATGTCCCAGCCGGGATGATGAAACACCACCACGCCAAACAGATCATTTTCCTGCAGATAATTGAATAACACATGATGCGTGGCTGCCGCCGCAGCGCCCATTAATAACGGGCGCACATCTCGCCACGCCAGCAGCGCCGACATCAACACAAACACCGAGAAGTGGTACTCGGTTGCGCCACCGCCAACCTGAATAAGCAGCCCAGCCCAGCCGATTAACAGCGCGGATAAGACCAGCCGCGACGTGAGCGTACCGCGCAGCACGGTGCCGAAAAACGTCGCCAGCAGCGCCAATACCAAACCCGCAATTAGCGCCACCAGCACGCTGTCATTTAGCCAGCCAACGCCAAGTGCAATCGGCAACAGCGCCCAACTGAGGAACACCGCCAGGCTATCCGCGCGCTGTGCGATACGTTTGAGCGAAACCATCTCCACCGGCGAAGCCGCCGGGCCTGACAAGGGCGTTGCGATCATGACATTTTTCCACACAAGAAGTTGATCGTAGAGCCCCAAAATCGTGGGGCAAAGCGCACGGACTCAGTGGTAAAAAACATCGGCAAGGCGGGAGGAAAGTTTAGTTGTGCTGATTAACGACGCGCAGAGCTGTGAGTATGATTACCTAAACCATGCAACACAATTTCATTCCCTTCAGCGTAGAAAGCGATAGACTTGTTAGCAATGAATGCTCTCAGAACATTAACGGATAGATGCTAACTATGGATTCACCTTGCACTCTCAGCGTCCTGGTCACGGCTCACAATTGCGAAAAATACATTGTTGAGACGTTAAACAGCCTCAAAAAGGCCTGCTCTGGCGTTGAGGATGCGGTCGAGGTTGTGTTGGTGAATGACGCATCCACAGATAACACCAGCGCGTTGCTGCACAGCTTTGCCGCTTCATTCAGCCAGGTGAAAATTTTTGACGTGATGTTCCGTAACATCGGCAAAGTGAGAAATTTTGGCGTCAGCAAATGCAGCGGCCACTTTGTCACGATGCTGGATGGTGACGATCAGCTTTTGCCGAACTCTTTTGCTGACATAGTGCAGTTTTTGCAGGCGCAACAACCCGATATTCTGCTGGCGCCGCTGAATGAAATTTATGAAAAGAAGACCAAACTACAACAGTGGAAAGGTTTGCAGGTTAACGCCTTGTCGCAACATCAGGTGATTGAAAAATTCCTCATCCATCGTGATATTCAGGCGCATTTTATCGGTCAGTTTATTAAACGCTCGCTGTTGGAAGATAACCATTTCCCTGACTTCAGTTGCTACGAAGATGCGTATTTATTCCCCTCGATTCTGAAAGCCAGTCAGACGATATTTTTAGCGAAGCAGAGCCCGTATCTCTATTTCAAACGAGAAAAAAGTCTCTCCAGCGCGCTGGATGCCGATAAAATATCGATGCTGATCAAAGCCACGCAACAGATGGATAATGTGCTCGGTGAAAGCTACCGCAACCTGCTCGCTTGTCACTGGATCAATCTGGCGCATAAGTTTTATCCGCTGATTAACGATGAACATGAGAAACAGGTGGTGAAGCAGGCGATTGAAAACGTCTCTTTCGTTTCATTTTTGCTGGACAGTAAAGTCAGATTTAGTTTGAAGAAAAAATATCTGAGAATGAAATTGCGGAGAATGAGCTGAAGCGTTGAGAAAATCGGTCGCCTTCAATGGCGACCTGACAAATATTAGATATGCGTTCGGGGCTTATGCTGCATCAGCGCATAGCTCATAATAATCGATGCCATCAGAATAAACACTGAACTGCTTTGAATCCATACGGTATCGGTCAAACCGAATATAAAAATGGAAACAGGAAGCAGCGCGACATCCCATGCCCGACGACGCATTGCCGCCACAATTAAACCCACATAAAAAAGAATCAGGGTGACAGCACCCGCGATACCTTGCAGCGAAAGCGTTTCTAAAAAATCATCGTGCAAGTGATACATCACATTTTTATAAGCCTCAGGATTAGCGCGTTCATAGGTTTTAATATAAACGCGCGCTTTATCCGTTCTGTCATCCGGACTTTGCCCCAGCAGCGACCAGGAAACGCTGTGATAGCCACTTTTCCAGATCGAGAAGCGCGCACCAATTGAGGTATCATTATTTTTCTGATAGCTGTCTATTTCGTTCTGGATGTTGTCCAACCGATGCATAATGGAGCTGGGCATGAAGAACAGCCCCCCCGCAATGCAAAGAACTAAAATCACCAGCGAATATTTTCCTGCCCAGCGATGAACCAGATAAAAACAGAGCAAGTATAAAACGGGCAGCACCAACACCGCCGCACGTGACTCAGTGAGGAACATCAGCAGCATATTCACCACAAAGATAGCGGTGAACAGCAGAATTTGATTAAGGCGGCGAACTATCACCTTATTCACAATAAACAGGGCAGTTAATGCTAACGCCGTCATCAGGTATGAAACGGTACCGGCTGAATCTGTGAGTAATTTGATGCGTTGCTGCGTCTGAGCATGTTCGTACCAGCCGGCGCCCAGCGTCAGCAGCAAGCCAAAAATTAACAAGCACACGCTAATGCGCAGGACTTTCGCTGACAAACAGTGACGCCACGCAATGAAAAAATAGCTGATAAAAGCGGAGATAATGAAAAGTTTACCGCCCTGAAAATAGTTATCCACTACATCGCTAAAATAGGCATCGGCATAAATACGCGACCATATTACCCTGACTATGCCCAATAATAGAATGGGAATAGCGACGATGAAAGCACTCTTATCGATAATGAATTTTCTTTTTATTCCCTGGGCCAGCAGAAAAAATAGCGTTAAATAACCCACCAGATAAAATGTTTTCTTAGGATATGCGGGGATAACTAACGAGGTCGCAAATGCCAGGGTTAACAGCAGAAAGCACAGCTGATAAATATTGCTTTCGGTTAACAGCGGCTTTAAACGTAAAGTCTGCACTCAAAAATACCTCATTTTAAAATACTTAATGCGCCAATAGAGTGCCGGCATCCATTGATGACTACGGAACAAAAATTTGTACATTCTCTTCGCTTGTTGCGCGTTTTTCGGTGTTTCAAAAGAGACGTCGGCTAATGGCGAAATCTGATAAAGATCGCGATAGTAATGGCCAACGTGCTGTTGATTCCACCGCTGCCAGGGTTTATCGGCACCCGCATAATGCAATAAGCAGGTATTTTTCGGCACATCCTGCGTATAGCCGCTATCATCGTGTGAGAGCATATTGATGGTATTAAAGCGCGTTTCCGTGAATATCACACGGTCCTCAAGCAACGTATTCAACGCATCCTGATCAAGATACTGGAATTGTTTTCCCTTTTCGCTAAGCAAACTAAAAGCGCGTTCACTGATCTGCTCTCGATTCCACTTTTGCACATCAATCAGCATCATGCCGGCATTAAAATAGCGCTTTCCACGCAAACCCACCTTTTCAGCCAACTGCGGTTGCAATGCCTCAATCTCGCCAACCACCAAGGCAATAACGTCAGCTGGCATGGCAATCTGCCATAATTCATCCAGAGGATTCAGACACACTATATCGGCATCGAGATAAAGCAATTTAGTGGCATGCGGCAAGATAAGCGGAGCGAGAAAACGATAATAGGTCGCGCGAGTGAATAACTCTGTGGTAGGGAACGCGCCAAACAAACTATCCTGAATAGGATGCAGCGTTAACCCATGTGGCGATCCTGCGAATATTTTTTCCAGACGCGCAGTATCAACTGCAGATATTTCCGAAGAGATAAGATGAAAGTGATAACGAACATCATTGGCATGCTTGATTATCGACATGATGGTAATCAGCGAGTGGCCAATGAATTTACCATCAACACCAAAAAAAATATGCCGGTCGCTGTGCGCGGGAAAAAGGTGCTGAGAATTTATGGTGTTGAGAATCTCTTTATCCATCCTGCACTTCTCTCCGGTCGAAAGCATGCGTTCTGTTAATGCATCATGCCTGAGCAATCATTAACCAGAGACAATTCTGGTTGCAGCCGGAGTTTATCAGTCAGAGTTAGGCAAATAAAGCGAAGTGGAGGAGGAATAAATCGGGTTTCCAGCGTAAAACTCTCCTGCGAGCAGGAGAGTTTTGGTAAATAAAAATGTTATTTCGCCGCGAACTGCGCATAGTTCTCAGGCGTGATGGTTTGATACGGAATCCAGTTGAACTCCTGCACTTTCTGCTTCTCCAGCAGCGCTTTAGTCACCTGCACCGCGCCGGTCGCCTGCCCTTTCGCGTCCTGGAAAATGGTCAGCGTCATTTTGCCGTTCTTCACGAACTGCTGACCATCCGGCGTGCCGTCGATACCGGCGACCAAAATCTTCTCATTTTTCGCCTGGTTGAGCGCCATGATGGCACCAATCGCCATTTCATCATTATTCGCCGCGATAGCGTCAATCGGGCGCTGATTCAGCAGCCAGCTCGATACCACATCCACCGCTTCGTTGCGCTGCCATTTGGCGCTCTGCTTTTCAATCACCTTCATATCCTTGTATTTGGCAATCACGGCTTCCACCGCGCGGGTGCGTTCACGCGCTTCCTCATTCGACAGCGCGCCCATCAAAATCGCCACGTTACCTTTGTAATTCATCTTCTTCGCCAGCGCTTCCATCTGCATTTCGCCGCCCAACGCCGAGTCTGAACCAACATACGCCATGTCGGTTGGCAGTTTCACTTCTGGCTTACGATTGACGAAGATCAGCGGAATGCCGGCATTTTTCGCCGCGGTAATCATTGGCAATACGCCTTGAGTGTCCACCGGATTGAGGATGATGGCATCGACACCCTGATTAACAAAATCATCCACCTGCTGCACTTGCAGCGCGACATCGCCTTTGGCATCAACAAACTGGCTATTGAGCTGGTTAGCTTTCAGCTCTGCCTGCATCTGGGTGCGCAGAATCGAGACGAAGTTGAGATCGAAGTTAGCCAGCGCGACGCCGACGGTGAAGGTTTTAGCGCTCACGCTCAGGCTGAGCAGCAGCGCGCAGAGGCACAGCATCACATTTCTGATGTTCATGGGTTAGTCCTGTAGGGTTGAGATATTATTATTCATTTCATGAAGTTAACGCCGGGTAACAGGCGAATACCCGGCGGTGGAACCGTTAAAGCGTGAAGTGATCGCGGAACTGCTGCAGCGCGGCGCCACTTTCGCCGCTGGCCCAGCCTTCCAGCGCCACGGTGCCCTGATAGCCAACATCGTGTAACGCACGGGCGATGGCGCGATAGTTAATCTCGCCGGTGCCCGGCTGCTGACGCCCCGGCACATCGGCCACCTGAATCTCACCTATCGCCGAACCACAGCGACGAATCAGTTCGATCAAATTGCCTTCGCCAATCTGCGCGTGATACAGGTCGAGGTTCATCTTCAGCGCCGGGCTGTTAACCGCTTCCACCAGCGCCAGCGTGTCGGCCGCCAGCGCGAACGGTGTACCGGGATGATCAACCGGCAAGTTAAGGTTCTCCAGCGTGAAGACGCGTCCGGCGCGCTCGCCCAGCTGCGCCACTTTGCGCAGCGTGTCGGCCGCTTTCAGCCACATCGCGCCGGTCACCACGTCAACCGGTTTAACCGGCAACCCTTTGTCATCCAGTCCGGTACCGTGCAGGTTCAACGCCGGACAGTTGAGCCGCTCGGCCACCGCCAGCGATGCTTCAGCACTTTGCAGCAGTTGCTGAATCTCATCATCATCGGTCAGGTTGCCGCTGAGGTAGCCGGTCATCGAGGTGAAACGCGCGCCGGTCGCCGCCAGCGCATCGATATCTTTGTTGGCCCAGCCCCAGATTTCGACGCCAAAGCCCAGTGCATGAATGCGTTTCACGCGCTCGACAAAAGGCAGATCGAGAAACACCATTTCGGCACACACCGACAGCTGATAACCGGCCATTAGCGACCTCCCAATTTGATCGGCTGCTGCTGCTGCACCGAGTCGATACAGGCCAGCGCGATTACCAGCGCGTTGCGTGCATCTTCACCGGTAGCGCGCGGCGTTTCGCCACTGCGAATGCAGCGGGCAAACTCGGCCATCTCCGCCACATAGGCTTCGCGCAGCAGGTCTGAATCCATGCGTGAGGTTTCAATCGCGATGCCATCCTGGTGATAGCGCACACAGTTGTTAACGTTGATATGGCCCGCCTGCAGCATGCCTTTGCTGCCGAACACTTCGCCGCGCACATCGTAGCCGTATACCGCCTGGAAGTTG
Source organism: Kluyvera sp. 1366 (assembly GCF_054823405.1). Classification (NCBI taxonomy): domain Bacteria; kingdom Pseudomonadati; phylum Pseudomonadota; class Gammaproteobacteria; order Enterobacterales; family Enterobacteriaceae; genus Kluyvera; species Kluyvera sp. 1366. The sequence continues at coordinate 459,956 of NZ_JBTRDW010000005.1, forward strand.
GCTTCAGCGGTGGCGATCGCGCCGTTATCAAAGCGGATGGTAACCACCGATGTGTCGAGCAAGCCTTTGTCTTTGAAATCCGGACGCACCAGCGCATCGGCCAGCGCATAGACTTCCACCGGCTTCGCGCCAGGGTTAAAGTGCAGCAGCGTGTCGAAATCGTGGATCAGGGTTTCAAGGAAGATCGTCCACTGCGGGATGCGCGAAGGATCGTGCAGGCCCGGATCGCGCGTCAGCGATCGGCTCAGCTGCGTGGTGCCATTTTCACCCGCTTTCACCGCCGCGATCGCTGCAGCAAAGCCGGAATCAAAGCGGCGGTTAAAACCGACCTGCAACACCACGCCGGCCGCTTTCGCGGCAGCAATCGCGCGATCCGCCTCTTCCAGCGTTACCGCCATCGGCTTCTCACAGAACACATGTTTGCCCGCCTCAGCGGCAGCGATCACCCATTCGGCGTGCGTGCGCGCTGGTGCGGCAATCGCCACCGCCTCAATTTCGGGATCCTGCAGCAGCGCATGCAGATCGCTATAGGCTTTAGCGACGCCGAGCTTATTGGTCAGCGCGTCGGCCGCGCCCGGTTGCGGATCGGCCACCGCTGCGAGGATCGCACCCGGCACGCGCCAGGCCAGGTTTTCCGCGTGGAAGCTGCCCATGCGTCCGGCGCCAATCAGGCCGACGCGTACTGGCTTAAGATGAAATGTCATGACCTATTCCTTATTGTTTTGGATATGCTCATTCGAGCGCAGGGATGTGCAATCGGTAGTGCAAAGGCGATGCCAACTGCAATTCGCCGCTTTATGTGAGGCATGACACAGATATTGCTCACAATTTGGCAACAAAAATTACATGTCAACTTCACATGTCAATAAAATGGACATTCCATCTTGTTAAGGAGTGTCACATGCGTGCCAGTGAGCGTTTGCCGTTTAAAGATGAGAGCGATCCAATCTTCAGCTTGCCGGACAGCGCGGAGTTGGGCGAATGGGATACGTTGTTGTGGCAGGGCTGGCACAGCTTTGAACGCGGTGAACAGCCCGGCTGGATGCGGCACAGCATTTTGCAGTCGTGGCGGCGATCGCAGCAGCGCGCGATCGATCCCGCCACCTTTGCCTATGTTTCGCCACCCGCTGCGGAACTGACGGCGATCCTTGAGCACAATGCCGAGTTGATCCTCGCGGCGCGCAGCATCATGGAAAACCTGCTGGCGTATAACCCGGATGGCCACATCAATCTGACCGATGCGCAAGGCGTGACGCTGCACTTCTGCGGCGCGGATCTGACGCCGGTCGGCAGCATCCTGCGCGAAGAGGTGCTCGGCACCAATTGCACCGCGCGCTGCCTGATTGAGCAGCGGCTGGTGTACGTGTTGAGCGGCGAAAACTGGAAGCTGGATCTGCGCAAACGCCATCGCCAATGTGCTGCCGCACCGGTGCGCGATGCCAGCGGCCAGCTGCTTGGCGTACTCACGCTGACCGCCACGCCTGACAACTTTAATGCGCATACGCTCGGCACGGTGCAGGCGGCAGCGGAAGCGGTTGGTCAGCAGCAGATGCTGCGCCGTTTGCTGGCCGAGCAGCAGTCGATCCTCGAAACCCTGAACGAAGGCGTGATCGTCTGCGATCGTCACGGTCGCATCAAAACGCTGAATCGCTATGCGCGCCAGATCTTTAGCGGCCTCGATCCCAGCGCCGGACCGATCGACGTGCTGCTGCAACCGCAAGGCGGATCGCTGCTCACCATGCCGTTCTGCAATGACCGCGAGCTGCAATTTATGCCGGATGGCGTGCATCCCCTTTCCTGCCTGATTTCGCTGATGCCCGCGCCAGACGGCGGCCGCGTGCTGTCGCTGCGCGAGAATCAACGTATCCGCGCCATTACGCGCCGCGTGATGGGCGTCGGCGCCAGCTACACCTTTGAGATGATTCGCGGGCACGCGCCGCGCGTGCTGCAAGCGATTCAGAAAGCGCGCGCCAGCAGCCGCAGCGACAGCACGGTATTATTAACCGGCGAAAGCGGCACCGGTAAAGAGCTATTCGCACAGGCGATTCACAACGCCAGCCCGCGCCAGCAGGAAGCCTTTATCGCGCTGAACTGCGGCGCATTGCCACGTGATTTAGTGCAGAGCGAACTGTTTGGCTATGTCGACGGCGCTTTTACCGGATCGCGACGCGGCGGCTCGGCAGGCAAATTTGAGCTGGCCGATGGCGGCACCTTGTTCCTTGATGAGATTGGCGAGATGCCGCTCGAGGCGCAAACCAGCCTGCTGCGCGTGCTGCAGGAGAGCGAAGTGGTGCGAATCGGCGCGGCCCATCCCATCAAGGTCAACGTGCGCATCATCGCCGCTACCCACTGCAATCTGCTGGATGCGGTGGAAAAAGGCGCGTTCCGCCGCGACCTCTACTATCGCCTGAATGTGATTTCGCTGGAGATCCCGCCGCTGCGCGAGCGTCAGGAGGATATTCCCGGCCTGGTGAATACATTTATTCAGGCGCTCTGCACCCGGCTGAAGCGCATCGCGCCGCAGCTCTCCGCCGAGGCAATGCGCTGTTTACAGGCGTGGCACTGGCCCGGCAACGTGCGCGAGCTGGAGAATCTGGTCGAGCGCATGGTGAATCTGTGTGAAGGGCTGGAGATTGATCGCCACGATCTGCCGGAAGAGATGGTGCAGCGTAACGCGCCTGTCGCCAGCGAATTGACCTCGCTGCAGGAGAATGAACGCCAGCATGTGATGCAGGTGGTGCGCGAGCAAAAAGGCAACCTGCGCCAGTCTGCCCAGTTGCTGGGGATTTCACGCACCGCGCTGTATAACAAGCTGCATCAGTGGCAGGTGGATGTGGCGGGATTGCGGCGCGGTTAGGTGCGACTTATTGCCCTCACCCCAACCCTCTCCCTATGGGAGAGGGTTAGGGTGAGGGAAAAAACTACAACGACGCCCCACCACAGATCACCAACTCCTGCCCGGTAATCGCATCGGCGGCAGGCGACAGCACAAACCCTGCCAGCGCCGCCACTTCCTGTGGCTTGATATAGCGCCCCATCGGCGGCAGCTTTGGGGGTGAACTGGCGCGGCCGGGCTGCAGCAGCATGGGCGTCTCCGTCGCCCCCGGCGCAATCACATTCACCGTGATGCCTTTGGGTGCCAGTTCCGCCGCCCAGCTGCGCGCCATGCCCACCATTGCCGCCTTGGTGCTCACGTACTGGCTGCGATTCGCCGCGCCGCGTGACGTGCGGCTGCCAACCAGCAAGATACGATCGCCCTGCGCCATCTGCGGCTGCAAGACATTTGCCATTATCTCCGCCACCTGCACGTGCAGGTACCACAAACGCGCGCTCTGCTTCTCATCCAGCTCACCGAGCGGCGCAGCCGCCATCATGCCTGCGGCATGCACCAGCGCATCCACCTTCGGCAGCGCCAGTAGCGCCTGCTTCAGCAGATTGGCATCCAACAGATCCACGCTGACCGAGGTGAACGCTGGATGATCGTTCTGCACCGACGTGCGGCTAAAACCGGTCACCTGCCAACCTTGTTGCAACAGATGATCGGCGATGGCGGCGCCTATGCCAGAGCTGACGCCAGTTACCAGCGCGTGTCGCTGCCTGCTCATCCTTTCACCCAGCTTTCATCGACGCGCACATATTTAATCGCCTGACGAAAATAGGTGTAAGCCACATGCAGCGCGCCATCGTCACTTTGTTTGATGCTCGGATAGGAGAACTCGCGGTTAAGCTTTTGCTGCGAATTATTGGTCATGCAGTAGCCGTCGCCCTCGTCGAGATTACGCTGCCATGGCCAGCTTTTGCCGCCATCGGCGGAAATCGCCAGCGTCATTGGCGCGCGGGGTGCGCCCCAAAACGCGCTGCGTCCGCTGTGCACCAGCGGCTCTGCCGCTACCACCACATCGCTGTCATCCTCTTCATCTTCAATTTCGTCATATAGCGATAAGCGGCGCTCGCTGGCATCTCTGGCGCTCATGGCATTAAACACCAGCGCCAGATGGCCGTTGTGCAATGTCGTGACCTGAATCGACGAGTTGTTGTTTGGCAAGTCAGTCGCCAGCGGCGCACTCCAGCTTTCGCCGCCATCGGTGGAACGACTTTGATAGATGAAATCGGCCCAGCGGCTGCGATACAGCGCCAGTAAGCTGCCATCCTGCAGCAACGTGATGTTCATATGCACGCAGCCCAGGCTGTCTGGCACCGCCACATCGCGCCAGCTTTGGCCTTTATCACTGGAGATTTTCACCGCGCTGATATCGTCGTTACCCACCCATTTCACGCCAGGCTGAGTTCGGCAATAAAACACCGGCAGCAGCCAGTTACCGTTTGGCAGCACCACAATCGGCTGGCGAATAAAGGTGCCGGGCTGATCGAGCAAGGTGTCGATTGCCCCCCAGCTGCGGCCAAAATCGCGTGACTGACGATAGCGCACAATCGCGGTGTCCTGATTGCCGGATTTCTGCGCCGTCCACAGCAGCCAAAGCACCTGTTCGGGATCGAGGAACAGCAGCGGATTTTGCTCCGATCGCGTGGGATCGTCAGAGAGTTTTTCCGCCTCGCTCCACTGTGTGCTGCCGCTTTTCAGCCGCGAGCACCACACAGAAATATCGGCTATCCCCTCCTGCGTGCCGCCAAACCACACACACAGCAAGTCGCCATTGGGTAGCGGCAGCAGATTCGCCGCATGGTTCTGCGGGCAGACCGAAGGCAGCATCGCCGTGAGCTGTTGCGCATCCTGCGCGTGCGGATGGAGGTTACCGCTGCGTTCAACGGTAAGGGTTAAATCACTCATTTCAGGCTCCACTGTTTTGCATTGAAGATTTCGGGGCTTTTTTCTCATGGGTTTGGCTTGAAGGGATCAGGCGGTCAATCACCATGATGACCGCCGGCGTGATCAACGCCACGTACATGTTGTTGATACCTAATGGATCGCCGAGCAGATACCACACTGACGTCATGACACACGCACCAATCAGGCCTGCATTGGCGCCGCGCGTGCTTTTAAAGAACGGCAGGTAAAAGGCAATGATTGCCACCACTGAAATCGACAGCCGAATAGCGCGGGTGAAGAAGGAGAGCTTCAACACTTCCGGCACGAACAGCACGAAAATCAGCGGCAGGAAACCGATCAGCAGCGACAGCCAGCGCGTCATGCGGAACTCGCGCTCCGGTGTCGGATTGCGATAGGGCACGTAGAAATCTTTTACCACCAGCGAGGCAATCGCCAGCGCTACGGTGCTGACGCTGACAAAGATCGACGCCACGAGTGAGGTAGTGACAATCCCCGCCAGCCACGGACTCATGTCCTGCAGGAACACCGGCAGCGCATAGAGACTTTTAATATCGGGATGCAGGTATTTCGCCGCCACGCCAATCAGCGCGATAGCAATGGCAATCGGCATGCAGAAGAAGAACGCCACCCAGGTTGCACGTTTGGCGGACTCAGCACTTTTGGTCGAGGCAATCGCCTGAATCACAAACTGAGTACAGAAGATCGAGCCGATAGTACCAATCATCCAGGCGAAAATAGTGCTGCCGCCAACGTTGCCGTCCCACGTCCAGTAGAAATGCGGCATCTCTTTGATCATTGGGCTGACGCCGCCGGTCATGTGCAGGGCCACGCCGAGAATGATCAGAATACCGATATATTTCAGTCCGCTATGCAGCAGCGTGACCCAGGCGATGCCTTTCATGCCGCCGAACATAAAATAGAACGTACTGACGATCGCGGTGATCACCGCAGCGGTAGTGAGATCGAGGTTGAGCACCGTTGAGATCGCCGCCGCACCGCTAACGTAGTTACCGACGTTAACCAGCAATAGCGCATAGATCATGATTAGCGAGATGATGTTTTTGGTGGAGTTGCCATAACGTTCAGCGATCGCCGCAGAGATGGTGATTTTGCCGGTATTGTAGATGCGCTTTACCAGCAAAAAACCAAACAGCGGGAAACCGATAGCGGCACCAATCACCGACCATGAAGCGGCAAAGCCATCTTCGAAAGCTGCCTGAGCCGTACCGATGGTGGATTTGGCGCCGATGTATTCCGACATCAGCATCACGCCCACCACAAATGCCGGCATCACATTGGAGCCAGCCATAAAGTCGCCGCTGTTTTTACTGCGCAGACGCCAGGTGAGCCAGGTGGTGAACAGGATGTACGCAATGACAATCCCGACAATAATCACCATCCCTTCTGTAGAGAATTGTTTCATTTCAGCCTCATCGATAACGTAGGGTCGTGGAACGCGCTGGGCTTCACGCGTCCCGTTGATGAGGTGGCCGATGTTGTTATTCACCGTGTCTACGCACTTCGCCACCCCACTTATGCTTATGATTCATTTCGCTCAAATAAGAATGAATTTACGCATATTAGAGGCGTTTTATAGGCTAAACAGGGCTTAATTTGTTTGAGGTTGCTCACAAAGCATCAAATATGATTACAAATAATCAAAATCAACGCATTAATTACAGCACCTTTGAATCGGCACCTGACATCGCCGGTAAAGGCGTGAACAACCTGATTGGTCAGATTTGGAGTGGCGCGATGATGCTGGAGCACCTCGATTACGCCGAAGCGGGCGCAGCGGTGTTGGATGCCATCGAGCTTACGCTGGCGGCGGGCAACAGCCTGACGCGCGAGCTCGACGGCCGAGCGTCAACCGAGGAACTGGGCGCGGCTATCGCTGCTGCGTTGTAACCTCCAGGCGTGCCCTAAAGAATCTGCACTGTTTCCGCATGCCAGCCGTGGGGCAACGGCTGCGGGCGCGTAATCACCACGTTATGCAGCTGCAGATTCTCCACGCCGCGCGCAAACACGCCCGGCAAGCCATCCGGATAGGCGGCAACACCGTACGCTAAGCCCGATGCGCTATCCAGTTTGTACGCATTGTCGAGGCCCATGCCGGTCGGCGATTCGGGATTACACGGCGGGCGCACATCGTAATGTCCCTGATCCGCACCTGCTGCTACCACTTGCCGCAGCTGCACATTCACCAGCATCACATCACGAATCTGTCCCGGTTGTTCCGCATGCAGGTTAATTGCTCCTTCCATCACACCGCTGACGTTGCTGAATTGCAGTTGCTCAATGCTGCCCGGCGCTATCGCCGGATCGCGCGCGCGCACTGAAACAAACAGCGCATCGGCTTTACCCCAATGGCACGGCGGCGCGTGGCGGCAGGCCAGCGTGATATTGCTGAACAGCAAACGGCGGAACTGGCCGCCATCACGCGACAGCAAGCCAATCGCGCGGTTGGAATCAAAGAGGGTGCAGCCGGAGACGGTGACATCTTCCACGTCATCGAAGGTTTCGGTGCCAATTTTGAACGCGCAGCTGTAGGAGCGCAGCAGGCAGTTGCTGATCATGATTTGTCGCGCGGCACGTCGCAGATGCGCGGGTTTTTGGCTGGTTTTGATGCAGATGGCATCATCGGCCGCGCTCAGATAGCTGTTGCTGACAAACACCGCTTCACAGCTGTCGATATCCAGCGCATCGGTGTTCGGCATGCTCATGCTGTTATTGATGGTGAGATGGTCGACATGTACATGGCGGCAACTCACCAGATGTACCGTCCACATCGGCGCCTGAATGATGGTGAAATCTTGCAGCGTCACCTGCTCGCAATCCTCAAACACCACGATGCGCGGGCGCTGCGCACGCGGCAGGCGATAACCCTGCTCGTCCTTTTCCGCAGCAAACCACGCATCGCCGTTACCGTCGATCACCCCTTTGCCACTGATGCTGATATTGCGCTGCCCGACGGCGTACAGCAGCACATGCTGCGACAGTTCAGCCTGGCTCTGCGCCAGTTGCTGCTGATAATCCTCAACGCGTGAGCTGGCGAGCAACGTGGCGCCCGCTTCAAGATGCAGATTAATGTTGGATCCCAGCGTTAGCGTGCCGAGATGATAGCGGCCAGGCGGCACTGATAAGGTGCCGCCGCCGCGCGTTGCCAGATGATTGAGTGCGCGCTGGAAGCAGTGTGTATCCAGCGTTTCGCCATCGGCGATGGGGTAGAAATCAGCCAATGAAACGTGCATGCGGTTCTCCTGAATAGCGGCGATGCGCTATTGCAGCACGCGCCGCATGACCAAAACCTTTTGCTGGTGGACAAGATGGTTATTTCACCGCGCCTTCGGTGACGCCGCTGATAAATTTGCGCTGGAACACCAGGAACACCGCTACCAGCGGCAGGATGACAATCATCGCGCCCGCCATCAGCACCGGAATATCGATGGTGTTTTTGTTCTGGAAAAACATCATGCCGATCGGCAAGGTGCGCAGCTCATCTTTATTCACCAGAATCAGCGGGATAAGGAACTCGTTCCACGTCCAGATAAACAGCAACAGCGCCAGCGTGGACAGCGTCGGCCAAATCGCCGGCACCAGCAGGCCCCAGAGAATTTTGCGGCGTGAGGCACCATCCATCACCGCCGCTTCCACCAGCTCGCGCGGCACCTGCTGCAACGCGGTGGCAATCATCAGCGTGGTAAACGGCAGCGACAAGGCAATTTGCGGCAGAATCAGCGCCAGATAAGTATTGGTAAGGCCCATCCAGCGCAGCTCGTGATAGAGCGGAATAATAAAGGCTTCACTCGGTAGCACCATGCCAAGACCCAGCAGCGCGGCAACCACCGTTTTGCCGGGGATCTTCAGCCAGGCAAAACCGAATCCCGCCAGAATGCCGAGCAGGATGCTGCAGATCACCACCGGAATCACCACCAGCACCGAGTTCATGAAGTAGACGTTGAAATGTCCCTGCTGCCATGCGGTGATGTAGTTTTTAAAATTGAGCGACGAGGGCAAGGTAAACACGCCCTGAAATAGCTCCATCTGGGTTTTGAACGAGGTCATCAGCGCCATTAAAAACGGCAGGATGGTCATCAGCGCGACAATCCAGATCAGCGCGCGTGAGACAGTTGGCGTGCCGCGCATCAGTGACGCTCCCGTAGACATAGATGAATTAAGCCGTTGATCATTAACACAATCAGCATACTGAACACCGCCACGGCGGAGGCATAGCCGAAGTAGTGCAGGTCAAAGCCCTGCTTATACATAAAGATGTTGGTCACCATAGTGGACGTGCCCGGCCCGCCTTGCGTCATAACGTAAACCAGATCGAAGGCTTTCAAGCTGGCGATCACCGTCAGCAGCAGCGCGATACGCAGTTCCGGACGCAGCGACGGCAGCGTAATGCGCATAAATTTCTGGCGGCGTGATGAACCATCGAGATCGGCCGCTTCCAGCAGCGACGGATCCATGCGTTGCAAGCCCGCCATAAACAGCACCAGGCAGAAACCGAAGAAGTACCAGGTGGCGACAAAGCCGACCGCGGGTAGCGCCCAGGTAAAATCGCCCAGCCACGACTTCGCCAGCTGCGGCAAACCCACGGCGCGCAGGAACTGATCGATAGGGCCAAACGCCGGGTTATACAGCCAGCGCCACACCACGCCGAGCACCGCCATCGGCATGATGTACGGCAGGAAGAAGAGAATACGCAGCACGCTGCGCTCTTTGTTATTGCGCGTCTCATACAGGAAGCTGCACAGCAGCAGTCCAACGCCAATCGGAAACAGCGTGTAGAACAGCATCAGCAAGGCATTATTGCCGAGCGCCACCCAGAACACCGGATCCTGGAACATGCGCAGATAGTTGCCCATGCCGATGAAAATCGGCCACGAGGTGCCATCCCATTCGGTGAAGCTGATCCCTAACGAGGCCAACAGCGGCATCAGCAGAAACACCGCATACACCAGCACCGCGGGCAGAAGATAGAGCGCATTGCGCCAGGCAGATTTATTCAACATAACCGTACTCGCTTGCGGGCCTGTTCGCGGCCCGGCCACTTGCGCCGGGCCGTACGTCATCAGTGCTTGAGGGTTTTCAGGTAACGTTGATAGTTGTTATCGAAGTTGATCACCATCTGGTCGGCGGTTTGACGTCCCGCCAGCAGTAGCTGCACATTCTGATTCAGCTCAGCGTTCATGGTTGGCGTGGCCCAGTCGAGATAATGGCCGAGACCATCGTTGTCATTCAGCGTCACCCACACCTGATACGCTTCTGCCAGCAGCGGGTTATCCGCCGGAATCTGCGCATTTTTGCTGGTGCCGGCCGGCAGGAAGCCCACTTTCAGCCAGCGGTTCGCCATCTCATCTGAGACGATGTAATCGATGAACTTCGCTGCTGCATCCTGCTGCGCTTTGTCTTTGGCGGTGCTGGTGATGGAGAACGCCAGATCGGTGCCACCCACCATCAGCGGATGCTGCACGCCCTCGCCCGCTGGCATCGCGGCGAAGTGCAGATCTTTGTTGTCTTTAAACTGGCCGAGATACCAGGTTCCGCTCACCAGGAACGCTGCCTGACCATTCTGGAACAGGGTCGCCGCATCGTCGTGCCCAATGCCCTGGAAGCCGGGGAACAGATAGCCTTTGTCGTTCCAGCCCTTCATCATATTGGCGGCTTTCACCAGCTTGTCGTCTTTGAACGTGCCGCCCACGTCGTAAATCAGATCGTCGAGTTTTTTCCGGTCGCTGCTCTCAATCTGCGCTTCCCACAAGGTGCTGAGCAGCTGCTGGCCCATGTTGCCGTCGAGCAGGCCGAGCATCATCGGCGGTGTGCCGGCGGCTTTGAGTTTCTCCATCGCCTGTTCGAGTTCCGGCAAGGTTTTAGGCACCGCAACACCGGCTTTATCCAGCAGCGCTTTGTTGTAGTACAAACCCACCATCTCGCCGAGGCTCGCTACGCCGTAGAGTTTGCCGCTGCCGAAATCTTGTTTATCTGACCAGCGGTTACGTTTCAGGATTGAATCCGGAAAGCGCGTGGTCCAGCCGTAAGTTTTGGCGTAATCATCCAACGGCCACAGCAGCTTGTCTTTCACCAGCGAGCCCATATCGCCGCCGCCCTGATTCACCTGGGCGATTTGCGGGCCGTCACCGGCGGTCAGCGCCAGCTTAAGCGGAATGCGCGTGTCTTCGAAGGAGTGCACCGAACGCTGAATCACAATGCCCGGATTCTTTTGCTGGAACGCTTTTACCGCTTCATCCACCGCTTCGGTCTGCTGCGGATAGTTGTAAATGTCCCACTCATTCAGGGTAACGGCCTGCGCGGCTGCCATGGTCGCACCGAGCAGAATCCCGGCGGAGACCAGACGCGACACCGTGCGCAGTGAACTTTGCAAACGGGAAGGACGATTGGTTGAATCACACATCATGCTCGGTTTCTCCAACAGATGACTGGCATCCCTTCATCTCGACACCTGCGATTCCCGGCAGGTTGATTCAGCAGCGACAACGCACATAATTCATACTTACTTTATGCACAAAAGAAAGTCAAACATCACTACTGCGGAATTTTTGCTCTGTGATACAGTGCAAAGAGTAAGAAGAAAAGCCGCCAGAACAGCAGAGGATGCTGCGATTCAGCGCGCAAACCGGACAGCGCCGCACAGTAAAGCCTGAGCATCAGTATAAATCACTCAGCCCGGCGAGCTGCTTTAACCTACTGATAGAGCATATGAAAATCCTATAGTTATCATCACAGCAATAGGTGAGCGAAAGGCAATGTGCTTTCAACCAGCGCTCATAGCGGCGTTGCGCGTGAGTTTGTCAGCCGCCCAGTCATGCTTTGTGGTTATAGTTCGCATCAGCTTTGTGCGCCAGCGCAATTATTACACCTTGAAAACTAAGTCGGCTTTCTTTACCGTAAAATCTGTTCATCTCCTGACCACAGAGGCTCCACCATGACGGCTGAAGGTGTTATTCGTCGCGCCAGCGAGGCAGATTTTCCCGCCTTGTCGCGCATCTGCTTAGAGACCGCCAATGCCGGCACCGATGCCAGCGCGCTCTACTCCGATCCCGCGCTGCCCGGCCTGCGCTTTGTCATTCCCTACGCGCGCTTTGCGCCCGAATTTGCTTATGTGCTGGAACAGCACGGCGAGGTAGTCGGCTACGCGGTCGCCGCGCCCGATACGCGCGCCTTCGAAGCAAAGTTGAATACTGATTGGTGGCCACAGCTGCAACAGCTATATCGCGATTACGCGCCGCAGGCGGCGCTCGACAGCAAAGTGCTGGAAGCGATTCATCAGCCCGATGCGGCAGCGGATCATCTGGTGACGCAGTGGCCTGCGCATCTGCACATCAATCTGTTACCCGCCGCGCAGCAAGGTGGCTGGGGGCGCAAGCTGATTGAACAGCTGCTACACGATCTGCGTGCTGCGGGCGTGCCGGGCGTTTATCTCGGCGTCAGCCTGCAGAACGAGCAGGTGTGCGGCTTTTATCAGCGCCTTGGCTTCACGCCGATTATGCGCAGCAACGCCATTTATATGGGCCAACTTCTCTGATTCGAGGCATCGCATGACCAGCCTGCATCTGCAAAACGTTAAAAAGTCCTACGAAAATGTAAACGTGATTCATGGCATCGATCTCACCATTAACAGCGGCGAATTCGTGGTGTTTGTCGGCCCTTCCGGCTGCGGGAAATCTACGCTGCTGCGCATGATTGCCGGGCTGGAGGAGATCACCGACGGTAAGTTGCTGATTGAAGGCGCCGATATGACCGATCAGCACGCCACCGAGCGCGGCATCGCCATGGTGTTTCAGTCCTATGCGCTCTACCCGAACATGACGGTGCGCGGCAATCTGGCCTATCCGCTGGAAGTGATGAAGCGCCCGAAAGCGGAAATTGAGCAGGCGATCAAACAGACTGCGGCGCGCCTGCATCTGACAGAATTTCTTGACCGCTTACCGCGCGCGCTGTCCGGCGGACAGCGGCAACGTGTGGCGATTGGCCGCGCGATAATCCGCCATCCGCGCATTTTTCTGTTTGATGAGCCGCTGTCGAACCTCGATGCCGAGCTGCGTTTGCAGATGCGCATTGAGATTGCTCGCCTGCACGCTTCGCTGGGCAACACCATGATCTACGTGACGCACGATCAGCTGGAGGCGATGACGCTGGCGGATCGCATCGTGGTGCTGCGTCAGGGCCGCATTGAGCAGGTCGGCGCGCCGATGGCGCTGTATCGCGATCCCGACAACCTGTTTGTCGCCGGGTTTATTGGCTCGCCGAAGATGAATTTCCTCACTGCCGAAGTGTCCGCGATCGCGCCGGGCGCGGTGCAACTGCGGGTGCCGGCGCTGGGCATTAATCAGCTTACGCTGCCGATCGCCGCGTCGTGCCGCGAAGGGCAGAAAATCACGCTGGGCGTACGTCCAGAGCATTTCCAGCCAGTGAGCAGCAACGATGATGTCCTGAGTTTTAGCGGCGAATTGTCGTTTAGCGAGATGCTGGGACACACCAATTATCTCTATCTCGATATCGGCGAAGAGAAGCTGCTGGTGATTGAGGAGCGTAACGTGGCGGAACACGCGATTGGCGAGCGGCTGAGTTATCAGCTGCGTGCCGAGCACTGTTTATTGTTTGATGAGCAGGGTTTGCGACTCAGATAAGGTAAAAGCCGCATCTTTTCGTCGCGGCGCGATAAATCGCGCCGCGACAGAATGGGCGGGGATTTATCGCGTGATTCATTATTGCGGTGCGATCTCTTCATCGGCCTGTGCGGCCAACAAATCCAGCAGCTTATTCACCGCAAACCCGGCCGCGCCCTGCGCCCACATGCGGTTGGATTCCGTAAGGAACTGCAGCGGCGTCATGTGCGGCGTCAGCTTCAAACGGTAGGTCTGAAAACTCTGCGTAACGTGGTCGAGCAGAATGCGCGAAGCCATTTGCGGCTCCATCGCCAGATATACTACGTCCGGATCGTAGGCCACCGACAGATTCGCCAGCGACATCCCCAGATGCTGCCCGGCCTCGGCCAGCGCGCTCAGCACCTCCGGCGTTGGACGCACATCGAGATCGCGCAGCGTATGCGGCACCTCTTCTTTGGTGGTGGCCACCACGCGCTGCAGAATCGCCTGCGACGACGCCACATCCTCCAGCAGACGCTCAGAACCATCGCCCAGCAGCGACACGCCAATCTCCCCAGCTTTGCCGTGACGACCACGATAAAGCTGGCGATCGAGCAGAATCCCCGCGCCGATGCCTTTGCCGAACGTAGCTATCACCGCCGACTGCGCATGGCCGAGCTGACCAAACACCAGCGCCGCCATCGCCAGCGCGTTGGCATCATTTTCAATAAATACCGGCAGCGAGAAGCGCTCTTCCAGCAGACGGGCAATCGGCACGTTATCCCAGCCCAGCGCGCGTGACAGCACGCAAACGCCATTGCTGGCATCGACCAAACCCGACAGCGCCAGACCAATCGCCCCAACCTTTTTGCCCTCAACGCCACGCAAAAACTTCGCCAGCGCATCGCCGAGCTGTTTGGGCGTCATCGCGCCGGAAGGAATTTGCTGCTCGCCGATGATGTTGCCGCTGAGATCGGTCAGCACCATCAGGTTGCGTTCGGCATTAAGCTGAATCCCCACCACGCTGGCGTGATCCGGATTGAGGCCGAGCAGCGTTTTGGGCCGTCCCATCGAGACGCGACGTAGCCCCAGCTCCTGCACGATGCCGCCGGTCAGCAGACGATTGGTGGCTTGCGACACCGTCGACATGCTCAGGCCGCTGCGCACTTTGAGATCGGATTGACTAATAGGCGCATTTTCGACAATCAGCCGCAGAATGCGCGCGGTTACGTTGGGAGCGCTCATGAGCCTCTTTATCTGAAGTTAAGCGGGAAGTGTCAGGCTGAACTGCATGGCCAGGCGAAGCGCACCGCTTAGGGCATCGCCCTGCGGCGGCACCAGCAGCGCGGCGATATCCGCCGGTAGCCACGCCTGAATGGGCGCGGCTAATCCGCCCATCAAAGCCAGCTTGCCGTGGCTGCGCGCCAGCAGCGGCTGCACCATCTGCACGATATCCGCGGCGGATTGCTGCACCAGTGCTGTGCCGTGCACATCGCCCTGCTGCGCGGCAGCGAAAACCTCAGGCACCACGCGGCCCCAATCAGCGGGTGTCGCCTGTTTCGACCACATCAGCAGCTGTTCCGGGCTATTTTGATAGCTTGCCATGATGCGCTGCGTTAACGCCGAGGCGGGCACAATCTCTTCGTGCGCCAGCAGCGCCAGCCGTAGCGCGCGTTGGCCGAGAATCGCACCCGAACCGGCATCTGACAGGGCAAAACCCCAGCCGCCGAGCAGCGTGAAGTGCGTGCCATCCCAGGCCGCGCCCTGGCTGCCGGTGCCAATAATAAACACTGCGCCTGGCGCACCGGCGTGCGCACCGGCACAGGCGATTTCGACATCGGTAAACAGATAGCGCGCCTGACAGCGTGGCTGCCAGCTGGCGAGACGGCTTTGCACCGAGGCGACGTTCGCGCCCGCCAAACCGGCGACGATCACCGTGCGGTCGCGCGCTTCAACGGGTAAATTCGCCTGCGTAAATAGATCGTCAATGACCTGATCAATGGCCACGATGGCGGCATCAAACTGCGACCAGACGTTAGCGGGACCGCCTTTAGCTTCCGCCAGCAGGCGTCCGGCGCTGTCGGTCAGGCGTCCACGACAGTGCGTACCACCGCCATCAATACCCAGCATTAGTGATTGCACGCGCTTCCTCCTGCCAGCCCGAAACGGTATGACGCTTATAGATGTGCGAAAGATAGGGGAAAAAAACTTAAATCGCAATAATAAATAAATAGGCAATCCGTATAGTTAATTAAAATAGATATAAATCATATAAATAACAATTTTACACCAATTGAGATCCGCCACACGGATTGACATTAGTTTTTCTGTCGTAATAAGTTAACGGTCAGATTATCAGCAGCCTGACAGGTCGGGCGGCTCAAAGGCAACGGGCTTCAGGGGTACAACATGAAAGTGGGCATTATTGGTCTGGGCTTTCGGCTTTCCCATGTGGTGAAAGAGTTCAACAAAGCCGACACAGCGTTTTCCGTGGTGGGTTATGTCGATCCCGCTCCGGCGGGATTACCGAATCTGCACAGCTTTGGCATCGACGCGGGCACCGCGTTTGCTAGCGTGGATGCGCTGCTGCAACACGGCGGCTTTGATCTGCTGCTGGTGGGTTCGCCGAACTTTATGCACCTTGAACACATTCGTCAGGGCTTAGCGGCGGGCTACACGGTGTTCACCGAGAAGCCGGTGGTGATCAACGAAGAGCAGACCATGGCGATGGCGCAGCTGGTGCAGCAATATGGTCACGAGCGCATTCTGGTCGGTTTGGTGTTGCGCTACTCGCCGCTCTATCGCGACCTGCTCACCGCGCGTGATGAAAATCGCCTCGGCGAAATCACCTCAATTGAAGCCACCGAACACATCAAGCCGTATCACGGTGCGTTCTTCCAGCGCGACTGGCGTCGTCTGGAGAAGTACGCCGGCCCGTATATTCTGGAAAAATGCTGCCACGATATCGATCTTTATCAGGGTTTGGTCGGCGAGCGTCCGGTACGTGTTGCCAGCTTTGGCGGACGCAAAAACTTCACCCCGCAGCACGCGCCTAAAGGTGCGGTAACAGCGCAGTCAGAGGTGTATCACGTTAAACCGAGCGGCTGGTCGAGTACCGATGCGGTGTTTGACGGCGATGCCGACATCGTCGATTACCAAACCGCGCTGATTGAGTATGCCGGTGGCGCGACCCTCGCCTTCCACGCCAACCTTAATGTACCGGATGAGTTCCGCCGCTTCTGCGTGATGGGCACCGATGGCATGGCCGAAGGTGACTTCGTGCGTAACTACTTCCGCGTGCACAACGCGCGCACCGGTGCGCGCGAAGTGGATACCGAGTATGACGGCAATGCCTATGACGGCCATTACGGCGCAGATGCGCTGATGGCCGAAGAGATTGTGAAACACATTACACAGGGAACGCCGCTGAAAGTTTCAGTGGTGGACGCACTGGAAGCGGGCCTCACTGCGATCAAAATCGATGAAGCGCGAAAATCGAAAACCGTGGTGGATATGACGGAGAGTTGGAAAAAATTTGACGCCAACCTGGGGAAAGCAGCAACCGCGTAAGACACGCGCAATAAATTGCGCCGCTACAAACCGTAGCGGCGCGATTCATCGCGCGATGTTGAAGTTAGGTAACGGTTTCGTTTTCCAGTTTCTGCCGCTTACGCAGATGCGGGAAAATCGTCATCCACACGCCCACCACGATCAGCGTGCCGATGCCGCCAATCGCCGCCGCGGGCACCGCGCCCATCCATGCCGCCAGTAAACCTGACTCAAACTCGCCGAGCTGATTCGAGGTATTAATGAAGATGGCGTTGACCGCATTCACGCGGCCACGCATGTCATCCGGCGTATCGAGTTGCACCAGCGCGCCGCGAATCACCATGCTGACCATATCGAAGCCGCCCAATGCCGCCAGCGCGATCACCGACAGCCACAGCTGCGTGGAGAGCGCGAACACCAGCGTCGCCACGCCAAAACCGGCCACCGAGCCGAACATGATCATGCCGACGTTCTTTTCCAGCTTGTGACGACTCAGCCACACGCCAACCAGCAGCGCACCGACCGACGGCGCGCCGCGCAGGATGCCCAAGCCCCACGGCCCGGTATGCAGGATATCTTGCGCGAAGATCGGCAGCAGCGCGGTGGCGCCGCCCAGCAGCACGGCAAACAGATCGAGTGAAATCACGCCGAGCACATCTTTGCGATCGCGGATAAAGCGCACACCAGCAAACAGGTTCGGCAGATTCATCGGCAAGCGCGCCTGCGGCGGCCGCTCATAGCGCAGTCGGCTCACCAGCACGATGGAGAACAGATAGAACAGCGCCGAGACGCCATACACCACTTCCGGACCGGCGACATAAAGGAAGCCACCGAGCGTTGGGCCGATAATCACCGCCGCCTGTCCGCCCACCGAACTGGCGGCCATGGCGCGCGCCAGAATCGGCGGCGGCACCAGCGCCGGCAGCATCGAGGTAATCGCTGGCCACTCAAGCGCCTTGGCGACGGAGATCAGAAACACCAATCCCCAAATCTCGATCTTGCCCGCCCAGTTCATCAGCGTGAGCGCAACCAGCCCCAGCAGCGCCAGCCACTCAATAAATTGTCCGAGCAATACGATACGACGACGGTCAAGCTGATCGGCCAGATGCCCGGCGGGCAGCGCCAGCATTACAGAAGGCAGAAACTGCATCAGACCGATCATGCCGAGCGCCATCGCGCTGTGGGTCAGCGCGTAGATTTGCCAGCTGACCGCGACCGAAAACATTTGAAAACCAAACGATGAACAGGTGCGCGCCAGCCAAAAGGCGACAAACGACCTGTGCCGCAGCAATGAATCCTCTGCTGCGGAGACTGGAGAGCCCATAGTTTTATCCCATCCTAAACAATTACATCGGTTAGCGTCGTTGCACTAACCTGGTGAAAAGCCACGTTGCGGCTTCCGCTTTATTTTTTCAGGCCACAGAGTGCGGCATCTTACTGAGCCAGGCAATGGCTAGCCGTGCTGTTTAAAACAGAAGCTTATCCAAAAATTAGCTAAGCATGGAGCTCTTAATATTAGCAGGCTGATGGTTATGAGATGAAAATATCCAAAAGTTTCCCAATATGGCAATAGCCGATTAATTCATCCTGCTCAGCGCCTAATATCTCTCTATCAGTGACAGTTAAAAAAAGGTGATCTTGATAAACAAAACGATCTATATTGACTGTGTTTAGATTTCATTATCCCGCCGTCCTTATAATAATTAAGACGCTCCAGTTAATTAATTTATTCACAGAGATAAATGGAAAACAGTTCTTATAATCCTTATGTTACTGAGCGCATCCATCGCTTCGACGGGGCGCTAGCTGGCGTGTGTTATTCAGCCCCCTTTATGCATTGCGAACAGGAAAACACAGCAATACTTAATGGACGCAACATAATTTCGCTGCATAATCAGTTGCCGGATACACCCGAATTAATAATCATCCCGTTAACGGGAAATAACCTTATGCGTTTTTTACAGGATCCGGAAATTTATTCCAGCCTGCAGGATGAGAATGTACAGCTGGCAATCAATTATGCCGATTTAGTTCAGCAAGATAGTGCTTTACGTAGGGCCGCAGAGCGTTTCTCATTTTGGCTCTATGATTTGGCACCGCCCGGCACCTGCTGGAAGAATATCGCTGCGTTTCCATTTAGCGGTATTGCGCTGACCGACGAGTTTTTTCACGATAATTATCTCAAGTTCAGCTTTCCTTTTCTGCTGGAATCCTGTCGTGAAAGAGAAGTGGAAGTAATATTACGCACGCCACAGTTAACGTTGCCCGCTGAGCACTATGCGCAACTTAATTTGAGCGGCTGGCAGGAACAACGCACCAGCAGCACGCTGTTTGAAGGGTAAACGTTTACACAATGTGTTGCTCTTAGGTGTTGTGGCCCGATCTAACCGGACATAACACCTTTATTCCCTCATAAAATGTCGCAGTACTTCCCTTCAACGAGTGCAAAGCACTAAAAATATCAAACCCTTTAACGTTTTTAAGATAAAATTTAACGCAAAGGGAACATCTCGCCGCACGGAAAGCGTCGCTCGAACCGTTTCGTTATTTCGTACTCTATGTCGGGAAGCAACCCAACGCGTTGTTTCCTTTTTAGTTTTTAATGGCAAAGAAAGAGGTCAATATTATGGGGAAAGCTTCCTCATCTTTTGGCGTAATCCGTTTTCTCACAGTGCTGTTTGCACTGCTGACGGGCGCGTTTATGCTGGTTGGTGGCGTTTGGTTAGCCGCCATTGGTGGTTCCTGGTACTACGTTATTGGCGGTGTGGTCATGTTGATCACCGCTATTCTGCTGTGGCGCCGTAGCGGCTCAGCATTACTGCTGTACGCATTGCTGCTGTTGGCAACGCTGGTGTGGGGCGTGTGGGAAGTCGGTTTCGACTTCTGGGCGCTGGCACCGCGTACCGATGTGCTGGTGATCTTCGGCATCTGGCTGATTCTGCCGTTTGTGTATCGCGGTCTGAATAATGCCGGCAAAGGCGCTCTGGCGCTGCTGTCAGTGGCGCTGCTTGCCAGCGTGCTGGTGCTGGCGTGGGCGGTATTCCACGATCCGCAAGAGCTGAACGGTGAAATTCCAGCGGCAGCAGCCAATGCTCCGCAGGCACAGCCGCTGAGCAACATCGCTGATGCTGACTGGCCGGCGTATGCGCGTGACCAGCAAGGCACCCGCTTCTCCCCGCTGAAGCAGATCAACACCGGTAATGTGAAAGAGCTGCAGGTTGCCTGGCAGTTCCAGACCGGCGATTTGAAGACGCCAAACGATCCGGGCGAAATCACCGATGAAGTCACGCCAATCAAAATCCGTGACACCCTGTATCTCTGCTCACCGCACCAGATTCTGTTTGCGCTGGATGCCAAAACCGGTAAGCAGAAGTGGAAATTTGATCCGGGCCTGAAGCCGAATCCAACCTTCCAGCACGTGACCTGCCGTGGCGTTTCTTACCACGAAGTGCCTGCTGCGGCCGATGCGGCCAATACCCAACCTGCGCTGTGCTCACGCCGCATTTACCTGCCGGTGAATGATGGCCGCATGTTCGCGCTGGATGCGGAAACCGGTGAACGTTGTGCTGCCTTTGGCAACAACGGTGAACTGGATCTGCAGCACAAGCAGCCGGTATTGACGCCAGGCCAGTATGAGCCGACGTCGCCGCCGGTCATCACCGACACCACCATCGTGGTAGCGGGTGCGGTCACCGATAACTACTCTACCCGTGAGCCGTCAGGCGCCATCCGTGGCTTCGACGTTAACACCGGTAAACTGCTGTGGGTGTTCGATCCGGGTGCCAAAGATCCAAACGCGATTCCAGCGGATGAACACAGCTTCACCATGAATTCACCGAACTCATGGGCACCGGCGGTGTACGATCCGAAACTGGATATCGTTTACCTGCCGATGGGTGTGTCAACGCCAGATATCTGGGGCGGCAACCGCACACCAGAGCAGGAACGTTATGCAAGCAGCGTACTGGCGCTGAACGCCACCACCGGTAAACTGGTGTGGTCGTATCAGACCGTGCATCACGATCTGTGGGATATGGACCTGCCGTCGCAGCCGACGCTGGCCGATATCACGACTAAAGATGGCAAAACCGTACCGGTGATTTATGCACCGGCGAAAACCGGTAACATCTTTGTCCTGGATCGTCGTACCGGTGAGCCGGTTGTCCCTGCGCCGGAAACTCCGGTTCCACAGGGTGCCGCTAAAGGTGACCACGTTGCGCCTACTCAGCCGTACTCCGAACTGACCTTCCGTCCGAAACAGAATCTGACGGACAAGGACATGTGGGGCGCGACGATGTACGACCAGCTGGTATGCCGCGTGATCTTCAAGCGTCTGCGCTATGAAGGTCCGTTCACCCCGCCGTCTGAGCAAGGTACGCTGGTGTTCCCAGGCAACCTTGGCATGTTCGAATGGGGCGGTATCGCAGTTGACCCACATCGTCAGATTGCGATTGCTAACCCAATGGCGCTGCCGTTTGTGTCGAAGCTGGTTCCGCGCGGTCCGGGCAACCCGATCGAGCCACCGGCTGACGACAAAGGCGGTTCAGGCACCGAAACCGGTATCCAGCCACAGTACGGCGTACCGTACGGCGTGGAGCTGAATCCGTTCCTGTCACCGTTTGGTCTGCCATGTAAACAACCGGCGTGGGGCTATGTCTCCGCAGTTGATCTGAAGACCAACGAAACCGTGTGGAAAAAACGCATTGGTACGGTTCGCGATAGCGCGCCAGTGCCACTGCCGTTCAAAATGGGTATGCCAATGCTGGGCGGCCCAATCACCACCGCCGGTAACGTGTTCTTCATTGGTGCCACCGCAGATAACTACCTGCGTGCGTTCGACACCAATACCGGTGAAATGCTGTGGCAGGCACGTCTGCCAGCAGGCGGCCAGGCAACGCCGATGACCTATGAAGTGGATGGCAAGCAGTACGTTGTTATCGCTGCCGGTGGTCACGGTTCGTTTGGCACCAAGCTGGGCGATTATGTGATTGCTTATGCACTGCCTGATGCGAAGTAAGTTTTCGCGTTGAGATAACAAAGCGGGCTTAGGCCCGCTTTTTTTATATGTAACGGTTGCCATGAATGGCGCCCTACATGTTAGGTTTTACGCAGCACTCGCGCGTTCAGCAATGCGCACAGCGCCATGATCACGCAGGTCGCCAGAAACACCGGACGCATACCAAACGCGCCGCCAATAAAGCCGCCGAACAGCGGACCTGAAACCTGGCCGACATACTGCGCCGAGGTTGAATAACCCAGCATCTTGCCCACCTGCGACTGCGGCACGCTGTGACGAATCAGCGCGGTGACGCACGGCATCAATCCACCCAGCGCCATGCCCATCAGAAAACGCAGCACCACCAATTGCCACGCTTCGCGGATAAACGCCTGCGGGATCAGCAGCAGCGCGCAGGCTATCAGCCCATACACCAGCACGCGACCATGCCCGACGCGATCGGCCAGCCGTCCCAGACGCGGCGCGGAAATAATGCTGCCGAGCGCGGCGGCGGCCATCACCAATCCGGCGGTGACGGTGATGGCGTGATCGCCGTTAACAAACTGGCCGATATACAGCGTGATGATCGGCTCAATCGACATATTGGCGAAAATCAGCAGCATGCCCGACAGCAACATTAGCCGCACCACGGGCAAATTGAGTGACTTCGCATCGTCAGCAATCTTCTGTGGGGTTTTCTTGCCAGAGGAGCGCGGCACCTCTTTCAGCAAAAAGGTGGTTGCGAGGAAGGCGAGGAAAATCACCGCGCCGGTCAGCCAGAAGGTGTGACGAATGCCAATCAGCGGCGGCAATACGCCGCCCAGCAGCGGCCCCACCACGTTGCCGGCCATAATGCCGGATGACAACACGCCGAGCGCCCAGCCGGTTTGTTCTTTCGGCGTTTGCGCCGCCACCAGAATGGTCGATCCCGAGGCGTAGCCGCCGAGCAAACCCGCCAGCAAACGCAGCGCCACCAGCTGCCACGGCGCGGTGGCCATACCAATCAGCGACATGGCAATCGCCATGCCGAGGCTGGCGCGGATCAGCATCAGTTTGCGGCCATAGCGATCGGCCAGTTTGCCCCACAGCGGCGCGGTCAGGGCGGCGCTGAGGAAGGTGGCGCCGTAGGCCGCACCCGACCAGCGCGCAATTGCCGCCGGTTCCTGCACGCCGAGTTGCTGCACGTAGAGCGGCAGAAACGGCAACAGCAGCGTCATCGCCACAATGGTGCTGAACGAACCCAGCACGCAGATACACAAATTTCGCTTCCAGTGTTGCTGTTCGGGCGCTAACGCGAGTGGAGGTTGCTGCATGGTGATATCCCTGTTTTTTGCTTTTTTAGCAGGCTAACAGTGACGCTGCGCAGAAAACAGAGTAGCGCGGATAATTGCCAGGCGGCGCAGCATTGTTGCCAGATAACAACAATTACGCTGTACCAAGGGTGTTGATTAACGCATCGCACAGCAAGGTGACCGGCGAAGAGGGTTGCGGCTGCTCTTTCAGCAACAGATAGCTGTGCAGGCGATCCATTTGCCAATCTGATAGCACCTGCTGGATTTCGCCGCGCGCTAAGGCATCTTGCGTCATATAAGCGGGCAGATAAGCGATGCCGGTGCCCGCCAGTGCGGCATTAAGCAGCGCCATGCTGTTGTTGGCGCGGAAACGGCTGTGCACATCCAGCGCCAGGCGCTGTTTATCACGGCGAAACGGCAGCGCGGCGGTGTGCGCGGGGCCGTGAAACAGCAGCAAGTCGTGGCGCATCAGGCGGTCGGGATGATCGATGGGCGCATGCGCCGCCAGATAATCTGGCGTGGCGTACAAGCCCCAATCAATGCTGGCGAGTTCACGATAATTGGCCGCGTCGGGCGCACGCGCGCGGATCACAATCGCCACGTCGGCGCTGGGTTGCGGGTCATCGCTGGTGGTGAGGTCGAGATCGACGTTGATGTGAATATGGCGGCGAATAAAGTCATTCAGCGTCGGCACCACGCACTGACAGCCGTAGGTGATCGGCGCCTGCAAGCGCACGTTGCCTGCGGGAAGTTGATGTACCTGCTGCACAAAGGCGTCGGCGCGATGCATCTCTTCCAGCATGCGCACGCAGAACGGATAGTAGGCCTGGCCGAGCTCCGTCAGCACCACTTTGCGCGTAGTGCGCTGCAACAGCTTGATGCCGAGGCGCACTTCCAGCCGCGCCACTTCACGGCTGACGTGCGATTTGGAGACGCCTAAGGTGCGTGCGGCTTCGCTAAAGCTTTGCCGTTCCACGACGCGTGCAAACAGCATCATGGCGGAGAGATTGTCGCTGTTATCCATGTTCTCTGGCAGTTAAGAGAGTGAGAACAGCAGCTTAAAAGCAAAAGGCGTCATTAGTCCATCAGCGTACATTTCGTAGCGGCGCGATGAATTGCGCCGCTACGAATGCGCATAGGCATACATCAACTCGCCATCGCCAATGGGAACAATAAACGATCCGGCTCAACGCGACGCTGGCGGCGCAGCTGGCCTGGCGTCACCATGAAGTAGTTTTTGAAGGTGCGAGTATAAGCCTGCTGCGTATCGAAGCCGTAACTCATCGCCACCTGCAAAATCGCCTCATCGCTGTTAATCAGCGTCAGCGCAGATTCGGTTAACCGGCGCTGGCGAATGTACTCGGCCAGTGAAAAGCCGGTGTGCTGACGGAACAGACGTTGCAGATGCCAGCGGGAGTATCCCGAGCGGCGTGCGACTTCATCCAGATGCAGATCGTGCCCTAAGTTATTCTCTATCCAGTCCAGCAAACTACGGATAAATTCGCGCTGATTCATGGGATTCTCCTGCGTTGGCAATATGTCCAGTGCCGCCACAATAGCGCGTTAAATTTATCCCTTAATTAGCAGAAAATTAGCGCAGAATTAGCAAGCGGGAAAACGGGTATAATTCTGGCCTAATTATCTGTCGCTACACTGCGTTCAGTTAAGTTGGAGGGCATCATGCGTGTGCTGCTGGTAGAAGATGACGAAATGATTGGCGCGAATCTGCAGCAAGCGCTGGAAGCGGCAGGTTGGTCGGTGGATTGGGTACGCGACGGCGTGTATGCCAGCAATGCCTGGGCTGAAGGCGGCTATACCTGCGTGTTACTGGATCTGGGCTTACCGCGTGAAGATGGCCTGCAGGTGCTGCGCCGTGCGCGCACGCGCGGCGACATGACGCCGGTGCTGGTGCTCACCGCCCGCGATACCGTGCAGCAACGTATTCAGGGATTGGACAGCGGCGCCGACGACTATTTGCTGAAACCCTTTGATCTGCAAGAAGTGCTGGCGCGTATGCGTGCCATTACCCGCCGTCGCCACGGTGCAGCAGATTCTCTGCTCGGCAGCGGCGATGTGCAGATCGACATCATGACGCGCGAAGTGCTGTACAAAGGCCAGCGCGAACAGCTCACCGCACGCGAATATGCCCTGCTCTACGCCTTGCTGGAGCGGCCGGGCGCCATTCTTTCGCGCGAACAGTTAGAAAACCGCATTTACGGCTGGGGCGAAGAGGTCAGCAGCAACGCGGTGGATGTGCTGATCCACGGTATGCGTCGCAAACTGGATAACGAAGTGATCCGCAACGTACGCGGACTTGGCTGGCGGGTACCGGCAATATGAAACCTTTCACCTTTATGCGCTCGCTGCGTAATAAGCTGCTCGCCACGCTGGTGATTCTGCATCTGGCGATGATTGGCGGCGTCACCTGGTATTTCTATCACTGCTACGGCGACATGATGGGCACCATGAAAGACGACCAGCTCGCCAAGATCGCCGATGCGTGGGCCAGCAGCCAACGTATGCCGGCCCTAATGCCAATGGTGATGCATGAAGAGAAACTGAAAAGCACCTATATCGTTCAGCTGTGGGACGAAAGCAATCATCTGCGCGCCAGCTCCTGGCCGGGCCTGCATGCGCCATTGCAGCTGAAAAAAGGCTGGACCGATTTGAAAGTCGGAGACTGTGGCGACGACTGCGAATGGCGTGTTTACACGCGGCCCGGCGAGCTGGGCAGTGAAATTGGCAACATTCAGGTGCTACACAATATCGGCTACATGAAAAGTATCATGGTCAAGCGAGCGCTCTCCGCCATCATTCCGCTGGTGCTGATGATGCCGCTCTCACTGATTGTGATATGGCTGGTGGTGCGCGCTATTACGCGCGATTTGCGCGTGGCGTCGCGCCATATCGCGGCGCAGGAAACCCTGCACCCGCATAGCGTTTCACCTGATGGTTTACCGGATGAAGTGCTGCCGCTGGTGGCAGCTTACAACGCCTTGCTGGATAGACTGCGCGCGGCATGGTCATCGCAGCGCCAGTTCCTTGAAGATGCGGCGCATGAGCTGCGCACGCCGGTCACCGCCGTGACCTTGCAGCTGGAGAATCTGCGGCAACATATTCAACCCGGTGAAGCCAGCCGCCAGTTTGACCAGCTGGAAGCGGGCGTGACGCGCAC
This sequence comes from Kluyvera sp. 1366, assembly GCF_054823405.1. Lineage (NCBI taxonomy): Bacteria > Pseudomonadati > Pseudomonadota > Gammaproteobacteria > Enterobacterales > Enterobacteriaceae > Kluyvera > Kluyvera sp. 1366. The sequence continues at coordinate 486,369 of NZ_JBTRDW010000005.1, forward strand.
GCGCCATCTGGTGACGCAGCTGCTGAATATCTCGCGTCAGGAAGATCAATCGGTGGTCGCCACAGTGGAAAGCATCGAACTGGACGACCTGCTGAAAGAGAGCATTGAGCAGCTGATGGTGGTGGCGGATAAGCGCGGCATCGATATCGGCTTCAACGGCACCACACACTATCGCCTGCACGCCAGCCGCTCCGATCTGCGCAGCCTGTTCGATAACCTGATTGGCAATGCGATGCTGCATACGCCGGAAGGCAGTTTGGTCGATGTGCTGCTGCATCGCGTCGGCAATCACACCGTGGTGGATATCGTCGATAACGGTCCCGGCATGGCGGAATCCTTTATCGAGCGCGCCTTTGACCGCTTCACCCGTTCGCCGGATGTGCAGGCGCAAGGCAGCGGACTGGGCTTGTCGATTGTGCGCAGCGTAGCGCAGAAACATCAGATGCAGGTTGCGCTATCGAACCGCCACGATCCGCAGGGCCAGATTGCCGGCCTGCAGGTACGCGTGACATTGCCATAAACTTCACCGTGCCGTAGCGGCGCAATGTATTGCGCAAAGTTGCTATGGGCACGGTGCGACATCAAAACAACGCGATAAATCGCGCCGCTACATCCTTTCCCTACATCAATAACTTTCCCTGCTGAACGCGACACGTAAACGGTTGCGGGGTTCCGTTCGCTACACGGGGTTAATGTGATAGCGATCACATTTCCAGTGAATCAAACTGCAACACTTTTTGACAAACGTGACCAAAATCTATTTTCTATGCCTCTGTTACAGGCACATTACGCAAGCTTGAAAATCTGGCGATGCAGACCGGATACGACAACTCACTGCCCATCCCCTGGGATCAATTTCACCCGATCGCGGCGACGGCCCGGCGATCAAAAGCATGTGGTTAACAATAATGAAATATAAAGCGTTGATAGCAGGGGCCTTATTGGCCAGCAGCTGGACTGGTGCGGCACAAGCAGCAGACAGCGATCCGCAGTACGTTTCTGACTGGTGGCATCAGAGCGTGAACGTGGTGGGCAGTTACCACACCCGTTTTGGACCCCAGTTCAACAACGACGTGTACCTGGAATATGAAGCCTTTGCCAAAAAGGATTGGTTCGATTTCTATGGCTACCTCGATCTGACCAACTTCTTCGGCGTGGGCAACAGCAACGCTAACGGCGTGTTCGACCACGGTTCGCCGATGTTCATGGAAATTGAGCCACGTTTCTCCATCGATAAGCTGACCGGCACCGATCTCTCTTTTGGTCCGTTTAAAGAATGGTACTTCGCCAACAACTACATCTATGACATGGGTCGCAACAGCGATAACCGTCAGAACACCTGGTACATGGGTCTTGGCACCGACATCGATACGCACAGCGATATCGGCCTGTCGCTGAACGTTTACGCTAAATACCAGTGGGAAAACTACGGTGCGGCGAACGAAAACAGCTGGGATGGTTATCGCTTTAAGGTGAAATACTTTGTGCCGATTACCGATCTGTGGGGCGGCAAGCTGAGCTATATCGGCTTCACCAACTTCGACTGGGGTTCAGATCTGCGTGATAAGTCCGATCGTTCACGCACCAGCAACTCGATTGCGTCCAGCCACATTCTGTCGCTGAACTACGATCACTGGCATGTTTCTACCGTGGCGCGTTATTTCCACAACGGCGGCCAGTGGGCTGACGGCCAGGAGCTGAACTTCGGTAACGGTCCATTTGAAGTGAAATCAACCGGTTGGGGTTACTATTTGGTGGTGGGTTACAACTTCTAAGTTGTTGGTTTCCCTCACCCTAACCCTCTCCCACAAGTGGGAGAGGGAACAGATCGTGCCCCTACCAACTCCCTCTCCCGCTTGCGGGAGAGGGCTGGGGTGAGGGCCAGCGCGCACCATCCACTCAAATCTGCGGCTTATACGCATTTACCATCCACGGCACGCCGAACTTATCGGTCAACATGCCAAAGCCATTGGCCCAAAACGTCGGTGCCCAGCTTTTCGTCACCTCACCGCCCGCTGACAACGCATCAAACCAACGCTTGCCCTGCGCCTCATCCGGCGTGGATAAACTCACAGCAAAACCGCCATACGCCGCCTGCGGTGCGCCGTCACTCATCATCAATTCACCCTGCCCGATACGCAGATGGGCATGCATGATCTGCTCCGGCGAAAAGCTCACGCCCGAGATGCAGCCTTCATCCTCCACCGGCGTTTCATCCGGCATATCGCCATAGGTCATCTTGAACAGCAGCTCGCCGTCGGTGGCGTCGAGGTAGAAGGCAATCGCCTCTTCGCAGCGACCGCTGTAAAACACATACGGGGTAACTTGCATGGTCTGTTCTCCATAAAGGGAATGTCCACTGCAAGTGTAGTGCGCAATAGTTATACAGTTGCGAGCCGGGCCGCACTCTTACCTTTGCTGACAGTAGCGCCGGAACAGCTGCGCCATGTAGGCACTCATCGGCGTCAATGCGGTGTCTTTGCGCTGGATAAGATAAAAAGTGGCTTTCGGTAAAGGTTCGTCGAGAACGAGGGAAATCAGCTGGCCGCCGTGCGTCGGGTCTTCAATCACGTCGCGCGAAATAATGCTGACGAAATCGCTCTGCGCCACCAGGCTGGTGCAGGCCATAAAGGTCTCGCAGGTGACGACGATTTTCGGCGCCATGCCGCGCTCACCAAACAGATCGTGCAGCAGCCGATAATAGCTCCCTTGCGGTGTCGGCATGGTCCAGTCGCAGTGTTGCAGCTCGGCCAGCGTGCGCGCATGCGCCATCGGATGCCCTTTGCGCATCACCACCTGATAATCGCGCTCCATCAGCCGTTCAAAAACTAACTCCTGATCGAGATGATTTTTATCGTAGGTATTGATGGTGAAATCCAGCTCGCCCTGACGCAGTTCATGCACCATCGAAACCAGCTGACCTTCAACAATCCGCACCTTGACCAGCGGATATTCGCGATGAAACTGATTGATCACCTGCGGCATGACGGTGCGCGCAATACTGCCACCCACGCCGATATTGACGCGCCCGCCAGCCAATCCCAGCCGCTGCTGAATATCTTCCTGCGCCACCCGCAACTCTTCCAGCACCAGGCTGGCATGCTTGAAAAAGTTATCACCGATATCAGTCAGCGTAACGCCCTGCTGTCGCCGCTCGAACAGGCGCGCGCCCAGCGCCAGCTCCAGTTCCTGGATCGCTTTGGTCAGCGCAGGCTGTGAAAGCCCGGACAAGCGGCTGGCGGCGCGGATGCTGCCCTGACGCGCCACAGCAACAAAAGCGCGCAACTGATGAAGTTTGAGGTTCGCAGACATAGTTTGGTGATAACCATTGTTTATCAGTAGCAAGATATTCGCATCTTATGCGCGGCAAAACCAATGTGTAGATTCGGATAAATGCATAAAAAACCAACACAAAGGAAATGCCGATGAAAACCCTTTCTGACCTCGTCAACGCGCGCATCCCGCAGATGCAGGCCTGGCGACGCGATCTACACCACTTTGCCGAATCGGGCTGGCTGGAGTTCCGCACCGCCACGTTGGTGGCTGAAGAGCTGCATCGTCTTGGTTATCAACTCAAGCTGGGCCGCGAGGTGATCGATGCCGACTCGCGCATGGGATTGCCCTCTGATGAAGTGCTGGCGCAGCAGGAAGCGCGCGCGCTGGAACAAGGCGCGCTGCCGCAGTGGATTAAACACTTCTCCGGCGGATTTTGTGGCGTGGTCGCCACGCTGGAAACCGGTCGTCCCGGCCCGGTGATGGGTTTCCGCGTGGATATGGATGCGCTCGATCAGAACGAAAGCCGCGCCGCCGATCATCTGCCAACGCGCGAAGGCTTTGCCTCCTGCAATCCCGGCATGATGCACGCCTGCGGTCACGACGGCCACACCACCATCGGTTTGGCGCTGGCGGGCGTGTTGATGGAGATGAAAGCGCAGCTGAGCGGCACCATCAAAATCATTTTCCAGCCAGCGGAAGAAGGCGTACGCGGTGCGAAGGCGATGGTGGCCGCTGGCGTGGTGGATGATGTCGATCTGTTCACCGCCATTCATCTTGGTACCGGCGTGCCCGCCGGCGAAATCGTTTGTGGCAGCGACAGCTTCCTCGCCACCACCAAACTCGACGTCAGTTTCACCGGCGTCGGCGCGCACGCCGGCGGCAAACCGGAAGAGGGCCGTAACGCCCTGCTGGCGGCGGCGCAGGCAACGCTGGCGCTGCACAACCTGCCGCAGCACAGCGGCGGTGTGGCGCGCGTCAACGTCGGCGTATTGCAGGCCGGAACCGGACGCAACGTGGTGCCCGACTGCGCGCTGATGAAGGTGGAAACGCGCGGCGTCAGCAACCAGGTTAACGATGATATCTATCAGCAGGCGCTGCGCGTGATTGGCGGTGCGGCGGCGATGTACGGCGTGGAATATGAGGTCAAGCTGATGGGCGGCGCGCGCAGCTGCACGCCGAGCCCGCCGTGGGTGGCGTTCATCCACCAGCAGGCCGAGGCGCTGGGCATTTTCACCTCAGTGGTCGATACGAAACAGCAGGCGGCGGGCTCGGAAGATGCCACTTACATGCTGGAGCGCGTGCAGCAGCGCGGCGGCCAATCCTCCTACGTGATTTTCGGCTGCGATCTGGCGGCGGGCCATCACAACGCGAAGTTCGATTTTGACGAAGCGATCATGGCGACCGCGGTGCAAACGCTGGCGACGCTGGCCCTCAATCACGCACAGTTTGGAGGCCAGCGATGAGCCACAGCGAATTTATTGATCGCTACATCAACCAAAACCAGCCGCGTTTTACCGCCCTCAGCGATGCCATCTGGGACGTACCGGAAACCCGTTTTGAAGAGACAACGTCTTCCGCACTGCTGGCCGATGCGCTGGAACAGGAAGGTTTTCGCGTGGAGCGCGGCGTCGGCAACATCGACACCGCGTTTATTGCCAGCATTGGCAGCGGCAAACCGGTGATCGCCATTCTCGGCGAGTTCGATGCGCTGGCCGGTCTGAGCCAGCAATCGGGGTGCGCCACGCCGCAGCCGCTGGTGGAAAACGGCAACGGCCACGGCTGCGGACACAATCTGCTCGGCACCGCCGGTTTGGCCGCCGCTTTCGCCATCAAAGCCTGGTGGGCGCAACACGGCCAGCGCGGCACGCTGCGCTTTTACGGCTGTCCCGGCGAAGAAGGTGGCTCCGGCAAAACCTTTATGGTGCGCGAAGGCTTGTTCGACGATGTCGACGCGGCGGTGACCTGGCATCCCGAAGGTTTTAGCGGCATGTTCAACCTCAGCACGCTGGCCAATATTCAGGCCGCCTTCCGCTTCAAAGGCGTGGCGGCGCATGCGGCCAACTCACCGCATTTAGGGCGCAGCGCGCTGGATGCGGTGACGCTGATGAACACCGGCGCCAACTTTCTGCGCGAGCACATCGTGCAGGAAGCGCGTCTGCACTACGCGGTGACCAATGCCGGCGGCGTCTCCCCCAATGTGGTGCAAGCCGATGCCGAAGTGCTGTACCTGATTCGCGCGCCGCAGCTCGATCAAGCGCAGGATATCTATCAGCGCGTCATCAACATCGCCAAAGGCGCGGCGCTGATGACCGACACGCAGATGACGGTGCGCTTCGATAAAGCCTGCTCCAATTACGTGCCGAATCGCGCACTGGAAAGCGTGATGGAGCGCTATTTGCATCAGTTTGGTTTGCCTGACTACAGTGATGCGGAACAGGCGTTTGCCGCCGAGATGCGCTCCACGCTAAGCAAAGACGATCTGCGTAACGCACGTCTCAATGCGGCGCGCACCGGCGGTGAAGCGGGCGTTGCCTGGGCAGCGGCGCTGGGCGACAAGATTTTGATGGATGAAGTGGCGCCCTATGCAGTGACGCGCGAGATCCTTTACGGCTCAACCGACGTTGGCGATGTGAGTTGGGTGACGCCCACCGCGCAATGCTTTGCGCCCTGCTTCGCCTTCGGCACGCCGCTGCACACCTGGCAGCTGGTGGCGCAGGGCCGCACGTCCATTGCGCACAAAGGCATGTGTCTGGCCGCCAAAGTGATGGCCGCCACCGCGCTGACCTTGCTGCAGGATGACGCGGCGCTGGCGCGCTGCCGCGACGAGTTCCAGCGTGTACGCCGCGAGCAGCCTTACGCCTGCCCGATTCCAGCGGATGTCACACCGTCGAAGTTAACGTCCTAGGATTTACCTCTCGCGTTTATAAACGCGGGCAAAAAAAAATATAAAAACTAAAGCCCAAAATACTTCGAGCTGCACGCAGCCAACGCACCTGCAGCTCGAAGTATGAAGGGCATGCAAACACAATAAGACGACTGATGAGGACCTGCCATGGAAATAACAACGGAGAACCGCAGCCCTGGAAAGCTGTTTAGCTGGATTGAACGCGTCGGCAACAAAGTGCCGAACCCGTTTTTACTGTTCGTCTATTTGATTGTGGTGCTGATGGTGGCCACCGCCGTGCTCAGCAGCCTCGACGTGGCGGTGAAAAACCCGGCCAACGGCGAGCTGGTGCGGGTGAATAACCTGCTGAGCGTGGCAGGGATTCAATGGATCCTGCCCAATATCATCAAAAACTTCAGTGGCTTCACGCCGTTGGGATCGATTCTGGCGCTGGTGATTGGTGCTGGCCTGGCGGAAAAAGTCGGCCTGCTGCAGTCGCTGATGGTGAAGATGGCTTCGCGCGTGAGCCGTCGCTACGCCAGCTACATGGTGCTGTTTATCGCCTTCTTCAGCCACATTTCGTCCGATGCCGCGCTGGTAGTAATGCCGCCGCTCGGCGCGCTGATCTTCCTCGCGGTGGGACGTCATCCGGTGGCGGGATTGATGGCGGCGATCGCGGGCGTGGCGTCCGGTTTTACCGCCAACCTGCTGATTGTCACCACCGACGTGCTGCTGTCCGGCATCAGTAGCGAAGCCGCCAAAGCGGTGAGCGACACCGTACACGTTAGCGTGATCGACAACTGGTACTTTATGGCCAGTTCGGTGATTGTGCTGACCATCGCCGGTGCGCTGCTGACCGACAAGTTTGTCGAGCCGCGCCTGCCCGCGTGGAACGGCGGCAATAGCGATCGTCTGCCGCCGCTCACCGCGCTGGAGAATCGCGGCCTGAAAGCCGCCGGTATCGCCGCGCTGGTGTTTATCGCGCTGATGGCGCTGCTGGTGGTGCCGGAACACGCGCCGCTGCGCAATCCAAAAACCGGCGGCATTATTCCCTCGCCGTTTATTCAGGGCATCGTGCCAATCATCATCCTGTTCTTCTTTGTGGTGGCGATTGCCTATGGCGCGGTAACCAAGCAGATTCGCCGCGCGGATGATATCCCGCAGCTGCTGGTGGATCCGATGAAGAGCATGGCGGGCTTTATTGTGATGGTGTTTCCGCTGTCGCAGTTCGTGGCCTTCTTCAACTGGAGCAACATGGGCAAGTTCATGGCCATCGGCCTGACCGATGTGCTGGAGAGCGCGGGCATCAGCGGCGCACCGGCGTTTATGGGCTTGATGTTCCTGTCGGCGTTTCTGTGCATGTTTATCGCCAGCGGCTCGGCGATCTGGTCGATTCTGGCGCCGGTATTTGTGCCGATGTTTATGCTGCTTGGCTTCCATCCGGCGTTTGCCCAGATGATCTTCCGCATCGCCGATTCTGCGGTGTTGCCGCTGGCACCGATGTCGCCGTTCCTGCCGCTGTTCCTCGGCTTCCTGCAGCGTTATCAAAAAGATGCGCAACTGGGCACCTATTACGTGCTGATCTTCCCCTATCCGCTGGTGTTCTTCACCACCTGGATTGTGCTGCTGCTGGCGTGGTACGCGCTGGGTTTACCGATCGGTCCCGGCGTCTACCCAAGCCTGCATTAAGCCTGCGCCACGGATGGCGATCACTTTTCTGTGAACTGCAACGTATGTTGCCAAAATGTCACCGTCCCGCCTCTCGGCAACTCTCAGCGAATTTATTATCCTGCTATTCCTTCGCTTGCTAACGGTTAATCATTTTTAAAACCCATCTCAGCCGTCAGCGGGTTCTGCAAACACGAGGTATACATAATAATGACAACCATCACGTCGACAGGGATGGCGAACGATCACATGAGCGCGGATCGCCGTACCTTAGCCGGGCGCATTGATGCGCTGCCCTCGTCCGCCGGCCTGTGGCGCTTTATCACGCTGCTGGCGCTGGGCGGCTTCTTTGAGCTCTACGATCTGTTTGAAACCGGCTATATCAGCTCCGGCCTGGTGGCGGCGGGCGTGTTTCATACCGGTTCTGCGGGCGTGTTCGGCATCGCCGACCAGGCCGCATTTGCCTCGGCCACCTTCCTCGGTTTGTTTGTCGGCGCGAGTTTGCTTGCGCCCTACGCCGACCGTTTTGGTCGCCGCCTGACCTTTATGTGCGCGCTGGCGTGGTACGGCGCGTTTTCGCTGCTGATGGCGTTCCAGCAGAGCGCAGAGATGATTATCCTGTTCCGCTTCCTGGTCGGCATTGGCCTCGGCGTCGAGCTGGTGACCATCGATACCTATCTTTCTGAATGGGTACCGGCGCATCTGCGCAGCCGCGCGTTCGCCTTCTCCTTCTTTATCCAGTTCCTGTCGGTACCGACGGTGGCGCTGATGTCGTGGTGGCTGGTGCCGCAAACTATTCTCAGCCTCGAAGGCTGGCGCTGGGTGGTGATCGCCGGTGCGGTCTGCTCGCTGGTGATCTGGCTGATTCGAAAAAACCTGCCCGAATCGGCGCGTTGGCTGGCGCAACAAGGACGGCATCAGGAAGCGCATCAGGTGCTGAGTGCGATGGAAAAGCGCTGTGGTATCGCATCTCCCCTTCCCCCAGTTGTGGGGGAAGGCCGGGATGGGGGACGGTTCGCACCTGAGCAACCTAAGCAAGGGCGTTTCAGCGAGATTTGGGCACCGGCCTATCGCAAGCGCACGCTGATGCTGGTGGTGATGAACTTCTTTCAGGCGATCGGCTTTTTTGGCTTCGGCAACTGGCTGCCGGCACTGCTGTCGGGCAAAGGCGCCACCGTCACGCACAGCCTGCTGTATGCGTTTTTCATTACGCTGGCCTACCCGCTCGGCTCGCTGATTTGCAGCCGCTACGCCGATAAGCTCGAGAATAAATGGCAGATCGTGTTTTCATCGCTGATGACGGTGGTGTTCGGCACGCTGTTTGCGTTTATGACCCATCCGGTGCTGATGATCATCTGTGGTTTCCTGATCACTTACAGCAATGCATGGCTAACCTTCAGCTATCACGCTTATCAGACCGAGATTTTCCCGACGCACATTCGCGCCCGCGCGGTGGGTTTCTGCTACTCGTTTAGCCGCCTGTCGACGGTGTTCAGCAGTATTTTGATTGGCCTTATTTTGCAGTATGCCGGCAGCCAGGGCGTGATCGCCTTTATCGTGCTGAGCATGCTGATTGTGATGCTGTCGGTGGGGATTTACGGGCCGAAGACCCGTGGGATGGATTTGGAGAATATTTGAGGGTTGAGCGTGCTGGCTGTCCCGGATCGTGCTGGCTGCCCCAGATCGTGCTGGCTGTCCCCCATCCCGGCCTTCCCCCGCTAGCGGGGGAAGGAGACGCTGCCACATGCAGCTTCAGAACTACCATATAGCAGCATCTTCCTCCCCCATTAATGGGGGAGGACCGAGGAGGGGGACAGCGAGCACGGGATGGGGGACAGCGAGCACACAACGGGTTACTGCCCTTCCAACACCTTAATATCCGCATTACCCTGCTTTGGCTGCACGGTTTCGTCTTTACGCAACTCGGCCACATCTTTCGCCGACACGCTCGACTTCACGTCATTGCCCCAGCTGCCACGGATAAAGTTCACCACATCCGCCACCTGCTGATCGTTCAGACGCCAGCCGAACGCCGGCATGGTGATCGCCGTGGGTGCGCCTTTCACGCCCGGCAAAGTGCCGCCGACCAATACGATGTGAATCAGCGAGGTCGGATCATCTGCCATCACCACCGGATTGCCGCGCAGCGCCGGATAGAAGCGCTGATAGCCGCTGCCGTCGGTTTTGTGACACGCCGCGCAGCTATCGACATACGTCGATGCGCCTGGCTGGCTGTCGTCACCTTTCCACAACGCCTGAGACACCGCATCATCCTGCTTAAACACCGCTTGATTCGGATCTTTCGCGCCGAGGGATTTCAGATACTTAGCAATCGCGCTGATATCCTCATCGCTCAGGTACTGCAGGCTGTGCTGCACCACATCGGTCATGCCACCGAATACGGCGGTGTGATCGTTGCGGCCAAAGCGCAGGAACTGCCTGAGATCCTCTTCGCTCCAGCGGCCTAAGCCATCGCGGTTATCGCCACGCAGGTTGCTGGCGGTCCAGCCATCAATCGGCGCGCTACTGCCGGCAAGATAGTTGTTGCCTTCGCCGTTGTTGAGCGCTTTTTCCTGCATGGTGATGCTACGCGGCGTATGGCAAGCGCCACAGTGACCGAGACCTTCCACCAGATAGCGACCACGTGCCAGCTGCGGATCTTCCTGTGCCGCCGGCTGGAACGCTTTCACATCCGGCGCAAAGATGCCGCGCCAGATGGACAACGGCCAGCGCATCGACAGCGGCCACGGAATGTCGCTCTCTTTGTTGGCCTGCGCCACCGGCTGCACGCCGTGCATGAAGTAGGCGTAGAGCGCCTTCATGTCGTCATCGCTGACCACCGCGTAAGACGGATACGGCATCGCCGGATAAAGCGTGTCGCCGTTTTTCGCTACGCCGTGACGCACCGCTTTCTGGAAATCGTCGTAGCTGTAGTCACCAATCCCGGTGGTTTTATCCGGCGTGATGTTGGTGGAGTAAATGGTGCCGATCGGCGTCGCCATCGGCAGTCCACCGGCAAACGGCTGGCCGCCCTGCGCGCTGTGACACGCCACGCAGTCGCCCGCGCGCGCCAGATACTCACCGCGCTTCACCAACGCGTCCGAACCTGCTTCGTCCGCCACTGCGGCGAACGTCATGGTGCCCAGAAACAGGGCTAAAATGCTTTTAATCATCGCCGTGTTCCTTATGCCTGTACCAGCGGGCCGGGGTTCTTCAGATACTGTTCACGAATCGCTTTGGCTGACCAATAGGTCAACGCGGCGACCATGCCCGTAGGGTTGTAGCCGAGTCCCTGCGGGAAAGCCGACGCACCTGGCACAAACACGTTCGGCACATCCCAACTCTGCAGGTAACGGTTCACCGCGCTGGTTTTCGGATCTTCACCCATGATCGCGCCGCCGCTCATGTGCGTGGTTTGATACACGGTGGTGTCGAAGTGCGAGCCCGGCCCTTTCGCGCCGCCGATGATCATTTTCGGGTTCATCGCTTCGGTGATTTTGCGCATCTTACCGATCATGAACTGCGCCATCTTGATGTCGTTATCCTGCCAGTCAAAGGTCATACGCAGCAGCGGCTGGCCGTAGGCATCTTTGTAGTTCGGATCGAGATCGAGATAGTTGGCGCGATACGACTGGTGCGCGCCGTGCGCATCCATCGAGATGTGATGGTTATAGGTATCCGCGACCGCAGATTTCCACTGGCTGCCCCAGTTTGGCGTGCCTTTCGGCGTCGGCAAACCCGAGATCGGCTTGGTACCGGCCTGGTTCACCCAGAATGGCGAACCGCCCACGAAACCGTGCGGACCGTGATCGAAGTTGTCGGCGTTGAAATCGTCCACCGCCACACCTGCGCCACCGGCACCGATAAACGGGTTGGTGGTGGTGTTTTTATCGAACAGCGCTTTCAGCGTCGAGATGTTCTGATAGGCGAAGTTACGCCCAACCACACCTTCGTTGGAAATCGGGTTATACGGCTTGCCGATGCCGGAGAGCAGCATCAGATGCACGTTGTGGAACTGGAACGCCGACAGGATCACCAGATCCGCAGGCTGCACCACTTCGCGGCCCTGACCATCGAGATAGGTCACGCCGGTGGCGCGCTTTTTATCGTCGGTCAGATTGACGCGCAGCACGTAGGCGTTGTTGCGCAGCTCGAACTTCGGTTCCTGACGCAGCGCGGGCAGGATATTGACGTTCGGCGAGGCTTTGGAATACATGTAGCAGGCGTAACCGCTGCAGAAACCGCAGAAGTTGCACGGGCCCATCTGTGCGCCGTAGGTGTTGGTGTAGGGGCCTGAGGTGTTGGCCGACGGCATATCATAAGGGTGATAACCCACTGATTCCGCCGCTTGCGCGAACAGCTGCGCCGAGTAGGTGCGCTTCTGCGCCGGCAGCGGGAAATCGCTGGAGCGATCCGGCGCGTACGGGTTGCCGCCTTTCTCTTTGCCCAGCAGTTTGCCTTTGATTGACCAGGCGCTGCCCGAGGTGCCGAACACTTTCTCGGCCTGATCGAAGAAGGGTTCCAGCTCGTCATAGTTGACGCCGAAATCCTGAATCGTCATGCCTTCCGGAATGAAGTTTTTACCGTAACGCTGCTCGTAATGGCTGCGCAGGTTCAGTTCTACCGGGTCAACACGGAAATGCACGCCTGACCAGTGCAGACCCGCGCCGCCGGTGCCAGTGCCGGGCAGAAACGCTGCCAGCTGGCGATAAGGTACGGCGGTTTGCGAGGCATCGTGACGAATCGTTACGGTGCTTTTCGACAGATCCTGGAACAGCTTTTTGCGGATGTTATAGGTCAGTTCATCGATCGACTGCGGATAGGATCCATCCGGGTAGGTATCGCGATGCGGACCGCGCTCCAGCGCCACCACATTCAGGCCCGCTTCGGTCAGCTCTTTCGCCATGATGGCACCCGCCCAGCCGAAACCGACGACGACCGCATCCACTTTTTTCAATTCATTTGCCACGCTTACGTCCTCTCCCCGCGAATATCCACTGACGGGAACGGATAACGTTCGCCGCGTTCTACCCAATCCATAAAGTCAGCGCGTGCGCCTGGGAAGCCAATCAGCTTCCAGCCCACCATGCCCTGGTTGCCGCCGTGGATCGGATCGCTGAAATAGCCCTCGCGGGTGTTTTGCAGCAGGAAAGAGAAGAAGGTTTTCGCTGGCAGCTGCGGGAACTCGGCCGTGCCGCTTTCAAACGCGGTCAGCAGCGCGTCTTGCTGTTCGCCCGTCAGCTCGGCAAACACTTTGCCGTGCTGTTTTTTGCTCCAGCCATCGGCATCGGCGAGGCCGAGACGGTAGATCTGCTGCGGCACCAGCGGCAGCTGATAACCCAACTCTTTTGGCAGATCGGGATTGAACGGGCCTTGCATGTACCAGTTGTTACCGGTGGCATACGGCGTGTTCATTTGACGATCGATAAATTCCGGCACGCCAGCTTCCAGTGCGCCAGGACCGCGTTCGTCGTTGGGGATCAGGCGCGCCACGGCCGCAGTAATAAAGGCAAACTCTTCGGCGGTGAACCAGGAGGGCTGGTAGCTACGCGCCTGTTGTGGTGATGCGTTTTGTTCTGCTGCCCCAGCGGCCATTGGTGCCACCAGTGCGCCCATCGCCGTACTGCCCACCGCCATTGCCGGCGCCAGGGTGATGGTTCTCAGCAGAAAATCCCTGCGAGTGTGACCATTTTTTTGTTCTGACATGACATTGCCTCAGTACCACATATAATGCGGCATGAAAGTTAAGTAGTTGCGTTGTATTGTTTTTTTATTGATAGCTTAAGGGATACAGCAGCACTGTTACCGGTAACAGTACAAATATTGTAACACCATTGCTGTGGATAATTTAGTTGCTAGAAACAAATTCGCACTAATTACTTAACAATTGCCGCTGTCGTTTTACATCGCAGCGGCGAAACTGACATCGTCTGATACAACCCACAACAGACAGATAGAGGTCTGAAGCGGTATAAAAGCGTACACACAACAGCGGAGTGCCTATGTTTAAGTCCTTTTTTCCGCGGCCAACGCTGTTTTTCAGCTCAGCTGCGATTTGGAGTTTGCTGGCGATTTTTGCCTGGTTTGGCTTTTTCAGTGATTTCCCGGCGCGCTGGCCTGCACTACAGGCGGCGATGCACGAACCTTTGCCAACCAATGCCAGCCGTTTTATTCACATCAGCCAACTGTGGTTTTACGCCTATTACTGGATCGTTGCCGGCCTCTTTGCGCTGGCGTGGCGCGTGATTGATAACCATCCGTGGCAGCGCTGGTCGGTTTGGGGGGCTGCGTTAATCATCTTCATTACCTGGTTTAGCGTGCAGGTGAGCGTGGCGATCAATGCCTGGTACAATCCGTTTGGCAATATGATCCAAAAAGCGCTGAGCAAGGCGAATGCCGTCACTATTGAGGAATTTTACCATCAGCTCACCGCTTTCCTCGGTATCGCGCTGATCGCGGTAGTGATTGGTGTAATAAGCTCCTTCTTTATCAGCCACTGGATATTCCGCTGGCGTACTGCGATGAACAACTACTACATGCATAACTGGCAACGCTTACGCCACGTGGAAGGTGCTGCGCAGCGTGTCCAGGAAGATACCATGCGCTTCGCCGGCACACTGGAAGATTGGGGAGTGAATTTTATTCAGGCGATCATGACGCTGGTGGCATTTCTGCCGGTGTTGGTCGCACTGTCACCCAACGTTAAAGAGGTGCCAATTCTTGGCAATCTTCCTTACGCGCTGGTCATCGCCGCCCTGCTGTGGTCAATTTTTGGTACGGGTTTACTGGCGCTGGTAGGTATCAAGCTACCCGGACTGGAATTCCGCAATCAACGGGTTGAAGCGGCCTATCGTAAAGAGCTGGTGTACGGGGAGGATCATGCCGATCGGGCGGCTCCGCCAACGGTGGCAGAGTTATTTAGCCGCGTACGCCATAACTATTTCCGCCTCTATTTCCACTATCTGTACTTTAATATCACCCGCATTCTTTATCTGCAGGTCGATAATCTGTTCGGACTGTTTTTACTGTTACCGTCGATTGTGACCGCATCCATTACGTTGGGCATGATGAACCAAATCACTAACGTGTTTGATCAGGTGCGTTCGTCATTCCAGTATCTCATTACCTCTTGGTCGACGCTGGTTGAGCTGATGTCGATCTATAAACGTCTGCGCAGTTTCGAGCAGATTTTGCAGGATATTCCACACGAAGAGATGATGCGCGAAGCCGCGGAGTAAGGTGGTAGTGCGGTGCGGTCTGGTGCCCTCACCCCGGCCCTCTCCCTGTACAGTCCGGGGACATGGTAGACAGGTGTTCGGGGACATGGTGAACACTTTTTAACATCCTTTACCCATG